>JADZCY010000412.1 GCA_020851325.1 Acidobacteriota bacterium | reverse complement strand
TCTTCCTGCGTATCCGGCCGTTCGACAAGGACTTCAAGCCGGCCATGTCGATGGGCGGTGGCGGCGGCGGTGGGGGCGGCGGCATGGATCAGGTCGGCGCGCTGTCGCAGCAGCAGCGGCAGATCATCGCCGGCACCTTCAACATGCAGCGCGATCGCCGGCAGATCGGCAACGAGAAGTTCCGCGAAGGCATGACGGTGCTGACGCTGTCGCAGGGCCGCCTGCGCGAGCAGGTGGAAGGACTCGTCGAGCGCATGAACAGTCAGCTCGTGACGCCCGATCCGTCGTTCAAGAAGATCGCCGAGCTGCTGCCGAAGGCCGCCGATGCGATGAAGGAGGCCGAGGGCGGCCTGCAGGGGCAGAGTCCCGAGAAGGCGCTGCCGCCGGAACAGCGTGCGCTGCAGATGCTGCAGCAGGCGGAGGAAGAGTTCGAGCTGCAGGTGCAGACGCAGCAGAATGCCGGCGGTGGCGGCGGCGGTGGGGCCGGCTCGATCGCAGAGGATCTGGGCGACCTGTTCAAGATGGAACTGGATCGCATGGCGAGCCAGTACGAGACCAACCAGCGCGCCAGCCAGCAGGCCAACGACCAGCGTGTCGACGAACTGGCCGAGAAGCTGAAGGACCTGGCTCGGCGTCAGGAACAGGAACTGGAACGCCAGCGCCGCATGGCCGCCGGACAGGCGCCGCGCGGCAGCGGCGGTGACCTGCAGCGCGCGCTCGCCGAACAGGCGGAAGAAGCGGCGCGTCAGCTCGAACGGTTGTCGCGCGAGCAGAACCGTCAGGACCTGGCCAACACGGCGCGACAACTGCGCGACGCCGCCGATCAGATGCGACGCGCCGCCGCCAACGGCAACGGCGCCGGCGAAGGGCAGGCCGCCGCGGCGGCCGAGCGCCTGCGTGAAGCGCAGCGGCAGTTGCAGCAGTCGCAGGGCGATCGCGCCGGACGCGACGTGCGCGACGCGATGCGCCAGGCCGACGAGATTGCCGAAGAGCAGAAGAACATTGCTGACGATGTGAACGACTTGCCGAATGCGGGCGCGGATCGCATTGGTCGGGCGCAGCTCGTCGGCCAGCGCAAGGACGCGCTCGAACAGAAGGTCGCCGCGCTCGAACAGCAGCTCGATCGCCTGACGAACGAGACGGCGAAAGACGCCAAGGATGTATCGCGTCAGTTGTCGGCAGCCGCCAACAGCATTCGCGAGAATCAGTTGAAGGAAAAGATCCGCTACTCGAAGCGTGCCGCGCAGGGTGGCGCGCCCGAGGAGTTCGCGCGCAATCTCGAGGCGCAGATCGGCGTCAACATCGACCAGATGCGCGAGACGCTGCAGCAGGCCGGGCAGGCCGCCGATCGCATGGGACAGAATCGCGGCGTCGACGCCCTGGAACGCGCCCGCGATCTGGCGCGCTACGCCGAGTCGCTCGGCCGGCGGATGGAAGAACGCGCACGGCAGGGCCGATCCGGTCGCGGTGATCAGCAGGGCCAAGGCAACGAACAGGGGCGGGAAGGGCGCGAGGGCCAGCGCGGTCAGGACGGTCAGCCCGGACAGGAAGGTCAGTCCGGACAGCAAGGCCAATCGGGTCAGCAGGGCCAACAAGGCCAACAGGGACAGTCCGGCCAACAGGGCCAGCAGGGGCAGCAAGGCCAACAGGGCCAGTCCGGTCAGCAGGGCCAGTCGGGGCAGTCCGGCCAGCAGGGGCAAGGTGGTCAGCAAGGCCAGGCGGGTGGCGCGGATGGCGCCATGGGCGGTGGCGACACACGCGGTGGCGCGTGGGGCGGCGGCCCGTGGAACGGACGTCCCGGCGACTACTACACCGCCGACGACATCCGCCAGTTCCGCGGTGAAGCACGCCGCTGGCTCGGCGAGGCGCAGGCGCTCCGCAATCAACTGCGCGAGCAGAACATCGACCCGCGCGAACTCGACGAGATCATGCGGCGCATGCGTGAACTCGACTCCGAGCGCACGTATCGCGACGTGAACGAACTGGCGCGGCTCCAGTCGTTCGTCGCCGAAGGTATCAAGCGCTTCGAATACAACCTCCGTCGTCAAGCCAACGCCGACGCCGACCGCGCGGTCGTCGCTGGTTCCGAAGACGTGCCGCCGGAGTTCCGATCGCTGGTCGAGGAGTATTACCGGTCGCTGTCGCGGCCCAAGGCGCCGAGATGACACGCCTTGCCGCGGCCACGATCGTCGCCGTGCTGCTGGCCGCCGGTTTGGCCGAGGCGCAGCGCGGATGGGGCGGTCGTGGGCGCGGCGGGTTCGGCCGCTGGGGCGGCGAGGCGGGTGTGCCGCCACGCATCCCGACCGACGCCGATCAGGACGGCGGTTTTCATTTCTGCCGGTTGATGTACACCGCCGTGCGATCGCAGCAGCGCGGCATGGGCTGGGGCACCGACTATCCGTACGCCGACATCAACTTCTCGACGCGGCTGTCGGAGATGACCAAGACAACGGTGACGCGACAGGGCAAGGGCGAGCCGAAGCATCTGGTCGTCGAACCGACGGCGGACTGGTTGTCGATGTGTCCGTTCGTCATGGCCTCGGACCCGGGCAGCGCCGGCTTCTCGCCGGAAGACGCCGCGGGACTACGCAACTACCTGATGAAGGGCGGCTTCCTGTGGGTCGACGACTACTGGGGCCCATACGCGTGGGACGACTTCGCGCGCGAGATCGCCAAGGTGCTGCCGCCGGGGCAGTTCCCGATCCGCGATCTGACCGAGGACCACGCCATCTTCCGGTCGCTGTTCCAGGTGGCGGCGGTGCCGCAGGTACCGGCGTGGCAGTACTGGGCGCAGACCGGCGGTGAAACCTCGGAGATGGGACCGCTCTCCGCGCGCGCGCACATGGCGGCGATCACCGATCAGCACGGCCGCGTCATGGTGCTGATGACGCACAACACGGATATCGCCGATTCGTGGGAACGCGAGGGCGAGGATCCGTCCTACTTCTACGAGTTCTCGCCGAACGGCTACGCCCTGGGGATGAACGTGGCTGTCTACGCGATGACGCATTGAGTGTCGTTCGATGCCGCGCTTCCCTCGTCTCGCCGCGCTGCTCCTGCTGCTCGTCACCGCCAGTGTCGCGGCGCAGGAGCCGTTCATGTGGCGCGGCGGCTGGGGCCGGCGCACGCCGCCACGCTATCCGACGGCGGAGAGCTTCGACGGCGGCTTCAACTTCTGCCGGCTGATGTTCACCAGCGCGTGGCGCGAGCCGAGCGGCTCGGGCTGGAACACCGACTATCCCGGCGCCGATCTCAACTTCCCGATCCGTCTCGCCGAGTTAAGCAAGGTGCGCATCAGTCGCCAGCCCTCCGGCGATTCCAATCATCTCGTCGTCAAGCCGACGGATCCGTTCCTGTTCCAGTGTCCGTTTCTCATCGCCGCCGACATCGGCACGGTGGACTTCTCGGCCGAGGACATCGTCGCGCTGCGCGATTACTTCGCCAAGGGCGGCTTCCTGTGGGTGGACGACTTCTGGGGCGAACGCGCCTGGCAGGTGTGGATCTCGCAGTTGAGCCGCGTCCTGCCGCCGGGTGAGTTCCCAGTGTCGGACGTGCCGCCGTCGAGCGCGTTCTGGCGCTCGTTGTTCGAGGTGAAAACCGTGCCGCAGATCCCGTCGATCATGCACTGGCGGCGCACCGGCGGCGAGACGAGCGAACGCGGCTTGGAGACGGCCGTCCCCGATATCAAGGCCATCTACGATCGCCACGGCAACATGATGGTGCTGATGACGCACGACACCGACATCGCCGATTCGTGGGAGCGGGAAGGCGAGGACCCGGAGTTCTTCTATCAGTTCTCGCCGAACGGCTATGCGTTTGCGATCAACGCCGTCATCTACGCGATGACGCACTGACGCGCCGCCCGGCCCCGCGCCCGGCGTTCAGTGCAGGATGCCCGGATCGCCGGCGCTCATCTGATCGAGCAGCGCCTTCACGTCGAGCAGTTCCATCAGCGCGCGGCAGCGCGCCACCGGTCCGTCGCGCTCGAGCAGCGCCTGCCGTTCCACCGGATCGAACTCCAGATACTGCGCCAGCGCGTTCACCAGGTCGGTGTCGGGCATCGCCTGCGGCAGGAACGAGTCGGCCCGCGCCCGTTCGAAGAGCGGCGCCAGCCGCAGTTCCAGTTGCCGCCGCTCGGACGCCAGCGCCAGCCGCGCCGCGTCGTTCACCGTTTCGTCGAGGGGGCTGATGATGGCGGTGCGATAGAGCCGGCCGTTGACCGGTTCGGTTTCGCCGTGGATGCGGAACTTCTCGACGCCGCGGAGCACGAGGTTGAAGCGGCCGTCGGCCAGCCGTTCGAGGTGCGTGATGACGCCCGAGCAGCCGACGTCGTAGACCGCCGGCCGTCCGCTGGCGTCGACCTCTTCGGCCGACTTCAGCAGCGTCATGCCGATCATGCGGTCGCCGTCGAGGACGTCGTTGATCATCTGGCGATAGCGCGTCTCGAAGATGTGGAGCGGCAGGAAGACGTTCGGGAACAGCACCACCGATGGCAGTGGAAAAATCGGAATCGTGTCGTCGCCCATCTCAGTGCACCATGCGCGTCTTCTTGTCCATGTAATCCATCAGCACATACTGGCCCAGCGTGTACGGCGTGGTGAAGTAGGCCTTGCCGCGGCACATCGCGCTGACGCGGCGGACGAAGGCGACGAGGTCGTAGTCCTGCGCCAGCATGAAGGTGTTGATCATGATGCCGGCGCGGGCGCAGGCCGAGACCTCGGCCAGCGTTTCCGCCATGACGAACGGATCGAGGCCGAAGGCGTTCTTGTAGATGCGGCCGTCGGGCTGCGTCAGCGCAGACGGCTTGCCGTCGGTGATCATGACGATCTGCCGCATGTCCTTGCGCTGCTTCTCGAGCAGGCGGCGGGCCAGCCGCAGGCCCTCGCGCGTGTTGGTGTAGTAAGGGCCGACGCGCACGCGTCCGAGTTCGCGGACCGGAATCTCTTCGGCGCTGTCGTGGAAGAGCACCGCCTGCAGCGTGTCGCCGGGATACTGCGTGCGAATCAGGTGGGCGAGCGCCATCGCCACGCGCTTGGCCGGCGTGAAGCGATCCTCGCCGTAGAGGATCATGCTGTGGCTGCAATCCAGCATCAGCACCGTCGCGCAGGAGCTCTGATACTCGCCCTGCGCCACCATAAGATCCTGGTAGTCGATGTCGATGCCGCTCGTCACCACGGCGGGGCCCGCCGGTTCGGGCGCGTCCGGTTCGCGGGACCGCCTTCGACCGTGCTCAGGCCAGGCAAGTTCCGTCGCGTCGCTGTGCGCCTCCGCGGCATCGCTCGCGCGTGCATCGTCGGCGGCAGCACGTTCCGCCGCCTGTCGTGTCACCGCGTTGAGGATGGTGGCCGTGGCGTCGATGTTGAGTGTGTCGCCGAACTCGTACGGCTTCGGCGCGCCGCTCGTCTCCACGCCGGTCGACAGATCCCGCGTGTCGTGACGGCCGGCGCTGCTGTGGCCGACTGAACCCAGCAGATCGCGCAGCGCGCGGAAGCCGAGAAAGTCCAGCGCCTTGTCGGTCACCTCGAACT
>JADZCY010000411.1 GCA_020851325.1 Acidobacteriota bacterium | reverse complement strand
GTGTCCGGAACGGACTTGGGGATGTTGGAGGCGCCGCCCGGATTTGAACCGGGGATGGAGGTTTTGCAGACCTCTGCCTTACCACTTGGCGACGGCGCCGCTTGACGTGCGGGACTCACTCTCCGAGGCGGGCGCCCCAGACAGCAAGAAGCCCACCTGCGCTCGCCAGTCGAGCCTCGGTGGGCTGCCCCCCTCGCGCGCCGGCAGACCCTGGCGCGGAAGCGGATGGAGCGGGAAACGGGATTCGAACCCGCGACTTCGACCTTGGCAAGGTCGCACTCTACCACTGAGTTATTCCCGCTCGCGAACGAAACCTGATTGTAGCAGACGCCACGGTTGAGGGCAACGAGGGGGAATCAAGCCCGGACGGACTCATCGACAAGACCGGGACCGGAGCCGCCATCGGGACTGCCGCTTTCTTCGGGACTGCATTCGCGGGACGGACTGAAGACCGGGACTGCTTCGCCGATCGGGACTGCACGGGTGCCGGGACTGAACGGCGAGGGACCGTCCCGGCAAGCGTCTGCGTTTCCGCCTCCCGCCTCCCGGTCCAGCTCGGTTCCCGCCTCCCGACGTGATCTTCTCTACCAGCCGGGGCGAAACGCGTCCGGATACACCGTGACCATCGGCGGCTCGATAGAGGCGTCGACCGCCACGACGTCGAAGCGGCACAGGCCCGGGCGCACTTGCTCAAGGCCCATGTAGGCTTCTGCCATCGCCGCCACGCGTTGCTGTTTCTGCGCCGTGACGGACTCCGCGCCGTCGCCAAATCTGCCACTCGCGCGCGCCCGGACTTCGGCAAACACGAGCACGCCGCCGTGGTCGGCGACGATGTCGAGTTCGCCGTAGCGGGTGCGATAGCGCCTGTGGCGGATGATGTAGCCGCGCGCCACCAGCGCCTCGCACGCCAGCGTTTCTCCCCGCACCCCCAACGCCTGCCGCTCCATGGTCATGCTCTGCTGAACTGCAAAGCCAGGGCCACGACAGCACTGCGAATCTGGCTTCGCGAGATCACCAGACTCGTGCGCTCAGCCTTTCGTCACATCGCTGAGCGCTTCGTCGAGAATCTTCAGCGCGATGTCGGCCTGCGCCTTGGTCAGCACCAGCGGCGGCGACAGACGCAGCGCGTTGCGGCCGGCGCCCAGAATCAGCAACCCGCGCGCGAAGCACGCATCCACCACGCGATCACGCTCGGTTGTCGCTCGTTCCTTCGTCTTCCGATTCCGCACGAGTTCGATGCCGATCATCAACCCGCGCCCGCGCACGTCGCCGATCAGCGGGTGCTTGTCCATCAGCGCGCGCAGTCCGTCCTGCAGGTAGTCGCCGACCTCGGCCGCATTCCGTATCAGCGACGTCCGCAGCAGATCGATGGTGGTCATCGCCGCCGCGCACGACACCGGATTGCCGCCAAACGTGCTCGCATGCGCGCCCGGCGGCCACGACATCACCTCGGCCCGCGCCGTCGTCACGCCGAGCGGCATGCCGGAGGCCACACCCTTGGCCACCGTCACGACGTCGGGGTGCACGCCGAAGTGCTCGATGGCGAACATGCGGCCGGTGCGGCCCATGCCCGACTGCACCTCGTCGCACATCAACAGGATGCCGTGCTGTCGCGTCAACTCGCGCAGGCGTTGATGGAACTGCGGCGGCGGCACGATGTAGCCGCCTTCGCCCTGAATCGGTTCCACCATCACCGCCGCCACTTCGTCCGGCGAGATGAGGTGGACCAGCAGTTGATCCTGGATGAAGTTCAGGCAATCGGCCGCGCACGCCGCCGGCCCGCGCCCCGAGGGACAGCGATAACAGTTCGGATACGGCGCGTGATACGTACCCGCGAGCGGCGGCCCGAAGCCCTTGCGCTGGATCGCGCGGCTGGCCGTCATCGACAGCGACCCCAGCGTGCGGCCGTGAAAGCTGCCAAGGAAGGCGATGATGCCGTGGCGCTTCGTGCTGTAACGCGCCAGCTTGATCGCCGCCTCGTTGGCCTCGGTGCCGGAGTTCGAGAAGAACGACCGCTTCTGTCCGTCGAACGGCGCGATCTCGTTGAAGACCTCGCCCAGTCGCACCTGCGGCTCGTAGTAGAAATCGGTTCCCGACATGTGCAGGAACTTCTGCGCCTGCTCGACGATGGCGGCGACGACCTGCGGATGCGAGTGGCCGGTGGAGTTGACGGCAATGCCGGCGGCGCAATCGAGGAAGCGGTTGCCGTCGACGTCCTCGACGACCGCACCTTCGCCGCGCGCCATGACGAATGGATAACCGCGTGTATATGAGGTCGAGACCACCTCGCGGTCGCGGTCGATGATGGCTTTGGCTTTGGGGCCCGGCAGCGGGGTCTTCAGGAGTGGCGCGTCCATGACGCCATTATGCGCCCCTTACCACCTCATTTCCTTTTCCAGCGCGTGCCTTGCGGACCGTCCTCGAAGATCACACCCCGCGCCGCCATGTCGTCGCGGATGCGGTCGGCTTCGGCAAACTGCCGCGCCCGGCGCGCGGCCTGGCGCGCCTCGATGGCCGCCTGAATCTCCGCCTCGGGAATCGGCGGCTGCGCATCCTCGGCACGGCGCAGGCTGATGACGCCCAGCACCTTGTCGAAATGCTCAAACGCGTGATGCACGGTCTTCAGATCGGGCCTGCCAATCTGTCGGCTGTCGATCGCCGTGTTGACGATGCGCACGAGATCGAACATCGCGGCGAGACCGGCGGCGGTATTGAGGTCGTCGGACAACGCTTCGTCGAAGGCCGCACGCGCGGCGGTCGCGGCGCGCACCATTTCCGGATGCGACTCGTTGCTCGTCACGGTATCGAGACGATCCAGGCAGTCGATCAGACGACGCAGCGCCTCCTCCGCCTGCTGCATGCCGGTCCAGGTGAAATTGAGCTGCTTGCGATGATGCGCGGAGAGCAGCAGATAGCGCAGCGCCGAGACGCGGAAGCCGCGCTCGGTGATGTCGCTCAGCGTGTAGACGTTGCCGAGCGACTTCGACATCTTCTGGCCGTCGACGAGCAGGTGCTCGGTGTGAATCCAGAAGCGCGAGAACGGCTTGCCGGTGGCGCCTTCGCTCTGCGCAATCTCGTTCTCGTGGTGCGGGAACACGAGGTCGATACCGCCGGTGTGGATGTCGATCGGCGCCTCGCCAAGCAGGCGCAGCGCCATCGCCGAACACTCGATGTGCCAGCCGGGACGGCCAGGGCCGACACCGCAATCCCATGTCGGTTCACCGGGCTTCGTCGCCTTCCACAACACGAAATCGCGCGCGTTCTCCTTGTTGTATTCGTCGGTATCGACGCGGGCGCCGGCCTGCATGCCGTCGTGATCCAGACGCGCCAGCTTGCCGTAGTCGGGCAGCGACGCGATCTTGAAGTACACCGATCCGTCGCTCGTGTAGGTATGCCCATTCGCCTCGAGCTGCCGAATCATCGTCGCCATGGCGTCGAGGTTGGCGGGATCGGTGGCGCGCGGCGTTTCCTCGACGGGCTCGATGCCGAGGCGGGCGGCGTCTTCACGAAAGGCGGCGATGTAGCGATCGGTGTATTCGCGCAGGCCGACGCCTTCGCGTTCGGCGCCGGCGATGGTCTTGTCGTCGACGTCGGTGAAGTTCATGACGTGCCGCATCTGCCAGCCGCCGATGTACTTCAAGGCGCGGCGCAGCACGTCCACCGACACGAACGTGCGGAAGTTGCCGATGTGGCCGCGGGCATAGACGGTGAGTCCGCAGGTATACATGCGGACGGTGTGATCGCGGAGGGGCTCGAACGGCTCCTGCTGCCGGGTCAGCGTGTTGTAGAGGCGCATGCAGTCAGACGCCGAGCGGTTGGGTGATGGTCTGTCCGGCGACGGTCACGCGGAGTTCGCCGGCGTCACAGGCGAAGTCGAGCGGGCACATCACGTCGTGTCGTCCGGCCGTCGCTTCCTCGGCAGCGGCGCTGACGCGCGCGGCCAGCGCGGCGGCCGCCTCGGACGACAACCGCGCATAGCCGGCGGCATGCGCGCACAGGTCGCGAACGACGCCAACCAGGCGCGGGTCGCCGGGCACGGTCACCGTGAAGTGAAACGAGTCGGGACTCATCATGGTCAGACCGAAATCTTATCGAATAATCGCCCGGCCCGGCGCAGATCAGCGCCGATCTGTTCGCGCAGGGCCTCGACGTCGGGAAACCGCCGTTCGTCACGCAGCCGCTGGACGAACGCCACTTCGACGGGACGGCCGTAGAGGTCGCCGTGAAAGTCCAGCAGGTGGCTTTCGACGCTCGTCGCCATTGCCTCGCCGAACGTCGGCCGCAGACCGATGTTGGTGACGGCGCGGTGCACCACGCCGTTGATTGTGACAAACGTCGCGTACACGCCATGCGGCGGCACGAGTTCATTGGCGGTGTCGAGATTGGCGGTTGGAAAACCCAGCTCGCGGCCGCGTCGCGCGCCTTCGACGACCACGCCGTCGATGGCGTAATGACGGCCGAGCAGCGCGCCCGCCTCCTCCACCCGGCCCTCGGTGACCAGCCGCCGGATGCGCGTGCTCGAGACGACGAAGTCCTTGTAGCGAATCGGATCGATCTTCTCGACGCGGAAGCCGGCCTGCTGGCCCAGCGTGCGCAGCAGCGAGAAGTTGCCGGAGCGCTCGCGGCCGAACAGGAAGTCGGCGCCGACCCACACCTCGGCGACGCGCAGCCAATCCACCAGCACGCGCCGCACGAACACGTCAGGCTCCCAGCGCGCCAGCTCGTGCGAGAAGCGAACCACGGCCAGGCCGGCTACGCCGGCGCGTTCGAGTGCGCGTTGCTTCTGCGGCGCCGTCATCAGCAGCGGCGGCGCCTTGTCGGGACGCAGCACGCGCGGCGGATGCGGATCGAAGGTCAGCACGATCGGCGTGCCGCCACGCTCGGTTGCGGCACGACGCACGCGTTCGATGATCTTGATGTGGCCGCGATGCAACCCGTCGAAGTTGCCAATCGCCAACACCGGATTGTGCCAACGCGCCGGCCTCGCATCGTCCGGGAAGTGAATGACGTCCACGTCAGCCGACCTCCACGGTGAAGGTCAGGCCGTCGTGCGCCAGCGCCATGCCGGCGGGCAGCGCGCGATTGGTGGCGGCGTGCGGCAGGTCGTGGCAGATGTGCGTGAACCACGTCTGTCGGGCGCCGATGCGTTCGGCAACCGCCACTGCTTCGGCGAGCGAGAAGTGCGTCGGATGCGGGCGATGGCGGAGCGCGTTGATGATCAGCACATCGACGCCGTCGAGCAGCGGCCATGACGCGGCCGGAATGGACGAGGCGTCGGTGAGGTATGCGAACGTGCCGAAGCGAAAGCCGAGGATCGGCAACCGCCCGTGCAGCAGCGGCACGGGACGAACGGCGAGTGCGCCAACGGTGAACTCGCCGTCGATCTCACGCAGGCTGATCTGCGGAATACCGCCGCCGACATGCTGTGGTGGTTCGAACACGTACTGGAAGATGCGCCGCAGTTCGCGGCCGGTCGCGGCCGACGCCCACAGTGGAATCTCGCCGCCCATCAGCACGTTGAACCGGCGGACTTCATCAAGTCCCATCACGTGGTCCGCATGGTTGTGCGTCATCACGATGGCGTCGAGGCGGCGGAGATCGTGCGCGAGGGCCTGCTGCCGAAGATCGGTCGAGGTGTCGACGAGAATCGCCGGGCCGTTGTCGACGTCGAGATAGATGGAGGGGCGCAGCCGGCGATCGTGTGGATCGGACGATCGGCACACGTCGCACGTGCAGCCAATCATCGGCACACCGTGCGAGGTGCCGCTTCCCAGGACCGTGACGCGTGCCTGCAAACACCGAATGATAGCATTCGGCCATGTCCGACTCGGCTGGCGCGCGCTTCGAACGTCTGGTCCAGGTAATGCACACGCTTCGCGCGCCGGGCGGCTGTCCGTGGGATCGCGAGCAGACGCTGCAGACGCTGCGGCCGTTCGTGCTCGAGGAGACGTGTGAACTGCTCGACGCCATCGACGCCGGCGACCTCGACGGCATCCGCGAAGAGCTGGGCGACGTCGTCTTCGAGGCGGTGTTCGTCGCCGAGTTGTGCGCCGAAGCCGGTCACTTCTCCATCGCGGATTCAGTCGCCGCGGTCACCGACAAGCTCATTCGCCGACACCCGCACATCTTCGACGCCAGCGGTCAGCCACATGGTGACACCGGCGGCATCGACGCGCGCGGCGTGAAGGCGCAGTGGGATGACATCAAGGACGAGGAACGCCAACTCGCCGGCAAGGCGAAGAAGACGATGCTGAGTGGCATCCCGCGCGCGCTGCCGGCACTGCTCCGCGCCGAGACGATGGCGCGGAAGGTGACGACGGTCGGCTTCGACTGGCCGAATGCGCTCGAGGCGCTGGACAAGGTGGAAGAAGAGATCCGCGAACTGCGCGAAGCGCTCGCCACCGGTAACACGCGCGCGCCGGAGATCGAGGAAGAACTCGGCGACCTCTTCTTCGCGCTAGCCAACGTCGCGCGCAAGCTGGACCTGTCGCCGGAAGCCGCACTGCGCAAGGCGAACGACAAGTTCCAGGTGCGGTGGGAAGCGATGGAAGCCGAAGCCCGCAGTGAGAACCGGCCCCTCGCCGG
>JADZCY010000410.1 GCA_020851325.1 Acidobacteriota bacterium | reverse complement strand
TAGGACCTAGGACTTAGGACCTAGGACCTTAATCGTTTCCCCCTCCACGTCGATGACGATGCGGGCGCTGTCGGGGACGTCGCCGAAAAGCAGCAGTTCCGAGAGCGGTTTCTTGATCGTCCGCTCGACCAGACGCGCCATCGGCCGGGCGCCGAAGGCGCGGTCGAAGCCGTGCGTGGCCAGCCAGGCGCGCGCCGCCGGCGTCAACTCGATCGTGATGCCGCGGTCGGCGACGAGCGTTGTCAGTTCGGCGATGTGCTTGTCGACCACGCGCTCGATCTCGCGCGCACCGAGCGCGTTGAAGTGGACCGTCGCGTCGAGGCGGTTGCGGAACTCGGGCGAGAACATGCGCTCCAGCGCACCGGTGGCCCGACTGCCCTCCCCCGCTTCGCCAAAGCCCAGCCTGCGTCCTGACAGATCACGCGCGCCGGCGTTGGTCGTCATGATCAGGATGACGTGACGGAAGTCCGCCTGACGCCCGTGCGTGTCGGTGAGCGTCGCGTGATCCATCACCTGCAGCAGGATCGCGAATAGGTCCGGGTGCGCCTTTTCGATCTCGTCGAGCAGCAACACCGCATGTGGCGTCTTGCGCACGGCGTCGATGAGCAGTCCGCCGTCCTCGTAGCCGACGTATCCCGGCGGCGCGCCGATGAGCCGCGCCACGGCGTGCTTCTCCATGTATTCGGACATGTCGAAGCGCAGGAACTCCACCTTCAGGACGCGCGCCAGTTGCCGCGCCAGTTCCGTCTTGCCGACGCCCGTCGGTCCGGCGAAGAGGAAGCTGCCGATCGGCTTGTCCGCGGCGCGCAGTCCCGATCGCGACAGCTTGATCGCCGACGCCACATCGTCGATGGCCTGATCCTGTCCGAAGATCACCGCCTTGAGTTCGGCATCGAGGCGGCGGAGCGCCGTCTTGTCGTCGCTCGAGACCGCCTGCACCGGCACGCGCGCCATCTTGGCGACGACGCGCTCGATGTCCGCCGCCGTGACGACGACCGGATCGGTGCCGGCGGCCGCGGGCGAGAGCTTGGCAAACGCGCCAGCCTCGTCGATGACGTCGATGGCCTTGTCGGGCAGGTGCAGATCTCGCAGATGCCGCGCCGACAGCGTGACCGCCGCCGACAGCGCCTCGTCCGCATAGCGGATGCCGTGATGTTGTTCGTAGGCGCCGCGCAGTCCCTGGAGGATGGCGAGCGTTTCGGCTTCGGTCGGCTCGAGCACGTCGATCTTCTGGAAGCGGCGCGACAGCGCGCGGTCCTTGTCGAACGACTGCTTGACGTCGGCAAACGTCGTGGAACCGATGCACCGCAGCGCGCCCGACGCCAGCGCCGGCTTCAACAGGTTGCCGGCGTCCATGGTGCCGCCCGAGGCGGAACCGGCGCCGACCAGCGTGTGGATCTCGTCGATGAAGAGGATCGCGTGTGCCTGCTGCTGCAGCGCATCGAGCACCTGCTTGACGCGTTCCTCGAAGTCGCCGCGATAACGGGTACCGGCGACCAGCGCGCCGAGATCCAGCGCGTAGATGCGCGCATCGCGGAGCGCCGGCGGCACCTTGCCCTCGTGGATGCGCAGCGCCAGTCCTTCGGCAAGCGCCGTCTTGCCGACGCCCGGTTCGCCGACGAGCAGCGGGTTGTTCTTGCGCCGGCGGCAGAGCACCTGCACCATGCGCTCCACTTCCAACTCGCGACCGATCAGCGGATCGATCTGGCCCGCTGCCGCGCGCGCCGCAAGGTTGCTGGCAAACGCCTCGAGCGGATCCCGCGGGCCTGACGGCTCACCGTCGGGTCCCATGCCGGTGCCGGCACCGGCCGGCGCGTCGCCCGGCGCGTGCGCTACGGCACGCAGCAGCGTGAGACGATCCAGCCCCTGCTTGCGGAGGAAGTAGGCAGCGTGGCTGTCGTCTTCCTGCAGCAGGAACACGAGCAGCGAGCCGCTCTCCACCTGCTGCGCCGACGATGATGCGGCGTGCACCACCGCGCGTTCGACGACACGGTCGAAACCGATGGTGGATTCGGGCTTCACGGTCTTGCGGCCGGGCATCGGGCTGAAAGCGCGCTGCAGCACGTCCTCGAGGTCGCTGGCCAGCGCCTGCAGATCGACGCGGCACTGCCGCAGCACGCGCACGGCTTCCGGATCCTCGAGCAGCGCCCGCAGCAGGTGCTCGAGGCTCACCATGTCGTGCCGGCGGTCGGCGGCCAGGCGGAACGCGCGGCGGATGCTCTCGAGCGTCTCGGGCGCGAAGGGGACGGGCTGGCGACTCATCAGGCGGCTCCCTCGGGTTCGACGGTCACGCGCAGCGGATACTCCTGCTGTTCGGCGAGCCGCTCGGTCTGTCGCTGCTTGGTCTCGGCGACGTCGCGGGTGTAGAGGCCGGCGACGCCAATGCCGGCCTGGTGCACGTGCAGCATGATGCGGTGCGCGTCGGCGGCGGATTTCTGGAACACGGTCTCGAGCACCCAGACGACGAATTCCTGCGTGGTGAAGTCGTCGTTGTGGAGCAGCACGCGCCACAGTTTCGGCGTCTCGACCTTGTCGGTCGCACGCGTGTCGCTCAGCAGGTCTTCCCGAAAAGTCGCGTCGCTCACGCCTGGTTTCTCACTTCGGCCATCAGCGCCAGCGTGTTGCCTTCGGTATCGTCGAAGAAGGCCATCCACAGTTCGTGGTCGGGCATGCGCGCGACCAGGTGTGGCGCGGTACGGAACGGCACGCCGCGCGCCGCCAGATCGGCGTGCGCGGCCGTGATGTCGGGCACACGGAAGTACAAGATCGAGCCGGGATGGTCGAAGTCCGGCGCGCTGGCCACGCCCAGCATCAGCCGCACGTCACCGCAACGGAAGAACGCCATCGAGGCGGCGGAGAACAGGTACGGCAGGCCCAGCGTGTCGCGATAGAACGTCGTCGCGCGATCGATGTCGCGGGCGTTCATCGCGATCTGTCCGATAGTCGAGAGGGCCATATCGCTAGTCTAGCGCGGCGGCCGTTTCGAGCGTCTGCACGGGATCGAGGTCGGCGTCGATGCGCCAGCGGCGCGGGCCCGGTTTCTTCACCAGCTCATGAACGACGGCGACGAAATCGCGCCGTGGCACCGGCACGGCGCCCAGCGACGCCAGGTGCGCGGTTTCCATCTGGCAGTCGATGAGCGGCATGCGCCAGGCGAGGAGCTGCGCGGCGAGATACGCCAGCGCAATCTTCGACCCGTCGGTGCGGCGGCTGAACATCGACTCGCCGAAGAACATGCGGCCCAGGCCGACGCCGTACAGCCCGCCCGCCAGTTCGTCGTCCATCCACACTTCGATCGAGTGCGCGAAGCCGTCGGCGTGCAGTCCGCGATAGGCGTCGCGCATCTCCGGCAGCAGCCAGGTGCCGCCATCCTCGTCACGCGGCGCGGCGCAGGCGTCGAGCACGTCGCTGAACGCGGTGTCGATGGTGACGACGAAACCGCCTTTGGCAATGCGACGACGAAGGGAACGCGACACGTGAAAGCGCGCGCATGGCAACACCATCCGCGGATCGGGCGACCACCACAGGATCGGATCGCCGTCGCTGTACCAGGGAAACACGCCCTGTCCATAGGCGCGGAGCAGCGTATCGCGCGAGAGATCGGCGCCGGCCGCCAGCAGTCCATCCGGATAACGCAAGGCGCGCGCGACGGGCGGGAACGGCGCGCCCGGGGTCAGAAACGGGATCATGCTAAAATCTGAATCTCGTCAGCGAACGGTGAGTGTAGCTCAGTGGTAGAGCTCCGGATTGTGGATCCGGCTGTCGCGGGTTCGATCCCCGTCACTCACCCCACCCTCCAGCCCTCCAGCCCTCCAGTCCTCCAGTCCTCCAGTCCCCAGTCATTTCCCTTTCAGCGATCGCTTCAGATCGAGCCCGATGTCCGGCTCGTCGATCGTCCCGCCGATCTTCAGCGCCAGGCGCGTGCCCGACCCGCCTTTGCGGAACAGTGGATCGAACGGCTTCAGCAGGAAGTGCTTGAAGCCGGTCTGCGTCTCCGACACCGACGCTTCCAGTCGCGCCGTGCCGGTGAAATTCAGGCGGCCCGACTCGAGCCCATAGCGACCGCTCATCGCCACCGTCGCGCCACGCACGCGATAGGTGACGTTGCGCAGGGACACGGTGCCGTCGGCGAGCGAAAAGTTGGCGCGGATGTTCGACGACACATCGTCGATGGCCAGGTCCTTCGGACGTCCGCGGGCGCGACGGCTCAAGTCGTCGATGCGATCCTGCACGGTGTCGGTGGTGAACTGCGCGCGGGCAATCGTCAGCGATCCGGCCAGGCGCAGCCGGTCCAGCACGTCGCCTTCCCCCCGCGGCAGGTCGAATGAACTTTTCATCGTCAGCGTGCCGGTCATCGCCGGAGGGCTGGTCCGCACGGTGAACGACAGCAGGTCGGTCATCTTGACGTCGCTGCCCACCACGTCGAGCGTGACGCGCTTGCCCTTGATGCCCTTGGTGCCGACCACTTCGCCGCTGGCCTGCAGCACCGACTGCCCGAGCGTGATGTCCACCTGGTGCAGCTGCACGTCGCCGTTGGTGCCGTCCACCAGGGCGCGGAACGTCGTCTGCAGCGGCAGCGCCGCCGCCTTCAGCTTCGGGATGCGGAAGTCGGGCGTCTTCGTCGTGCCTGACGCGACGATCTGATCGAGCGGCCCCTCGAAGCGTCCTTCGGCGTCGAGTTGTCCGGCAATGCCCTTGATGGTGCCGAGGTCGGCGGCAAACGTGAACTCGCCGCCCACCGGCGTCGCGGCGGGTTCGGTGCGCGACCACGGACCGAACTTCCCGTTGGTGACGACGATGCGGCCTTCGGGAATGGGATTGGTGAGATCCGCTTCGAAGGTGGAGGGCGCGGTGAAGGTGAGGTCGTGGATCGCCAGCGCGAAGATGTCGAACATGCGCGGATCCTTGTCCGCCTGTCGCGGCATGATCGCCAGGCGCGCGTTCGTCGTTCGCAGCAACGTGATCGAGAACGGCGGTCCGCTGTCGCCCCTGCGTGCCTCGTCGCGGGCCTTCTTGTCGGCAGGCACCGGACCTGGCGCCGTCGGCGCGCTCGTCGACGTCGTCGCGGCGCTGTTCGCTTCGTCTTTCTGCGTTTCCGAGCCGGGCCGCTTGCCGCCAAGACCGGGCGGCATCTGGGCGCGGCGCTGCGGCGGGATGGTGACCTCGAGGCCGTCGAGGTGCACTTCGGTCATCTCACGCCGCATCAGCCCGCTCCACGACGTGTAGCCGGAGAACTGATGAATGGCGATGAGCGGTGGAAAGTCGGTGCGCCCCTGATGGCGGATGGCGAGACCGCCGCCGATGATGCGTGGTGCCGGCCACAGTGTGAGTTGCAGGCGCTCGAGCGTGACATGCGCGTCGAGGCGCGTCGCCAGCGCGCGTTCGACGTCGCGCCGCACCCGCGGCTCGAGCTGGCGCAGCATCACCACGGCGACAACGGCGAGCACTGCGAGCAGTACTCCCGTACCGATGAGCCAGCGTCTGGCCCGCATGCTCCGTTATTGTACGAGCACGTGATGTCCACTCAACCGGCACTCGACGCGTGGATGGCGGCGCTCGAACAACGTCATATGGCCGACCTTCGATTTGCGGAAGTCGCGCGAGCGCTGCGCGCGGTGTCGTCGGCGTATGTCGAACGCCGGCAGACGGCGCTTGCCGGCGGACGCGTGCTCGATGGGCAGGGCAAGCGTGCGGCGTTTGCGCTGTACTACGGACCGCTGCACTTCCTGGCGGTGACGCAGATCATGGACGCGCTGCGCGCGCGCGACGATGCCGGCGCGACGTGGCCGGCGCTGCCGGTGATCGACGTCGGCTGCGGCACGGGCGCCGCTGGCGCTGCCGTGGCCCTGGCCACCGGCGCACGCGAGGTGCTGGGACTCGACACGCATCCGTGGGCGCTGGACGAAGCGCGGACTACCTACAGCGTGTGCGGACTCAGCGGCAGCGTGTCCCGCGGCACCGCGGCTCGCCTTCGGCGTCCACGGCAACCGTCGTTCATCGTCGCGGGATACGTGGCGAACGAGTTGCCGGACAACGAGCGCGACGCGTTCGCGCACGTGCTGCTCGAGGCGGCGCGGCACGGGTCGCGCGTGCTCGTCGTGGAGCCGCTGGCGCGCTCGGCGGCGCCGTGGTGGCCGGCGTGGACGCAGCCCTTCGCCGCCGCGGGCGGCCAGACCGACGAATGGAAGTTGAGTGTCGATCCGCCGGACCTCGTCCGCCGTCTGGGCGAAGCGGCCGGGTTGACGGCCACCAGCATCAACATCCGCACGATGTTCCTGAGTTGACCCTTCGACTCGCCCCGAGCGTAGTCGAGGGGCTTCGCTCAGGGCTGGCGCGGGAGGCGGGAGGCGGGAGACGGGAGGCCCTTCGACTCGCGGGAGACGGGAGGCGGGACGGCGAAGCCGAGGATTGGCGCTCCCGATGGCGAGACGGTCCCGATAGTGGGCGAGTCCCGAACTGCCTGTCGTCCCGGCCCCAGCGCGGCCCGTTCATCGCGCCCTGCTCTTCCGCTAAAGTAGGGAGATGCTTTCTTCTAGACGGCCGGCGCCGGTGCGCCGCTGGTGGCTCGGCGCGGCGGCCGTGGTGCTGGCCGCGGTCATGAGCGCCTGTGCCAATGGTCCCACTGCCCCGTCCTCGGCTGACGCGGGCGGCGCGCTGGTGGTGGGCGCCCGGGCCGAAGGGCCGCCGGTGGCGCAGCCCGAGGCGGTGATCCCGACGCCGGGACAGGCGCTCGGCGCCACACGGTTCCTGGCCTTCGGCGACAGCATCACCGCCGGCGCCGTGTCGTCGTTCGACAACGTCTTCGTGATGGGTGACGAAGCGTGGTCGTATCCGCGCGTGCTGCAGGCCAACCTCAACGCCAGCCATGCTCCGCAGGTATTCACCATGCTGAACGCCGGTGTGCCGGGCGAAACCGCGCGCGTCGGCGTCGACCGTCTGCCCGGCGTGCTCAACAGCTTCCGCCCGCAGGTGGTGATGCTCCTCGAAGGCATCAACGACCTCAACTTCAACGTCAGCATCGAGCAGACCGCCGGCAACGTGCTTCAGTTGGTGCAGATCGCGCGGCTCTTCAACTGCACGGTACTCGTCGCGACGATGCCGCAGACGTATCACTCGACGTATCCGAACGGCGAGGTTCGCACGCAGTCGGCCGAGAAGATCGTCCCGTTCAACAACGAGATCCGCCGTCTTGTCGCCGGCATGCCCAATGTCCACATCGTGGACGTGTATGCTGCGTTCGGCAGCAATCAGTCCTACATGGGCAACGATGGCCTGCACCCGACGCAGTCCGGCTACCAGCGCATGGCGCAGGAGTTCCTCGGCGTCATTCGCGCGGTCTTCCCGGTGCGTGGCAGCCTGCAATAGTCGTCGACCGCGGCGCCTCGCCCGCCGCGGCGCATTGGCTATACTGCCGTCGCCGTGACCCGGCTCGATCATGCGCACCCGCCGGCCGCTGCTGACGGGTTCCGCGCGCGCCTCCGCCGCTCCGCCGCTCGTCATCCCTTCTTCGCCGTCTGGACGCTCTGCGCGGTCGCGCTGATCGCCTATTCGGCGTGGGCGCTCGCCTACGCCAGCCGCTGGCAACCGGATGGCGCGCTCGACGCCCGCGTCTTCCGCATCGGCGCCGCCGAGCCGCTGATCACCGTTCGTGATCGCACGCTGAATCCCGTCGCGCTGGCCGCCGCCGCCAACCTCGATCGCGCCTCGTCCTTCGTCGTCGAATGGCGCGGGCTGCTCGTCGCCGATGAAACCGGCACCCATCGGCTGCGCGCGCAGGTGGACGATGACGTGGCGGTGTGGGTGAACGATGTTCCGGTGATCGAGGCGCAGGGTGTGAGCGG
>JADZCY010000409.1 GCA_020851325.1 Acidobacteriota bacterium | reverse complement strand
TTCAAACACCTGTTGCGCGTCGAGCGTGGTGGTGTCGACGTACACCGCATCGGCGGCCATCTGGAGCGGTGCGACGCGGCGGGTCGTGTCGCTCTGATCGCGTGCCGCCATGTCGGTGCGCACGCGGTCCACTGAACCCGCTGCGCCGCCCGTATGCGCCTCGTCGTTGGCTCGACGACGGGCGCGCTCCTCCGCCGACGCATCCAGATAGATCTTCACGTCGGCCGACGGAAACACCACCGTGCCGATGTCCCGTCCTTCCATCACCACGCCCCCGATGCCGAGCGCACGCTGACGGTCCACGAGGATCGCGCGCACCTGCGGCAGGCGCGCGACGCGTGCCGCCGATTGATCCATCTCCGGCGTCCGGATCGCGCGCGTGACGTCGTGGCCATCGATGCGGATCACGCCATCGTCCTGCGCGAGCGCGGCGCGGCTGGCCAGTGCCGCCAGCGCCGGTTCGTCGTCGAGCGCAAGCTGTTCGTGAATCGCTTTCCAGGCGACGGCGCGATACATGGCGCCGGTGTCGACGTGACGATAACCGAGGTGTTGCGCCAGGCGGCGCGCCAGCGTGCCCTTCCCCGCGCCCGAGGGTCCATCGATGGCAATGACGAGCGGTCTCACAAGCCGGCCAGTGTACCATTGACGCGTGTTCCGCCCCTTCCGCTGGCTGCTGGGCGCCCTCGTCCTGATGGGCGCGGCCACGGCCGCGGCACTCCCCACTCTCGACGCCGCCGCGTTCATCGTCCGCGCCGCTGATGTGCCGGGACCGCCCGCGCGTCTGGCGTCGTGGCGCAGCGCTGGTGTGGCAACGCCAACGGCTGTGCAGGTGCCGACGCGAGTGGGCAATGTACCTGGACGCATCTACACGCCGGCACGGGCGTCGGGCCGTACGATCGTGCTCGTCCCCGGCGTGCATCGCGACGGCATCGACGAAGTTCGGCTCGTGGCTCTGGCACGGGACTTCGCCGAGTCCGGCCTCACCGTGGTCACCGTCGCCGCGCCGGACCTGCAGCGGTTTCGCATCACGCCCGAGGTGACCGACATCATCGAAGACGCCGTCGCGTGGACGGCGGCGCAACCGCAGTTCGCCAGCCGCGACGGCATCGGCATCGTCGGCATCAGTTTCTCCGGCGGCCTGGCGGTGGTGGCGGCGGGACGCGAACGCATTCGCGATCACGTGGCGTTCGTCGTGTCGTTCGGCGGTCACGGCGATCTGTGGCGCGTGCTGCACTACCTGACGACCGGCGAGGTGATCGGCGATATCGAAGCGGCGCGTCGAAGCGACGTGGTAATCGGCGCCGATCACGTGACGGTGCAGCCACCGCACGACTATGGACTCGCCGTGGTGCTGCTGACCGTGGCCGCGGAGGTCGTGCCGCCCGAGCAGGTGAAGCCGCTCGTCGCCGGCGTCGAACGCTTCCTGCTCGCCTCGTCGCTCGACATGGTGGACAAGGCCGCCGCCGCGCGCGAATTTGCCGGTGCGCGTGACGATGCGGCGCAGTTGCCGGAACCGGCGCGGACGCTGCTGGGATACGTGAACGATCGGGCCACGGCGCCGCTCGGTGCGCGCCTGGCGCCGATCGTCGATCGCTATCGCGATCATCCGGGCATGCAGGCGTTATCAGCCGAACAGGCACCGGCCGTGCCGTCAGCGCCGGTGTATCTGCTGCACGGATCCGACGACAACGTGATCCCGTCCATCGAGACCGTGCTGCTCGGCGAGTATCTCGACGGCCGCGTGCCCGTGCACGGCCTGCTCAGCACCCTCATCACGCACGCCGAAATGAATCGCACGCCGACCGCCAGCGATGTCTGGCGATTGGCCTCTTTCTGGAGAGACGTCTTTGGACAGTAGACGCAAACGCCCGCCGTCACCACGCAGCGGATCGCCCGGGGGCAATCGCTTCAAGCCGTCAGGAGATCGCCCGGCGCCGAAAGGCCAAGGCGCGCGGCGTGACGATCAGCGGAAGCCGGCGTGGCACACGAGTGATGGTCCGCCAACCTCTGACGCGCGACGATCGACCGGACGCGGGCGGCCGCAGAAGCCTCGTGCAACCAGCGAGCGGCGTGATGATCGTCGCGACGAGCGCGCGCCCAGGCCACGGCCGCGCCCGGCTGCGGCGCCTCGCGTCGAAGCCACCGGCGAAGGCATCCGTCTGCAGAAGATTCTCTCGACTGCCGGCGTGGCCTCACGGCGCGCGTCCGAACAGCTCATCGCCGAAGGTCGTGTGATGGTGAACGGCGAGACCGTGCGTGGGCTCGGCAGCAAGGCCGATCCCGCACGCGACGACATCCGCGTCGATGGCCGCCGCATCCGGACGGACATCCGCCATCGCTACATCCTGCTCTACAAGCCGCGCGGCTACGTCACCACGCGGCACGATCCCGAAGGCCGCCCGACGGTGATCGACCTGCTCGGCCGCGACGTGGGCTACGTCTACCCCGTCGGCCGGCTGGACTACGACAGCGAAGGCTTGTTGTTGCTGACGAGCGACGGCGCCCTGGCCGAGCACCTCACGCATCCGCGTCACGAAGTCGCCAAGCTCTACGAAGTGATCGTGATGGGCGCGCCGGAACAGGAAGCGATCGACAAGCTGCGCCGCGGCATCTATCTCGACGGTCATCGCACGGCGCCCGCCGAGGTGTACGTGCACGGCACGGTGAAGGGCGCGCGTCCGACGACGCGGCTGACGATCACGCTGCGCGAGGGCAGGAATCGTCAGGTGCGAAACATGTGTCAGGCCGTCGGTCTGCCGGTGCGCGATTTGCGGCGCATTCAGATCGGCGCAATCGGCATCGGCCGCCTGCGACCGGGCGAATGGCGTGAGCTGACGCCGCGCGAAGTGGCGTCCCTGCACGAAACCGGCGATGGCGGCGACAGTCCGCGTGAACGGCGGCCTACTCGGCGCGCAGCGCGGCCAGGGGATTGACGCGGCTGGCACGCCAGGCGGGTAGCCAGCCGGCGAATAGCGCGACACTGGCAATCAAGAGCGCGACGAGCGTCAATGTCAGCGGATCGTTCGGCTGAACCTCGTAGAGCCCTCGCATCAACACGCGTCCGGCGGCAAGCACGCCGGCCAGCCCTGCGAGCAGACCGAAGCCGGCGATCCCCACGACGTCGCGGAGCACCAACCGGATGACATCGTGCCGGTTGGCGCCAACCGCCATGCGCACGCCAATCTCCTGCGAGCGTGCACTCACCGCGTAGGCCATCACGCCGTAAATGCCGATGGCCGCCAGCAACAGCGCCACGAACGCAAAGACGCCAAACAGCATCGCCGACAACCGCGGGCCAAACGTCGATGCCGCCACCGCCTCCTCCATCGTCTGGATGGCGTAGATCGGCTGGTTGGGATCGATTGCCGCGACGTGCTGCCTGACGACGGGCAGGAGCGAAGCCGCATCCGCAGCGCCGCGAACCAGAACGAACATCTGGTTGTTCTGTTGCTGCTGCATGATCGGCACGAAGATCTCCGGCGACGAGGGCACGCGAACGCCACGATTCCTCGTGTTGGCCACCACGCCGACGATTTCCACCGGCGGCGACAACCGATCCGCCGGGCCGACGCGGACGCGCAATCCCAGCGCCTTCCCGCCTGCCAGATAGCGCGCCACGAACGCGTCGTTCACGATCGCCACCGCTGGCGCATCGGCCGTGTCCGTGCGCGCGAATGCACGACCGCCAACGAGGGGCACGCCGAGCGCGGTGAAGTGCTGATCGCTGGCCGCCGTGACGAGGGCCGTTGGCAGCGTGCGATCCGCGGCCTCCATGCCGTCAATCTGAAACGGCGTCGAGAATGCCCCTTGCGGTGGGAACTGCGAGGCCACGGACGCGGCACGTACTCCAGGCGTCTCGCTGATGCGATCGACGAGATCCTGGAAGAACGTGTTGATCGCCGGGCCGCGATAGCGCTCCGCCGGCAACGTGATGCGCATCGTCAACACGTGCGCTGGCTCGAAGCCGAGGTCGACATTCTGCAGCTTCACGAAGCTGCGCAGGAGCAGTCCGGCTCCGGCCAGCAGAAGCACGGCGAGGGCCACTTCCGACACGACCAGCGCATGACGCAGCCGTCGCGGTGATGTGCCCGCAGTCGTGCCGCGTCCATTCGCCTTGAGCGAGTCCTGCGGTGCGGTGCGCGTGGCCTGAAACACCGGCAGCAGCGACACGATGACCGCCGCACTCGTGGTGAGAAGCGCAGCCCATGCGAGCACGCGCCCGTTGATGGCGGCGGTCAGGCCAAGGCTGTTGGCCTGCGGAGGCACGAGGCCGACCACGACAGGCAATCCGACAGTGGCGAGCAGCACGCCCGCGGCACCACCGAGCAGGGCGAGTAGTGGTACTTCGACGAGCAGTTGCCGCGCGATGCCAAGACGTCCCGCACCAAGGGCCAGCCGCACC
>JADZCY010000408.1 GCA_020851325.1 Acidobacteriota bacterium | reverse complement strand
TCGGGACGATCGCCGCGGCTGCGGCCGGGTTCGCGATCCTCGTCGTTGACATTCACATCGCGCGTCTTGCCGTCGCGCGGGATCTCGCCCGTCCGCTGACGATCAGGCGCGTTCGGTGCCGTACCTTTGTCGCCGAATACCGTGTTGTGCTTCTGCTCTGCCATCGCGTCCTCCAGTCGCGCACCGTCGCAACGTTCGTGCCCGCGGGCGCACCGACTCAGCGCCGACATTGCAGAGTGAAATGCGCATGACGAATTGAAACGCGCACGGGACGCGCAGAGGCGCGTTTCACGCGGAAGACGCGACGGCCCGCAACTTGCTGTGTGAAGCAGCAGCGACCGCCTCGGCGATCGCGACGACAGTCATGCCGCGTTCCTGCCTCATCCCATTCGGTCGCCGCCTCTGCCACGGCATTCCTGCCGTGCTCTGGCTGCGGTGATCGCACAGGCAGAACCCTTTCCTTCCGCCTTCACGTCAATGGACCACGGCCGCCCCGCCCCGCGGGGCGCCGCCGCATGGAGTTGCTCATGAATCTCTACAACCTGCTCGGCTCCGGCATCGGCACCAACGAAGCCGCGTCGCTCAGCTCCCGCCTCTCGTCGTGGCACGACGCGATGGTCGCGCACGAACGCCGCCTCGGCACCGCGGATCGTCAACCGTCGTGCGACGACGACTGCCCGCATGCGGAGGCGCGGTCGCTGTGGTCCGAAGCGCTGGCCACCTTCGGCACGCGCGCCCACGACCTCGTCTTCCTCAGGTCGCGGGCGGGGACGAGATAAAGGTGCTGAAGGGTGCTGAAGGGTGCCGACAGGTGCTGAAGGGTGCTGAGGGTGCCGACAGGTGCTGGAAGGGTGCTGGAGGGTGCTCAGGCGGCACGTGAACCGCCAGCCCTTCAAGCTCTCCAAGCCGTCCAAGCACTTCAAGCCGTCCAAGCCCTCCAAGCCCTCCAGCGTCCGCGCTCCAGCCCGTACAATGTCCCCGTGAAGATGCGTTCGCGGCGCGAGGCCGCGCCGGTGCGGCGGCTGCACCTCTCGGAGCTGCTGGACTTCCGGCCGGATCAGGGCATCATCCGCCTGCACGAACAGCGGGTGGTGATCCTCAGCGCCGCCGCCATGGGGCTGCTGCGCAAGGAACTGGTCTCGATGCTCGGCCAGGAGACAACGCGCCGGCTGCTGCTCAGATTTGGCTTTGCCGACGGCTATCACGACGCCGTCAACCTGCGCGCGCGCTCGAACTGGGCCACGCCCATCGACGGCCTGCGCGCCGGCGCCATGCTCCACACGCTCGAGGGCATCGTCCGCGTGGAAGTGCAGCGCATCGAACACGACGAGAAGACCGGCCGCTTCGAGGAGGAAGTGACCTGGCACGACTCGTATGAAGCCGAACAGCACCTGCACCACTACGGCAAGGGATCGGCGCCGGTGTGCTGGTCGCTCGTCGGCTACTCGAGCGGCTTCGTCAGCGCCTGTCTCGGCAAGGAGATCTACTTCCGCGAAACGGCCTGCGCCGGCCAGGGCGCGCACTACTGTCGCGCCATCGGGCGCGAAGCCGCCAGTTGGGGCGCGGAGATCGAATCGATCCGCGCCGACTTTCAAGCCGGCAATCTCGAACAGGAAGTGGAGCGGCTCCGCGAGGTGGTCGGCCTGCGGCTGAAGGAACTCGACCGCCGCGAACGCCTGCTCGAACGCCGCGAACGCGAACTCAACCTGCTGCGCGAGCGCATCAACCGCCATGCCGCCGCCCGACACTTCGTCGCCGGCAGCCGCGCCATGCAGGACGTGCTGGAACTCGCCGCCCGCGTCGCCCCGCTCGACACCACCGTCCTCGTGCAGGGCGAAAGCGGCACCGGCAAGGAATTCATCGTCCGGCTGATTCACGATCAGAGCCCGCGCGCCGCCGCGCCGTTCGTCAGCATCAACTGCGCCGCGCTCACCGAAACGCTGCTCGAATCGGAACTGTTCGGACACGTGCGCGGCGCGTTCACCGGCGCCGTGCGCGACAAGGCCGGCCTCTTCGAAGTGGCCGGCAACGGCACGATCTTCCTCGACGAGATCGGCGAAGTCGCGCCGACGGTGCAGGCCAAGCTGCTGCGCGCGCTGCAGGAGCGCGAGATCCGCCGCGTTGGCGCCGAACGCAACATCTCGGTGAACGCCCGCGTCGTTGCCGCCACCAACCGCGACCTGCGCTCCGCCGTCGACGCCGGCACGTTCCGCGAAGACCTCTACTTCCGCCTCGGCGCCTTCGTCATCAACGTGCCGCCTCTGCGCGATCGCCGCGAAGACATTCCGCCGCTCGTGCACACGTTCATGGTGCGGGCGGCGGCGCGCATGAAGAAGGACGTCCGCGCGGTGTCGGCCGATGCGATGTCGGCGCTGATGAACTATTCGTGGCCGGGCAACGTCCGCGAACTGGAACACGCGGTGGATCGCGCGGTGATCCTCGCCAACACCGCCAGCATTCGCGCTCGCGACTTGCCGCCCGAGGTGCTGGCGCCCTCACGCGCGCAGGCCAGCGACGCCACGCTCGATCTGCACGAACAGGAACGACGCTCGATCACGCGCGCGCTCGAGCGCTTCGACGGCAATCGCCGCAAGGCCGCCGCGGCGCTGAAGATCAGCACCGTCACGCTGTGGCGCAAGATGAAGCAGTACGGGCTGAGCTGAGTATTCCTTTCGCCCGAGTCATGGGTGGGCGCGGTCGCCCGGATCGACCTCACGCGCCTGCTGCGCCAGCTTCTCGGCGTCGCGCCGGCGCTCGTCGAGCACCGTGTTCTCCCACACCGGCACGTCCGCCAGATACGATGCCCGCGCGATGACGTGCGCCGCCACGGGTGTGGTCAGCAGCACGAACGCGCCAATGCTGGCGACGCGGATGAACGACGCGAAGTCGCCCAACTGCACCGCCGCCCCCGCCAGCAGACATCCGAGCCCCAGCGTCGACGCCTTCGTTGACGCCTGCATCCGCGTGAACACGTCGGGCATGCGCAGCACGCCAAGCGCCGCCAGCAGCGCGAAGGTCGCACCGGCAATCCACAACACCGCGGTCAGCAGGTCCTTCATTCCTGGTGCCCCCGTTCCACATACGTGGCATAGGCGACGGTGGCGAGAAAGCCGATGAGCGCAATCACCACCGCCGCATCGAGCGTCGCCCGCACCTGCGTCGACTCCGCCATCACCACGATCAACCCGACGACGATGACGCCGATCAGGTCCATGGCGACGACGCGATCGGGCAGCGTCGGTCCCTTGACGAGGCGCACCAGCGCAATCAGGAACGACACCGCCAGCATCGCCAGCACGATCTGCGAAACCCACTGGAGCATGTCTCCTCCGTTCATGGCACCTGACTCGGGTGCGTGCCGAACAACAACTGGACGCGCTGCTCGAAGCCGTCCTTGATCTCGTGCCGGCTGGCCTCGGGCGTCGTCATGTGCATCACGTGCACGTAGAGCGTGCGCCGGTCGGGCGAGAGGTCGATGGTGACGCTGCCCGGCGTGATGTTGATGAGCGTGGACAGCAGCAGGATCTCGGCGTCCGTGGTGATAGCGAGTGGAATGGCGACCACCGCCGGACGAATCGTCGAGTGGGGCGAGACGACGTCCCTGGCAACGCGGATGTTGGCGCGGATGATCTCGCGCACGAAGAACACCACGAGCCCGGCCAGGTGCCGCGCCCGCGATCCCCACATCGCCGGCAGCACGCCGCCCTTGGCGAGCAGCGACAGGATGGCGTAGCCGAGCACGTAGCCGATCAACAGGTTGGCGAGCGAGATCTCGCCCTGCAGAGCCGCCCATGCGAGCGCCAGCAGGATGATGCCGAGCAGCATTACGGCAACCCTCCGAGCACCGCGCGCACGTAGTCATCGCGCTGCATCAACTGCTGCGCGGCGCGCGACGTGAGATCGAACAGCGGCTCGGCGCCGATAGTCATCGCCAGCGTCACCACACTGAGCGCACCGATCGCGGTGAGCAGTGGCGTACCCGGCGTGCCCATGTCGCGCATGTGCGTCGAGGTGCGCCAGAACGCGTCCTCCCACGTTCGCGCCATCGACAGCAGCGTCAACAGCCCGACCACCAGCACCAACCCGCCCACCCAATACGCGCCGGCCGCGAACGTGCCCTCGACAATTGCCAGCTTGCCCAGAAAGCCCGACAGCGGCGGCACACCGGCCAGCGAGAAGATCGACACCATGGCGAGCCCGGCAAACACCGGCTGACTCCGATACAGCCCGCCGAGTCCGGCCATGTCCGTCGTCCGGCGCAGGCGCAGCAGCACGCCGCTGATCAGGAAGAGGTTGGTGATGACGACGATGTGGTGCAGCACGTAGAAGATGGCGCCGGCAAGGGCGGCAGGCGTGAGCACCGACAGACTGGCCGTCGTGTAGCCGATGTGGCCGACGAGATTGAACGAGAGGATGCGGCGGAAGTCGCGTTCGTTGAGCGCCGCCACCAGACCAATCACCATCGTCGACGCCGACATCACCAGCAGCAGCATGAACAGCGCCGGAGGCGCGTCCTGGAACAGCAGCGTGAAGATCCGCATCAACGCGTAGACGCCCACCTTGGTGAGCAGTCCCGCGAACACCGCACCGATCGCCGCCGGCGGTGTGTGATACGAAGCCGGCAGCCAGAAGAAGAGTGGGAACAGGCCGGCCTTGATGCTGAACGCGATCAGGAACAGCACGGCCAGCACGACGTCGATGCCCGGCGTGCCGATGGCGGGCCAGGCACGCGCCAGGTCGGCCATGTTCAGCGTACCGGCGGCGCCGTAGAGCAGGCCAAGCGCGGTGAGAAAGATGGACGACGCGATCAGGTTGATGGTGACGTACTTGAACGCCGCCGCCACCTGCGCGCCGGTGCGGTGCAGCGCCATCAACACGAACGAGGCGACGAGCATCACCTCGAACCATACGTAGAGGTTGAAGAGGTCGCCGGTGAGGAACGCGCCGGCCACGCCCATCAGCAGGATCTGGATCAGCGGGTGATAGCCGAACGCTTCGCGTCGAGGATCGACACCGGCAAACGCCGCTGCCGTAATCGCCACGCCGACTACGCCGGCGGCCAGCACCAGCATGGCGGAGAGCAGGTCGGCAACCAGCGTGATGCCGAAGGGCGCCGCCCAGCCGGCAATCTGCAGCACCTGAATGCCGTCGCGCTCGACGCTGACGAACAGCGCGATCGACGCGACCAGCAGCAGCACCGATCCGATCTGCGCGATCCATCGCTGCAGCAGCGGCCGCGTCGGCGCCAGCATCAGGATCGCCGCCGTTGTCAGCGGCACGAGGATCGGCAGCACCAGCAGGCTCATACTTCACGCCCCATGTCGTCCACGTCGTCGGTGCCGACGGTTTCGTGGACGCGATGCGCGAGCACCAGCGAGAACGCCAGCAGGCCGAAGCCGATGACGATGGCGGTGAGCACGAGCGCCTGCGGAACGGGATCCGCATACGGCGGTTCGAGCCGCTCCGCGCCTTCGGGCACCACCGGCGGGTAGACGCGCGTGAGCCCGCCAGCGGTGAAGATCAGCAGGTTGGTGCCGTTCGACAACAGGCCGAGGCCGATGATGAGTTGCGCCAGACGCCGCCGCAGCATCAGGTAGATGCCGACCGCGTAGAGCACACCGGAGGTCAGTGCCAGCAGGACTTCCACTCAGGCCTCCGCGGCAAGGTTGAAGATCATCATCAGCACGACTCCGGTGACGACGAGGAACACGCCGATATCGAAGATCACCGGCGTGCCGAGCGCGATCGGCCAGTCGATCCACTGCGCGGTCATGAACGCCTGGCCGCCGAGCAGCGCCGGCAGGCCGCTGGTCAACGCAATCAGTAAACCGGCGCCGAGCAAGGTGAGCGGCCTGATCAGAAGCGCCTGCCGGGCCCGGTCCACGCCGTAGGCGATGGCGTACAGCGAGAACGCAGAGGCGGCGATCAAGCCGCCGACGAACCCGCCGCCGGGCTCGTTGTGCCCGCGCACGAGCAGGAACATCGCGAACAGCAGCAACAGCGGCATCAGCACGCGAGCCGCGGCCTGGAAGATCGGCGACTGCCCGGGGTCGGGCCGCGCCGTCGTCGTCGACGCATCGTCCGCGGCGGCCAGACGCAGCAGCGCCCGCACGCCGATCGCCGCCGTGGCCAGCACGGTGATCTCGGCCATGGTGTCGAAGCCGCGGAAGTCCACGAGGATCACGTTGACGATGTTGCGGCCGTGGCCGAGTGTGGGACCGAACTCGGCAAAGAACTCGCGCAGGCGCGGAGCGGTGTCGGTGGTGGACACCGACAGCACCAGTCCGCCGATCAGCGTGCCGATGCCGGCGCCGATGACGGCGTCACGATAGCGGACCAGCCGCGGCGACAGCGCGCCAAGGTTGCGGAAGTGGCGGAAGACGAGCACGTAGATCAACACGGTGAGCGTCTCGACCGAGAACTGCGTCATCGCCAGATCGGGCGCGCCGAACATCAGGAACGTCGTCGCCACGCCGTAGCCGACGGCGCCAAGCGACAACACCGCCGCCATCGTGGACGTGGCCAGCGTCGTCGAGATGGCGCCGGCGAGGATCACGACCACGATCAGGACCTCGTGCACGCGCACGCCCATCTCGATGTCGAACGAACCGAGACCGGGAACGGCGACCAGCGCCGTGCCGCCGACGAGGACAGACGTGAGGACGATCACCATCACGTACGAGCGCAGCGAGGCACTATGGAGGGGCGGCGCGATGACGCGGCTCACGGCATATAGCCCCGACACCGTGCCGGTGTAGAACCATTCAGTGCCGTAGTAGGGCCGCCACGTGCGATGGCGCAGGCCGTCGCGCACGGCGTAGGCCGCTGCCACACCGATCAGCGTGACGACACTGAGTGCCAACGCGGTCGAGAAGCCATGCCAGATGGCCAGCGACACCTCGGGCAAAGCACGCAGCACCGACATCGACGCGGCGGCGATCGGCGCGTTCAACAGCGAGGGCGCGAGTCCAGCGACGACGCCCAGCGTGGCGAGCGTCATCGGCGGCAGCCACAACGGCCAGGACGGCTCGTGCGCCTCGACACCTGCGGGCATCGGTGCCCCGCGAAACGGCAGCACACCGGCAAGGAGTCCGGCGACACCAAGCAGCACACTCGCCAGCACCATCGACGCCAGCAGCCAGATCGACCAGCCGCCGCCGTGCAGCAACGCTTCGTAGGCGGCGTCCTTACCAATGAACCCGAGCGTCAGCGGCACGCCGGCCATCGACAGCGCCGCGGCGCCACCGGCGATCGCCGTGCGCGGCATCGCACCGGCCAGGCCGCTGAGTGACGTGATCTCGCGCGTGCCGGTTTCGTGATCGATGGCGCCGGCGACGAGGAACAACGCGCCCTTGTAGCACGCGTGCGCCACCATGTAGACCAGCGCGGCGACAACCGCTTCGCGCGTGCCGACGCCGAGCAGCATCGTCAGTACGCCGAGCGCGCTGATCGTCGAGTAAGCAAGAATGCGCTTGAGGTCGGTTTCCTGCACCGAGCGGTAGGCGCCCACCAGCATCGTGATCGCACCGGCCGCGGTGACCGCCGTGGTCCACCACGCCGTGCCGCCGAGGATCGGCGTCATCCGAGCGATGAGATACACACCCGCCTTCACCATCGTCGCGGAGTGGAGGTAGGCGCTCACCGGCGTGGGCGCCGCCATTGCGTTCGGCAGCCAGAAATGGAACGGCACCTGCGCCGACTTGGTGAACGCGGCGAGCATCGTCAGCGTTGCCATCGCGATGTAGAACGGATGCGCGATGACGGTGTCGCGGTTGGCGGCCATCGCCGCGAGACTCGTGGTACCGGTGATGTCGAGCAGCAGCACGCCGGCAGCGAGCAGCGCCAGACCGCCGGCGCCGGTGACGATGAGCGCCTGGATGGCGGCGGCGCGGGCATCCGGACGTTCATGATCGAAGCCGATGAGCAGGAACGACGTGAATCCGGTCAGCTCCCAGAAGACGAACAGCGTGAGGATGTTGTCGCTCAGGGCGACGCCGAGCATCGCGCCCATGAAGGCGAACAGAAACGCGAAGAAGCGGCCGAACAGCGGATGGCCCTCGAGGTAACGGCTGGCATAGAGCACGACCAGCGCGCCAATCGCGGTGATGAGCAGCGCGAACAGCAGACCGAGGGCGTCGAGATTGATCGAGAGCGACAGGGAAAGCGAGGGCGCCCAGTCCCACGTATGGATGCGCGAACCGCGATCGATCACGCCGCGCAACTCGACGGCGAAGAACGCCGCCAGCAGCGCCGGCCATGCGGCAAGCCAGCGGGCGCTGGCGGGCCGCCGGCTCACGATCCACGCGGCCATCGGCGCGAGGACAAAGGGCGAAAGGATGAGGAAGGCAATCAATGGGGGAACCGCCGCGCACGCGGAGCGAAAGCTGATCAGGAACAGACGCTCGGCGCAGCGATTCTACCAGCGAGCCCGGGGAGATCCAGGTCCCAGGTCCTAGGTCTTAGGTCTTAGGCAAGAACCTTTGATCACGAAAACACCGGGGGGCGTCAGGACTTCGTGACAAGAGGTTTTTCCTAGGACCTAGGACCTAAGTCTTAGGCAAGAACCTTTGATCACGAAGCGCCTGAAGGGCGTTGGCCGCGTGACAAGAGTCTTTTCCTAAGACCTAGGACCTAGGACCTAAGACCTTGCGGGCGCGGAGGGGAAAGACACGAAGCGTTGGCGTCGTGCCCTTCCCTCTCCGCGCCCTGAGGGGTCAGACGGGATTGCGGCCCTGGATGACGCGGATCAGCACGACCGCGACGGCCAGCACGAGCAGCAGGTGGATGAACCCGCCGAGGGTGTAGGAACTCACCATCCCCAGCAGCCACAGCAGGATGAGCAGGACGAGAATCGTGTTCAGCATGACATCTCCTCGTGGACGTGGACCCGGGGACTACGTGTTCTCACGGCGGGCGCGCTGCGCCGCGGTTTCGACCACGGCGCGGGCGCTCGATTCGATTTGTTCGGCGGCGCGATCGACGCGCTCCTGGATGTTGTCCAGTTCGACGCCGGCGCGTTCCGCCAGATCGCGATAGCGGTCGCCAATCGCGTCGCGAAGCGAGTTGACCGACTCGCTGATGTCGTCGCGCAGTTCAGTCCCCGACTTCGGCGCGAAGAGCAGCGCCAGGCCGGCGCCGACGACGGCCCCGGCAAGCAGCCCGGTGGAGAACCCGGCCGACGAATCCCTATCGCGATGATGAAACATGACGCTCCTCCCAATGAGATGACCGTGCCGCACGGGAGCCGCGCCACCGTGCCAGCGCCCGTCCCGCCATGCGCGCCGCGCCGGCGAGCAGCACCGTCTTCGGCGCTGCCATCGCCGACGCCACCGAGCGCACGACGTCGCCCGCGTCGTGGACGAGCGCGTTGGTGCCGCCGGCGACGCGGTCCACCGCGTTCACCGCCGTCTGCACCTTCACCGTCACATCGTCCAGGCGGGCGTGGAGAGCCGCCAACTGTTCGTCAGCGAGGCGGCGCGTGCGCTGCCAGGCGACGAACAGGCCAATGAGCACGCCGGCCATCATGAGCACCTGCAGGACGGCACATACGGCCATCACAATCAGGGCACGCTCGACGACGACGGGGTCCAGTGGCATCGGCACGTCTCTCCGGTCTCGACCGTGAGCATGAGACGTGCCAGCAGCCGTACGGCAGAGACGCCGCCGGCTGGGCACCGCCGTACCCTGAATGAGCAGGAATCTACTTAGTTGGCGACCGGCGAAGGCGGGGTCGGCAGCAGGCGGCGGATCTCGGCGACGAGCGCCTGCGGGTCACACGGCTTGATGACGATGGTGTCGAAGCCGGCGTGCCGCGCCTGCTCGAGCTGCTTGAGGTACGAGTAGCCGGTGGCGGCGATGAGTGGGATGTGGCGCGTGTGCGCGAGCTCGCGCAAGTGGCGCGCGACCTCGAATCCCGACAAGCCCGGCAGTTCGAGGTCGAGCACGATCAAGTCGGGATGATGGCCGATCGCCGACGCGAGCGCGGCGTGCCCATCGGCGGCGGTAAGCACGTTGAACCCTTCCGCCGTCAGGTAGAGCTCCCACACCTGCAGGGCATCCAGGTAGTCGTCGACGATGAGGATCGTGGGTGTGGAAGACATTGGTATAGTGCAGACGCCGATTCCAAAAACAATCCGTATGCCAGATGCCGCGGAGCTGCAACGGGCACTCAACTTGCTAGTGCACGACCTGCGCGCGCCACTCGGCGTTGCGCAGGGATACGTGCGTCTGCTGAAGGACGACCGACTTTCCGCGCCAGCCGATCGCGAACGCGCCTGGACCCAGACCGAAGAGGCACTGGGACGCATCGCCCGGCTGTGCAAGGATGCCGCCACTTTCGCGCAGGACCCCGTACGTTCGGTCCTCATAGATGTACCAACCGTCGAAGTTGTCACACGCATCAGGCGCGCCTTGCTGCCGGACCCATCGATGCCGACCACGGATGAGGTGTCGGCAACGACGATGAAGGTGGCCAATCTGGATGGGCTGGTGGACGCGGTGCGCGCAATCGTCGATCCGATCCGCGCCCGTCATGCCACCATGGGACTATCCTTCGATCGCGCCGGTGACGAATGGCGCTGTCGTCTCGGGACCGACCCGCAGCGCGACGCGCTCGATCGCGAATCGCCAACGCCGTTCGATCCATGGCGCGGCGGACAGGGCCTGGCACTCGTGATGGCCTGCCGCCACGTGCAGGATCTCGGCGGCCGCATCTGGACCACCGCCTCCGCGACCCCCGGCGTCGGTATTGGATTGCCTCTGGAGACTCGATGACCGCCCGTCTTGCCCTGGCCGATGACGATCCGGCCTTCACCGAATTCCTTCGCACGCTGCTGCGGACGCGCGGCTACGAAGTGGATGTCTACGGCAGCGGCAGCGCGCTGCTCGAGGGCCTGCGCACCGCGGCGTTGCCGCAGGTGATTCTGCTCGACGTGCTGATGCCGGATCTCGACGGCATCGAGACCTTGCGCGCCATCCGCCAGGCGCATCCCACCGCGCAGGTCATCATGCTCTCCGGCCGCCAGGCCCCCGCCACCATCGTCGAGGCCGTGCGGCTGGGCGCGGCGGATTACGTGTTGAAGCCCGGTGATCCGGAAGGCATGGGCGAGGTGGCGCTCGAAGCGGCGATCAGAAACGCGCTCGAGCGCGAGTCGCTCACCGCCGAACTGGCGCGCCTCAGCGCGCAGATCGTCGAAGACCCCGAAGGCGCGCAGCCGACGTGGAGTTCAGGCGCGGCGATGCAGCCGGTGATGGCGATGGTCGAACGCGTCGCCGACAGCGACGTCGGCGTGCTGATCCGCGGCGAGAGCGGCGTCGGCAAGGAAGTGATCGCGCGCGAGATCCACCGGCGATCGGCGCGGCGGATGAAGCCGTTCGTCAAGGTCAACTGCGCGGCGCTGCCGGCGGATCTGCTCGAGAGCGAACTCTTCGGCCACGAACGCGGCGCCTTCACCGGCGCCGGCAGCACGCGTATCGGCAAGTTCGAGTTCGCCCACCAGGGCACGATCATGCTCGACGAGATTGGCGAGATGCCACCGGCGCTGCAGGCCAAGCTGCTGCACGTGCTGCAGGACCGCGAGTTCACGCGCCTCGGCAGCAACCGGCCCGTCGAAATCGATGTCCGCGTGCTGGCCGCCACCAATCGCCGCCTCGAAGACATGATGCAGGCGGGCACGTTCCGCGAGGATCTCTATTACCGCCTGCAGGTGATCGAGTTGCACCTGCCGCCGCTGCGCGAGCGCCGCGAAGAAATCCCGTCGCTCGTCGAGTTCTTCCTCGTCAAGTATGGCCGCCTCTACCGGCGGCCGGCGCTGCGGCCGACGCGCGGGCTGATCGAGGCGTTGATGGAGTACCCGTGGCCGGGCAACATCCGCGAGCTGGAGAACATGATGAAGCGCTTCGTCGTGCTCCAGGACGAACAGCTCATCCTGAACGAAATCCTGCGCCTGCGTCAGGCGCCGCCCGCGCCGCGGCCGATGCCGGTGGCGCCCGCCGCCGCACCCGTCGCCGTGCCTCCGCCGGCAGCCGTGTTCGAAGCGCCGCCGGTCACCGTGCCGCCCGTGCTCTTCGAATCATCGCCCGCCGCGCCACCGGTCGCCGTCGCCACGCCAGTGGCCGTGGAAACCGTGGCTCCCGCGGTGGCGACAACGACAGCCGCGCCCGCCCAGGCAGAACCCGAGCCACCGCCGTCGGACGAAGATGGCGTGGACCTGCCGGCGCTGGCCCGCGCCGCCGCGATGCGTGCCGAACGGCAGGCGATCGAAGCGGCGCTCACCCGCTTCCGCTGGAACCGGCGCAAGGTGGCGGAATACCTGAACGTCAGCTACAAGACACTGCTGAACAAGATGAAGGAGTGCGGGATTACGGACGTCGCGGAGGAGAAGGACTGAAAACGGGAGGCGGGAGGCGGGAGGCGGGAGGCGGGAGACGGGAGACGGGAGGCGGGAGGCGGGAGACAAGCCTTGCTGCCGGGACCGCGGGCGGGAGGGACCGAACGACGAACGGGACGGACAAGACTCTCGGGAGTGATCGGCCCTCAGTTCCCATTTCGCCAGGCGCCACGGCGAAAGCGCGAAGCCGCGCCG
>JADZCY010000407.1 GCA_020851325.1 Acidobacteriota bacterium | reverse complement strand
TCGCGTGGCAGCGGCGCCTCGACGGCAATGCGCTGACCGGTCAGCGGATGCGGAAAGGCCAGACGCCATGCGTGCAGGAGCGGACGATCGCCGGGCCTGGCGCTGTCGCGCGCGCGGCCGTAGACGCGGTCGCCGACCAGCGGATGACCGATGGCGCTCATGTGGACGCGGATCTGATGCTGACGTCCGGTGTCGAGCGTCACCTCGACCAGCGCGGCGCGGTCGCCGAAGCGCTCGCGCACGCGGTAGTAGGTTCGCGCCGTCATCGCCTCGTCCTCATCGTCTGCGACACCGCGACGGCCGTCGCGATGCTCGGCACTGATCGGCAGATCGATCGTGCCTTCGTCTTTCGCCGGTACGCCCTCGACGATGGCGAGATACGTGCGTTCGAAGTGATGACCGCGGAACATCGCGCGGCCTTCGGTGTGCACGGCTGGACTGAGCGCAATGGCCAACGCGCCTGAAGTGCCGCGGTCCAGGCGATGCAGCATGCCGACATACGCCTGACGTCCACGCTTGTGGCGCGCGTACTCGCGGGCGCGGCCCATCAGCGTGTCTTCGTGGTCGCCGCGGCCCGGCGCCGTCGGGATCGTCAGCAGCCCCGCCGGCTTGTTGACGACGACCAGATCGGGTTCGACGTGCAGCAGGTTCAGGCGTGGGACATCGCGTCCGCGTCGCTGCGCGCTCACGATCCGATCTGCTCGCGCACCGCCGTCAGCAGCGTCACCACGCGCGCGGCGTTGGCCGGCCCCAGGCGCAGCAACTGCTTCTGCGCCGGCTGCAGCGACTCGAGCGCCGGATCGGCATAGGCCCACGTCGCGCCCTTGCCCTCGACGATGGTGACGGGACCGTCGGGGATGGGCGTGGCGATCAGCAGGTCGAGCGCGCGCCTGACGGCGACATCGACGTCGGTGTCGGCCCGGCCCATGGCCGTGTACGCCTCGTTGAGCCGCGGACGGATCGTGCGGTACGCCGTCGCCACCGCCGCCGCATCCATCGACGTCACCGTCGCGACGATGCCGTCGTAGCGGCGGTAGCTGGCCTCGCTGATCGTGCGCGTGCGGCCGCGGCCTTCGGTGGTGACGCCCTCGTTCGGCGCCAGCACCTTCAGATCACGCGCCGGACTGGCGCCCTGCGAGACGCGATCGATCATCGCGGCCATCTGCCGAATCAGGTTGTCGGTGGCCAGCCAGCGTGCCAGTTCAGGACGCGCCGACAACGCGCCGAGCAGCGTGCGGAGGAACGGATCCATCTCGTCCAGCGGCGGCAGCAGGACGGCCGGCGGTTCAACCACAGGCGCCGGTGCGGCCGGCGCCTCGGCCACCGGCTCCGCCACCGGCGGCTCGCGCAGCGTCCACCAGCGCGTGAACCCGGCGATCACCGCCACGGCCACGATGGCGGCCACGATCCACTTCGTGTGCGACGGCGCTTCTACCGGCGGCGGAGGCGGCGGGCTCACCCCATCACGGTCGAGTTCGAGATCATCGACGGACATCTACGCAGACTAGCACTGGAGGGCTTGAACGGCTTGAAGGGCTTGGAGGGCTTGGAGGGCTTGGAAGGCTTGGAGGGCTGACTTCGCGTTCTTCGCGCCCTTCGCGATCAAGGCGACTCCCTTCGTGTCATCGTGGTTTCTTGCCCGCGCGTTGGGCGGTGTCCAGATTCCGTTTCGCATCGACGAAGTCCGGCCGAATCTCGAGCGCGCGTTCGAAGGCGGTGATCGCCAGGTCCATGTGTCCGCTCGACGCGTGCGCGATGCCGAGGTTGTTCAGCGCCTCGACGTACCGCGGATCGGCGGCGATCGCCGCTTCGAATTCGGCGACGGCATCGGCGTAGCGGCCGGCTTCGAGCAACACGCTGCCATAGTCGTAGCGCACCAGCGCGTCGTTCGGCGCAAGGGCCGCGGCACGGCGGAGCGTGTCGAGCGCCTGATCGCGATCGCCAACCGTGGCGAGGATGTTGCCGAGGTTGCGGAGTGCGATCACAGACGATGGGTCGAGCGCGAGGGCGGCGCGGAACTCGGCCGCTGCGTCGGCCATCTGTCCCTTTGCGGCGAGGGCAAGGCCAAGGTTGTTGTGCGCGCCGGCGGCGTCGGCAGGCGCTGCCGTCACCGCTTGACGCAAGTGCGCCGCGGCCTCGTCCGTGCGTCCCTGATCACGCAGCGCGTTGGCGAGATTGAAGTGCAGGTCCGCATACGCCCCGGGCTGCTGCAACCCGCGCTCGTATGCGGCAATGGCTTCGTCCGTGCGTCCGGCCGCGCGCAGGACGACGCCGAGGTTGTTGTAGGCCGGCGCGTAATCCGGCTGCAGCGTCACCGCGCGTTCGAGATGGCGAAGCGCGTCACCCGTGCGTCCGGCCTCGTGCAGGGCCACGCCCAGATTCGTTTCGGTGATGGCGCGCATCCGCCTCGGCGACAGCAACGGCCACCACACGAGCACCGCAAGGGCCACAACGGCCGCGATGGTCAAGCCACGCTGCGTGCGAGACGCGTGATGCCAGCGCGCCGCCGCGCCGGTGACGCCCGCGCTCGCGAACACGAGCAGGAACGGCACGAGCGGGAAGCGATATCGCGCGAACACATAGAACACGATGACGCTGGCCGCATACGCGGCGGCCATGGCCAGCACCGGCCAGAGCCGGCGTCGATCCGGCCAGAGCACCCACAGGCCGAGTGCCGCCAGCGGCATCAGGACGCCGAAGTGACCGATCGGCGCGAGCAGGCGCAGCACCGGCGACCACTCCTCGTAGGTCTGCTGGCTTTCGGTGTCGAGCATCTCGACGCGGTTGATCAACAGCGCCACCTTGCGCGCCATCAATTGCGCCCACGCCGCGGGTTCGCCGGTGATGAACTGCCGCGCGCGCCCGCTCCAGTACGCCGACACCTCGGCCGGCGTCAAACTGCGCCCCAGCGCCGCCTCCGCGAGTTCAGTGGCGTCCTGACGTTCGAATTCCGGCGCGCCACGGCCGGCGCGGAGCGCCATGTAGGTGCCGTCGGCCCCGGCGTTATTACCGATGAAGAAGTTCGGACCGAACTGCGAGGTCGTCAGGTAAAAGCCGCCCGTGACCATGTAGTTCCGCACGAGGACCGGCGTCAGCAGTAACAGCAGCCCGGCTGTCAGCGCGACGACTGGCTGGATGCGGAATCCGGAATCCCGGAGGACCCGACGCTGAACGGCTTCTGATTCGTGGCGCCATGCCCGCCGCGAGACGGACGCGCTCCACGCCACGGCCACCGCGACAATCGCCAGCGCGTTCTCGCGCGTCAGGCTCAGCGCGCCGAGCGCGGCGCCAAGCGCCAGCCAGCGCGCCGTGCGATCCGGCCGGGCGATCAGGTCGCCCGCCAGCCACAGCACCGCGACCATGAAGAACACGTCGAGCACGGACTTCTGCAGCAGGGCGTCGAAGAAAATGGCGGGCGCATACAGTGCCAGGCCAAGGCCGGCGACGACGCCGGCGCACGGCGACACCAGCCGCGCCGCCGCACCAGCGAGCAGCGATGCCGACGCGGCGCCGATCACCGCCTGCACCAGGCGTACGACGAGCAGGTCGCGGCCGGCCACCGCGTAGAGCACGCCGAGCAGGTAGGGATAGAGCGGCGCCTGATAGAAGACCTCGCCGCCCAGCCAGTCGCCGGCGGCCAGCCGCTCGGCCCAGGCGTCGTAGGCACGCGCGTCACCAAGCAGGATGTCGAACGCCGGTGTGTCGCGCAGGCTCCAGACGTGCGCCAGGCGCACGACCAGCGCGACCACGAACACGGCGGCAGCCATCATCGCCTGCGTATGGTAACCGCACGCCGGAGGCGTTTCCGACGCTCGTGGCGCGCATATTGCTCGCCGATGCCCGCCGGAACTGTTTGACTCGCATTGACAACCTGCGTAGTCTGTCCGCCAGTTCAGCCGATTCCGGGGAGCGCGTGGCACCGCTCCAGCACGCCGGAAACGGTTTTCGTCTTGAAGTGGTCAGATCAGGAGGCGCTGAATGACAGTGAAACGCAGCATCATCGCTGCGGCGTTTGCGTTGGCGTGTGTCGCCGCGCTCCCGTCCGCCGCGTGGGCCCAGAGCACCATTACCGGCGTGGTTCGAGACACGTCGAACGCGGTCATGCCGGGCGTGACCGTGGAAGCGGCCAGTCCGGCCCTCATCGAAGGTGTCCGTTCGGCCATCACCGATTCCAACGGCGCCTACCGCATCGTCGATCTTCGACCCGGCACTTACACCCTCAAGTACGAGCTCACCGGCTTCAACACGCAGATTCGCGAGGGCTTCGAGCTTCCCGCCAACTTCACCGCCACCGTCAACGTGGAACTCAACGTCGGCACGCTGCAGGAAAGCGTGACGGTGTCGGGCTCGGCGCCGGTGGTGGACGTGCAGAGCAACGCCAAGCAGGTGCAGATGACCCGCGACGTGTTGACGGCGGTGCCCACCGCCGGCACGGTGCAGGGCCTCGGCCAGCTCGTCGTCGGCGTGACGTTGACGACGCCGGACGTCGGCGGCTCGCGCGCGATGCAGCAGGCCTACTTCAACGTCCGCGGCCAGGGCGGCGCGCAGACGGTGGTGCTGGTCGACGGCATGATGACCAACGGCCTGATGGGCGACGGCGCCGTGCTGGCGTATCACAACGAGTCGATGACGCAGGAAGCCGTGTATCAGACGGCCGGCGGCAACGCCGAGACGATCACCGGCGGCGTCAACATGAACCTGATCCCGAAGGACGGCGGCAACCAGTACCGCGGCGGTGCCCGTGCGTTCAAGTCGCCCTCGTCGTGGCAGGGGGACAACCTCACGTCCGAACTCCAAGCGCTCGGCGTCAGCGCGGTCGATCAGATCGCCAACTTCTACGAGTGGAACGTCGAGCAGGGCGGACCGATCGTCCGCAATAAGCTGTGGTTCTTCGGTGCGTTCCGCAAGGCCCGCTACGACCGCCCGATCGCCAACACGTTCGCGATCCCGGCCGGCACCGCCAACATCCCGGCGGCGTTCGCCGCCTGCCGCGCCAATCCCGATTCGTGCGAACAGGGCATCTCGGACGAGAAGATGGACAACCCGATCGTCCGCCTGACCTGGCAGATGTCGGAACGTAACAAGTTCGCGGTCTACATGGATCGCGCGCTGCGCCTGCGCGGCCACGCCATGGGTTCGCAAACCGACGCGACGACGGCCTCGGTGGTATGGAACACGCCGACCTTTGCCACCGGTTCGGCGAAGTGGACGTCGACGCTGTCGTCGCGCCTGCTGCTCGAAACCGGCTTCTCGTTCAACCGCGAGCGGTACGACAACCTGTATCAGCCTGGGCTCATCGCCGAGAGCGGCACGGCCGACTGGTACCGCAACGTCCGCAAGAGCGACAATTCTACGCAGTTGTTGTGGAACGCGCCGAGCGCGCAGCTCGGGAACTATCCCGATCGCTACAACCTGCAGGGCGCGCTGTCGTACGTGACCGGCACGCACAACATCAAGGTCGGCTATCAGTATCAGTGGGGCAAGTACCCGCGCTACAACAACGCCAACGGCGACCTGTATCAGGTCTACAACAACGGCGCTCCGCTGTCGGTGACGGTGCTCAACACGCCGCTCCGCGTGCAGGAAGATCTCGACGCCAACATCGGCCTCTACGCGCAGGACACCTGGAGCTTCAACAAGCTGACGGTGAACTACGGCCTGCGCTGGGACATGAACAAGCAGACCATCGTCGGGCAGTCGGGGCAGACCGGGCGCTTCGCCAACCTGGCGCCGTACGAGGATATCCAGTTCCCGACGTGGAAGGACTTCTCGCCGCGCGTGTCGGCGGTGTACGACCTCGCCGGCGACGGCAAGACGGCCGTGCGCGTCGGCTTCAACCGCTTCATGACGGCGCAGTCCACGGGTTTCGCGCAGCTCTACAACCCGACCGCGCTGACGACGCAGAGCCTGCCGTGGAACGACGTCAACGGCGACGACATCGCCCAGGGTGAACGCGGTTGCACGGGCTTCCCGACGGCCGGCTGTGAAATCAACTTCGGCGCGCTGCCAGCCAACTTCGGCGTGCGCTCGCTGGCGCAGTTCGATCCGGACATCCAGCGGCCGTACTCGCTGACATTCAACCTCGGCGCGACGCGCCAGGTGCTGTCGGGGCTGTCGATTGCGGCGGAGTACTACCGCATCAGCTTCCGCGACATCACGATGCGTCTGAACACGTCGTTGAACCAGGACAGCTACAACCGGTTCGAGGTGGCCAATCCGCTCGGCGGCACCGCGCCGGTGTGGGTGATCAAGCCGGAGTTCCGCGGCCGTGTCACCAACGTGGACAGCAGCAACAGCGACATGAAGCGCACCTACAACGGTGTCGACATCAACTTCAACGGCCGCCTGCCGAATGGCGTCCGGGCGTTCGGCGGCTTCAACATCGAGCGCACGATCAACGACACCTGCGTGGCGGCGCAGAGCGACCCGAACCGGTCGCTCTACTGCGACCAGGCCGACAGCGGCATCCCGTGGCAGAAGCAGTTCAAGGCGACGGTGGTCTATCCGCTTCCGTGGGGCGTCTCGGTCAGCGGCGCGTGGCAGAGCCTCAACGGCTACCTGATCGGCTCGGCGGCACAGGCCTATGGCGGCTTCACGGCCGGCACCGGCTTCGACAACCCGCGCGGCCAGGGCACGTTCCTGCAGGTGACGCCGGCGAACATCCAGGCGGCCAACCCGGCGCTGGCGCAGGCGCTGCGCGACGCCGGTTTGGCCAATGTCAACGTGGCCATCAAGGCGCCGGAGACGGAATACACCCCGCGCATCAACCAGGTGGACTTCTCGCTCAGCCGCCGGGTGACGTTCGGCCGCCTCAACGCGACGCCGCGCATCGACTTCTTCAACGCGCTCAACTCTGACGACTACTCGTCAGTGGCCACGGCACAGTACGGCGCGGCGGCTTACCTTCAGCCGTCGGTCGTGCTCCAGGGCCGCATCATCCGCATCGGGTTTGATATGACCTGGTAGGCAAGTAGCAGGCAGGTAGCAGGTAGCAGGCGAAAACTGCTGCCGGCTGACACCCGCGGCGGGCGAGGCGAACAGCTTCGCCCGCTCGTCTTTTTTGGGCTGGGGGACTGGGGGGCTGGGGGACTGGGGGGCTGGAGGGCTGCAGGACTGGAGGGCTGGAGGGCCGGGGGGCTGGGGAACTGGGGGGCTGGCGGGCGGGTCAGGCTTGCACCGCACCTCCGTGCCGCACCTCCGTGCCGCACCTCCGTGCCGCACCTCCGTGCCGCACCTCCGTGTAGCACCCCCGTGCAGCACCTTCGTGCAGCACCCCCGTGGAGCACCCCCGTGCAGCACCTTCGTGCAGCACCCCCGTGAAGCACCTCCGTGGAGCACCGTCGTATACTCGCCTTGGTTCTGCGATGCCCCTCAGTGCAGGCGTGCTCCTCCTGATCGCGCTGCTGGCGATGCCCGCGACGGCCGGCCACCAACCGGATCTTGCTGCCGGGATGCTGGACCTGGACGGCCGCCCCGTCGATCCACTCACGCCGTCGGCCGGGGACCGCGCCGCGGTGCTCGTCTTCGTCACCACCGACTGTCCCATCTCCAATCGCTACGCGCCCGAAGTGAAGCGCCTCGCGCGCGAGTATGCCGATGCCGGCGTGCGGACGTGGCTGGTGTATCCCGTGCCGGGCGACACGCCGGAGAAGATCAAGGCACACGCCGCCGCGTTCGATCTCGATCTGCCGATCGTGCGCGACACGGCGCGCGCGCTGGTGAATCGCACCGGCGTCACGGTGACGCCGGAGGTGGCCGTCTACACCGCCGAGGGTGAGATGGCGTATCGCGGCCGCATCGACGATCGCTACGTCGCGTTTGGCGTCGATCGGCCGCGGCCGACAACGCGCGATCTCGAGGAGAGCCTGGCGGCCATCGCGCACGGCGGTCCGATCACACCGCGCACCACACGCGCCATTGGCTGCTTCCTCGCTGATCTTCTGCCATGATGCGCGCGACGCTGGCGTGTGCGCTCGTCCTCGTAGCATCGGTGACGGCGGCGGCGCGCGAGCAGAGCAACAGCGCGCCCACCTTCGCGCGCGACATCGCCCCCGTTGTCTTCGACGCCTGCGCCTCGTGTCATCGTCCTGGCGGCCCGGCGCCGTTCAGTCTGACGACGCATCGCGAAGTGCGGCAGCGGGCGACGCAGATTCTCGAGGTGACGCGCAGCCGTTTCATGCCGCCGTGGAAGGTGGAGCCGTCGGTGGGTCACTTCGAAGGACAGCGGCAGTTGTCCTCGGCCGAGATCGCGATGCTCGCCGATTGGGTCGCAGCCGGCACTCCTGAAGGCGTGGCCGCCGACACACCACCGCGCCCGACGTTCAGCGATGGCTGGCTCCTCGGTCCGCCGGATCTCATCGTCACGCTGCCTGAGGCGTTCGTGCTGCAGGCCGAGCCGACCGACGTCTTTCGCATCTTCGCGATGCCGCTGCCGGTGCCGGGCCGCCGCTATGTGCGCGGCATCGAGTTCCACCCTGGCAACGCCCGCGTCGTGCACCACGCCAACATTCGCGTCGATCGCACGCCGGCGGCGCGCCAACTCGACGCGCAGGACCCACTGCCCGGGTACGACGGCCTGATGCCGCGCTCGGCGGAGTATCCCGATGGCCACTTCCTTGGCTGGACGCCGGGACAGGTGGCGCCGCTCGTCGCGTCCGATCTCGCATGGACGCTCGAGCCCGGCAGCGATCTCGTCGTGCAGCTGCACCTGCAGCCGTCGGGCGCGGTGGAGCGCGTCAATCCCGTCATCGGTCTCTACTTCGGCGACGCGCCACCGACGCGGACGCCGACGGTGCTGCGCCTGGGGTCGCAGGGCATCGACATGCCGCCGGGCGACGACCGCTACGTGATCCGCGACAGCTACACGCTGCCCGTCGACGCCGACCTGCTGGCGATTCAGCCGCACGCGCACTATCGCGCCAAAGAGATCATCGGCACCGCCACGTTCCCCGACGGCACGACGCGTCGCGTGATGCACATCCGCGACTGGGATTTCCGCTGGCAGCATGTGTATCGCCTGGTGCAGCCGCTGACGCTGCCGCGCGGGACGAAGCTGTCGATGGAATACACCTACGACAACTCGAGCGACAACCCGCGCAATCCCGAAGTGCCGCCGGCGCGCGTGCGCTGGGGCCAGCGCTCGAATGACGAGATGGGCGATCTCTGGTTCCAGTTGCTGGCGAAGTCGCCGCGCGATCGCGACGCGCTCAACGGCGAGATCAACACGAAGATGCTGCTCGAGGACATCATCGGCTACGAGACGATGCTGCAGACGACGCCGAACGACTTCGAACTGCACGACGATGTGGCGCTGTTGTATCTGGGGCTGGGCAAGCCGGTGGACGCCGTGCGCCACTTCGAGGCGTCGGTGACCATTCGCCCGCAGTCGCCGAAGGCGCACTACAACCTCGGCACCGCGCTGGCGGTGGCCGGCCGGATGGAACAGGCGCTGCCATCCTACGAACGCGCGCTGGCGCTCGACCCCGACTACGCCGCGGCGCTCGGCAACATGGGCAGCGTGCTGCTGCAACTCGGCCGCTCACGCGAGGCGGTGCAGAAGCTGGAACGCGCGGTGCGGTTGTCGCCCACGAACATCGAAGCGCTCAACAGCCTGTCCGCGGCGTACGCCGTCGAAGGCGACATCGAAAAGGCGCTGGCGACGATCGAGCGCGCGCTGAAACTCGATCCGCCGCCGGCGGTGCAGAAGATGCTGAGGCAGCGGCGCGAAATGCTCAGCAAGTGAACCGTTGGTGCTCCACGGAGGTGCTTCACGGGGGTGCTGCACGGAGGTGCTGCACGGAGGTGCGCCACGGAGGTGCTGCACAGGGGTGCTTCACGGAGGTGCTGCACGAGGGTGCTGCACGAGGGTGCGGTGTCGACCTGAGCGGCGCGAGTGGCCGCGGGACGCGGTCACTCGCGCCGCTGCGCCGTGCCGGCGGTGATGGCGCGGATGACGGGCTCTATCGCTTCGCGCGTCATCTGGCCCGGGTGATACAGGCGTACCGTTCCATCCCGATTGATGAACACCAGCGTCGGCGTCGTCGAGACGCCGTAGCGCGTGAAGGCCTCGCCGCTGACCGGCACCAATGATTCATCCATCCACGGGAACGACTCGCGCCGCACGTCGCGGATGTAGGCCAGTTCCGTCGCGGCGTCGGCCGGCTTGCGCGCGGCGACGTAGCCATAACGCTGCGTCGCGCCGATGATGGTGAGTCCCGTGGCCGCGTAAGTGCGGCGCACCTCGTCCAGGATCGGGCTCATCGCCTTGCAGTCGGGGCACCAGTGCGCCCACAGGAAGAGGACCACCGGCTTGCCCTTCAAGCTGGCGAGCGACGGCGCCGTGCCGGCCAGCGTTTCGGCGGCGGCAATCTCGAACGCCGGCGCGCCTTCGAGGTTCATCAGATTGATGTTCTTGTTGAGGCGCGCGAGGATCGACGTCGCGCCGAACGTTTCGACTTCGCGGCGGAGGAAGTACACCGCGTCGGAGCGCTGGCCGCGTGCCGCCATCACCTGCGCGCGCACTTCGATGGCGGCGCCAATCGCAATCGGCAGCCGCGGTTCATCGTCCATGCGGCGCGAGTCGAGCGCGCTGAGGCACAGGTCGTAGGCGTCTAGAGCGAAGCGTTCGGCTTCGTCGTACTTCTTCTGCGCCAACGCTCCGCGTCCGAGCCACGAGAACGCTTCCAGATACTCGGGCGTCGCGCCGTGCTGTTGCCGGAACCCTTCGGCAAGCGCCTGCGCTTTGGCGAGGTCGTTGGCGTTCAGCGCCGCGCGCACCTGCGGGATGATGCCCGGCGCCGGCGCCGATGCCGCCGCCGGCGTCTGAGCAACGGCCGGCGACGCGACGGCGGTCAGGGCAAGAACGAGAGCGGCAAGCATGCGCATGCGCGAAAGGATAGTGCAGAAGCGGCTATTCGATCATCGACCGGTGCACGAGATCGTTGCGGCGCGTCAGCGCCTCGAGCAGCATGCCCGCGATCACCAGCACGATGGGACCCAGCACGAGGCCGACGAAGCCGAAGGCGCTGGTGCCGCCAAGCAGACCGATGAACACGACGAGGCCGTTCACCGAGGTGCGGCCGCTCAGCAGCACCGGACGCAGGAAGTTGTCCACCATCCCGATCACGCCGGCGCCGATGGCGGTGAGCACCAGCGCCTTGACGACGTCGCCCGACAGCGCGAACCACAGGGCCACCGGCACCCACACGAGCGTGGCGCCGACGACGGGGATCAGCGAGCAGATCGCCATGACGACGCTCCACACCACCGGTGCGCCGAGGCCGAGCGCCCAGAAGGCGATGCCGCCGATGGCGCCCTGCACGGCCGCCACCGCCAGGCCGGCGCCCACCGAGGCGATCACCAGGTTGTAGGCCTCCGAGATCAGCCGCTCGCGTTCAGCCGGCGGAAACGGCAGCGATCGCCGCACGAGGTCGGCCACCTGCTCGCCGTCGCGCAGCAGGAAGAACAGCGCGAACAGCGTCACGAACAGGCTGCCGAGCATCGACGCGAGGTTGGCCAGCGCGCCGCCGAGTCGGGGCGCGACGAAGGCGACCACCGTCTGTGCCGCCTGGCTGAGGAGCTGCGTCGGGTCCTGGGGCAGCGTCACCGGCACACGCTCGCGTACCGAGTCCCACACCGTCTGCACGCGCTCCGGCGTCGCCTGCGACGGCAGTTGCTGCGCGAAGTTCATCACCGTCGGCAGTTCGGCGGCCAGCATCGAGATCAGCGTCGCCAACGGGCCGACGATGACGACGGCGGCGAGGAGCGTGGTGGCGAGGGCGGCGCGGCCGTTGCCGAAGCGGGTGCTGAGGCGCGACTGGACCGGCTGCAGCGATAGCGCGAGGATGGCGGCCCAGGCGAGGGAGGAGAGGAAGGGTTCGGTGACGCGATACGCCAGGTAGGCGATGAGCAGGACGACGGTGTAGAAGAGGAGCTGTCCGAAGCGTTCCGTGCCGGTGCGAGACGCGCTCATGGCAGCCGATGATATCGGTTGCCGGGGCGGCGTGGCACCGTGGTATAGTCTGGGTTTGCCGTCCCATCCGGGAGGGCAACGATACTGCACAGCGATGCTGTACTACCTGCTCGTCACCATCTATGTTCTGGTGTGCTTCATCCTGATTGGAGTGATTCTGCTCCAGCAGGGCAAGGGAGGCGACATCGCCAACGCGTTCGGCGGCGGCGGTGGCAGCCAGGCGGTGTTCGGTGCGCGTTCCGGCGCCACACTGCTCACGCGCGCCACCTCGGTGCTGGCGGTGCTCTTCATTGTCTTGTCGCTGGTGCTTACGGCCATTGGCCAGCGCGGCGGCAGTTCGGTGGTGGGCGGCATCGACGCCCCGGCCCCGGTGCCCGCGTCGGCGCTCCCGGCGCCTGCGCCGGCCACACCGGCCCCGGCCACGCCAGCGCCCGCCACGCCACCGGCGGACACGCCGGTTACCCCGGTGACGCCGCCGAAGCAGTAGCGGCTTTCAGACGCGCCGAATCTCGCCAATCGATTCGACGCCACGACGACCACGCGGAAGTGGCGGAATTGGCAGACGCACCAGCTTGAGGGGCTGGCGGTAGCAATACCGTGGGGGTTCGAGTCCCCCCTTCCGCACCATTCGGCTCGCTCATGGCGAGCCATCAAGCGAAGCGTAGTCCTGAGTCGAAGGGCCATTCCCCATCAAGCGAAGCGCAGTCCTGAGCGACCTGCGAGTCGAAGGGCCACCCCACACCAGTCGAATCGTAGTCCTGAGCGAGCAGTTGAGCGCGGTCGCGGAGGCTGAACTCCTCGGCCTTCATGAGGGCAACTTCGCGCGCTATCAGGTCAGGCCATCCGAGTTCGCGTCGTGGCAGGACGCGTGGTCACGCTCGCCGTTCGCACCCGAACCGCCGGCGCGAAAGCGGTGGTCGAGCGACCAGCATGCCTGCTCGCGAGTTTGCGAAGACGGCCTGGCGCGACGTTCACAGGGCGCGCAACCGCGTTCCGCGCACGTCGTGCGTCAGCCACTCCCGCGCGGCGGCGAGGAACTCCACGGTGTGCGGCAGCGAGGCGTGACGATCGAAGGCGGCCTCGTCCACCCATTCGGAATGGATCGCGAAGACCACCGGCGCACGACGTGACTCGAACACCTGAAACCCGCGGCATCCGGGTTCGGCCCTCGACGGGCCGGCGACGCGCTCCAGCGCCTCGCGGAACCTGACCTCGCACCCGGGCTTCGGCTCGAACTGGACGATGAAATGGAGAGAAGGCACAGCCGCGTCGAGTGTCATCCGCTAGCGAGACCAGTGGACGAGCCCGTTGATCACCAGTGAATGCCCCGCCCCCATGTCCGCAGAAAGCCCCCCGTACCGCGCCCGTGGATCGAGGTTGGGGATGATCTCGTAGTCCGCCATGCGCCAACGATACAACCATGGGCTCAACTCGATGTTCACCGCCCCATGGCCCGTTGTGGCCGCAAAACGGCGCGACCGCCAGTCAACGCACGTCCGTGGCGCACCGTCGTGCCGCACCTTCGTGGAGCACCCTCGTGTAGCACCCTCGTGTAGCACCCTCGTGCCGCACCCTCGTGTAGCACCTCCGTGCAGCACCCTCGTGCCGCACCTTCGTGCCGCACCCCCGTCTTACCTCTTATTCGCCGTCCACAACCACCCGGTAGACGCGCAAGTGCCGCGACCATCAAGAAACAGCATCCCGTTCGCACGGCTGTCGGTCTGAAAGTTTCCGATCAGCCCAAGAAAGCCCTCCTGCTCCTCGACGTTCGCAAAAAAGGTGGTGAAGTATGGTGCCGCAGCCCCAGCCCCAGAGCCGGTGCCGCCAGGCTGCGGGGCGGTAATCGGCATCGATACCTCCGGCAGAGTCACCCTGCCGTTACACCCGGTGATCGCGTAGTTGACTGTCAACGCCGTTACCCGCTTGTCGCGAGACACGGTGAAGGTGATCGACCCCGACGGCACGACCGTGCCGCGCCACTCGCCGGAGAAGTCCGACTCCATCGTCGCCGTCGACAACGAGGGCGCTGTGGGAAGTTCACTTGTTCCGCCACACGCGCTCAGCGTCAGCGTCGCCAGCATCGGCGCCAACCGTGCAAGCCTGTTCCAGAACGTCGCGCGCATAGGTCCTCCGCGAAACCGCATTCAACGCCGAGCTTCGAGCCAACGCGCTACAGATGTCAAGGGCACCCGCACCTTCGTGAGCACCCTCGTGCAGCACCTTCGTGCCGCACCCTACCGTCCGCCTTCGCGTTCAGCCTTTCGTCCCGGACTCGTCGAGGCTCAGCGCGCCGGACGGGCATCGGCCGACTTGTTCGGCGATCCGCGTCGCCGGCGCCGCATCCATGTTGATCCACGGGCGCGCCTTCGGGTTGAAGACCGCGCCGAGGCCACGCACGCATTCGGCCGAATGCGTGCAGAGCGCCGGTCTCCACACCACGGTCACGCCGTCCTTCTCGTACTTGTGCAGAATCTCGGACATCACGTTCTCCTGACGGGGTGAGCCCAGTATGACGAATCGCCGATGGGGCGCGCACCCTGTCGCGCGTCGAATCGCGGTTCACGCCTCGTCGAGGCCGGCGAACCGGTCGGCCAGGTCGTCGATCAACGCGCGCACCGACGACACGAGTTCCCGCCGTGTCGGAAACGCCGCGTGGATGACTTCACGCCGCGGCGACCAGTCCGGCAGGAGCCGCACCAGCGCGCCGCCGGCGATCTGATCACGGACGATCATCGCCGGCAATTGCACGACGCCGACACCGGCCGCCGCGGCTTGTCGCAGCGTCGCCATGTCGGCGGTGACGAACCACGGCTGGTGGCGCTGCTCCGCCTGCGCGCCGTCC
>JADZCY010000406.1 GCA_020851325.1 Acidobacteriota bacterium | reverse complement strand
GGCATCCTCGATTCTGCCCCTCAGTCCCTCACGACGGCCGCCGATCACCTGCAGGACTCTCTATGACCGCTGATAACCCGATGGAGAACTCACACTAACCGCCCTCCGATGATCCCGGTACGGTTCAGTATCCCTCGGCCTCTGGGTGTCTTCCGCCGGAGGACACTGTGACCCAGCCGCCCGATCCGCAACAGTTCCCACCCATCACCGAATTCGATCCCTACCGGGCGACGTGTCCACTCGTCCACGACTGGTACACGTCGCGACTCTCCCACGAGGCCGGCCATGAGCCAGAAAGCGAGGAAGCACGCCGACTGCGGTATCTGGTAGGCATTCGAGACCGCGGTCCTGTTCACCTGCCTTGGGTCCGGGCGCACGACGACAGCGACGGCCGCCCACACCTTTGTCAGCTCTATCGCGCGCATGGGACACCGTACGCGTTTCATATTCATGCGGATGGCTTCGTCAACGGAGTTCACGTCCACATCGACGGTGTCCGCACTTCTCACGGGTCACGGTTTGATCACGTGCAGATCTTCGTGGCTGGGAGGCCGGGTGGTCGCGCCAGCTCCTGGCGCGTCACGTTAGGCGGAAGTTCAACCTTCCCGGCCATCGCGATGCTCGATCCCTTCAGCGCGTTGATTGTTACGAGGCTGAACGACCGTGTGCCTGACGGAGAACCGCGGACTCACCCCGGCACGATGCTCCTGCGTCAACCGCCAAGCGTGTGGCTCTGGGATGTGGCGGCGCCTCGTCTCCGGGTTGCGGACACGCGAGTACGGCTCGGGTCGTGGTGTCCACCGTCGGAACGGATCGTGCTGCCCGTTCCGAGCCCGGTGCGGCGACCGGCGCCACCGCCGGAGGTTTACGACGAGGAAGAGGATCGGGAATGGGCTGAGTTTCGATACCGCCGGTGGCGACGTGGGAGGCCAGATGTTCCAGTCGAAGCGCAGCGCACGAGACAAGAGCCCGCTTTGCAGCAGTTGTGGAGCGCGCTTCTCCGGAGAGTGCGGCGATGAGCGGTCTCCTCCAGCGACTCTTGTCCCTGTCTCGTCACGACATCTCGGTCTGCCGAGCACACTGTCCGATCGCCGGCAACTGGTACGAGTGGGACATCGACAACGTGTTCCGGCGGGAATCCAACTTCTTCGGTCAGGCCGCCGCCCGACGATTGGCGGACTCGGTAGGCGTGGCCGATCTTGGCCAACTCGTTCTTCCGTGGACTCTGGCGACAGACGACCCACTGGTCCTGCCCAGCGGTGACCAGGTCCACGCTCGATACGGGCTGGATTACGCTCGCCACATTCATGCCGATGCCGTCGTCCTGGGCAATTGTCTACACGTCGATGTTGTGACGATCGTCCGGTCACAACCGGCGCGGTTCCTCCAGGAAGCGCACGTATACCAACACGGCAACCGAATTGCGCGCGCATGGATGGGACGAGACAAGCACGGCAATCGTGATCGTCTACCGCTTATCGCTCCAATCGAGCCACATGCGGCGCTACTGATCGATTGGCCGTCGCGAACCGACGAAGGGCCCGGTGCGGAGCTACCGGTCACGTGGCTGTGGGACGTCGATGATCCCGGCACGATCGTCGCGAACACAATCGTGGATCTTGCCGGCTGGCAAGGTTCCGGTGACGCTGCCGACCTTTAGCGCCGAAGGCATTCCGTGCCACCATGTACCGTTCCGCCATGTCCCAACTGTTCCAGGATCTCGCCGCCAACTTCCCGACTGCCGACCGCGCCGCGTGGCGGGAACTGGTGCAGGCGGCGCTGAAGGGCCGCGCGTTCGACGCTGCGCTGGTGCGGCGTACGGGCGAAGGGCTGACGCTGCAGCCGCTCTACGATCGCGATGATCGTCCCCCCGGCATCGACTCGCAGGTGCCGGGCGTGGCGCCGTTCACGCGCGGGTGGCCACAGGCGGGAACATCCGCGGAGCCCCGTCGTGGCTGGACGCGCGGTGTCGACATCGCGCATCCGGACGTGCACCGCGCCAACGCGATGCTGCTGGCAGATCTCGATGGCGGCGCGGAACGCGCCAGCGTGCGCGTCGCCTCCGCGGCGCGACTTGCCGCTCTGAATCGCGACCGCGCTCGAGCGATTGCCGCCGCCGGCGACGAAGGCGTGTGGATGGCCGACGCCGCGGATGTCGAGACGCTGCTGAACGACGTGCAGTGGACCATGGCGCCGGTGGCGCTCGTGGCGCCACTCGACGATGCGTTCAGTGAGCGTTTGTTCGCGATGACGAATGGCTTGCGCGCGGCGAAAGGCGCCGGACTGTTCGTGCAACTCGATGTGACCGCGCGCGCGACGCAGCAGCGCGACGGTCGGGACACACCCGAGTGGCTTCGCGCACATGCGGCGCACATGCGCGCCGAAGTGACACGGACGTCAGCCGGCGATGCCGGCCCCTGGGACGCGCGGCCGCTGCTGCTCTCTTCGACCGGTCTGCGCTTCGCCGGTGCCGATGTCGTGCAGGAACTGGCGGCCGTGATTGGCGCGTTCGTCGATGTGGCGCGCGCACTCGAATCGACCGACCTGTCGCCGGCCGCGTGTCTGCGTGCCTGCGAGTTCCAGATGGCGGTCGGCTCCGACTTCTTCACCGAAATCGCCAAGCTGCGCGCGTTCCGTCGCTGCCTGGCGCTGGTGCTCGACACGCTGGGCATCAGCGACCGCGCGGTCGACGTGCGGCTCAGCACCATCACCGCGGCCGAGACGCTGACCAGGCGCGACGCCTACGTCAACCTGCTCCGCACGACGACGCAAGCGGCGGCGGCGGTGATTGGCGGTGCGGACGCGCTGTCGGTGCGGCCGTTTGACGCGCGCGTCGCCGGTGGTTCGCTCTTCGGACGACGACTGGCGCGCAACCTTCAGAGCCTGCTCGCTGAAGAAACCGATACCGGCGCGGTGACCGATCCCGCCGGCGGATCGTTCTACATCGAGCGCCGCACCGAAGAACTGGCCGAAGCGGCGTGGACGCAGTTCGTGGAATGGGAACGCGCGGGCGGCTTCTTCGCGGCCTGTCGCCACGGCATCGTCGCCACTGCCATCGACGAGCGCTGGCGCGAGCGCCGCGCCCGCATTCGTGCGCGTCGCGAACCCGTGCTCGGTGTCACGGTGTTCGCGCCTGCTGCCGACACACCGCCAAAGGCAGACGCCTTCGACGTCGACGCGTTCGTCGACGGCTGGCGCCAACGTCTTGGCACAACGCACGCGTCAGCCGCCGACGGTCCGGTCGATCCTGTCCGACACTATCTGGCCGACGACTTCGAAGCGCTGCGTGATCGCGCGGATGCCGTGACGGCGCGCACGGGCACACCGCCCGCGATCCTCGCCGTGATCTCCGGCACACCGGCCTCATACGCCGCGCGACTCGATTGGGTGCGCGATCTCGTCGCCACCGCCGGCGTCCGGCTGATCGAACACACGACCGACGAGGCGGCCAGCGGTGTCGCCGCATTCACGCGCGCGCAGCAGGCGCACGCCGCCATCATCGTTTCCGCGGATGCGCTGCACGCGTCGTTCGTGCCCGTCGCCGCAACGGCACTGCGGCAGGCGGGTGTCGCGTACATCGCGATGGCCGGACGTCCGGGCGATCAGGAATCTGCGTATCGCAGCGCCGGCGTCGACAGCTTTGCGGTTGCCGGCATGGACGCGTATCAGTTCCTCGACACGCTGCTCAACGCGCTGGAGTCCAGTCATGTCGCTTCCTGATTTCACTCGCGTCGCCTGGACGCACCCGGCGCCATCGCCGTCGACGATGTCGCCCGCGAGCGCGTCAGCGATCGACACCGCGGAAGGCATTCCGCTCCGCGCGTATTACACCGCCGCCGACATCGCGAACCTCGCACACGTGGACTCGATGCCGGGCCTGGCGCCGTTCCTGCGCGGTCCCTATCCGACGATGTACGCGCTGCAGCCGTGGACGGTGCGGCAGTACGCGGGCTTCTCGACCGCCGAGGCGAGCAACGCCTTCTATCGACGCAACCTCGCGGCCGGACAAAAGGGCCTGTCGATCGCGTTCGACCTGGCGACGCACCGCGGCTACGACTCGGATCACCCGCGCGTCGCCGGCGACGTCGGCATGGCCGGCGTCGCCATCGACTCCATCCTCGACATGAAGGTACTGTTCGACGGCATCCCGCTCGATCGCATGAGCGTGTCGATGACGATGAATGGCGCGGTACTTCCAGTACTGGCGCTCTACATCGTCGCCGCCGAAGAGCAGGGCGTGAAGCTGGATCAACTCGCCGGCACGATCCAGAACGACATCCTCAAAGAGTTCATGGTGCGCAACACCTACATCTACCCGCCGGCGGCGTCGATGCGCATCATCTCGGACATCTTTCGCTTCACCGCGGCGCACATGCCGCGCTTCAACAGCATCTCGATCTCCGGCTATCACATGCAGGAGGCGGGCGCGCCAGCCGACATCGAACTCGGCTACACGCTCGCCGACGGCTGGGAGTATCTGCGCGCCGGCATCGACGCCGGCCTGTCGATCGACGCCTTCGCGCCGCGGCTGTCGTTCTTCTTCGCCATCGGCATGCACTCCTTCATGGAGATCGCCAAGCTGCGCGCCGCGCGCCTGCTGTGGGCGCACATCGCGCGCCGTTTCAACCCGCGCGACCCGCGCTCGCTGTCGCTGCGCACGCACTGTCAGACGTCAGGCTGGAGCCTCACCGCGCAGGACGTCTTCAACAACGTCGGCCGCACCTGCCTCGAGGCGATGGCGGCGACGCAGGGCCACACGCAATCGCTGCACACCAACTCGCTCGACGAGGCGCTGGCGCTGCCCACCGACTTTTCGGCGCGCATCGCCCGCAACACACAGCTCTTGCTGCAGCTCGAGTCCGGCACCACAGCGGTGGTCGATCCGTGGGGCGGCAGCTATTTCATCGAACGTCTGACCGCGGACCTGGCCGAGAAGGCGTGGGCACACATCGAAGAGATTGAAGGCCTGGGCGGCATGGCCAAGGCGATCGAGAGTGGCCTGCCAAAGCTGCGCATCGAAGAAGCCGCCGCGCGCACGCAGGCGCGCATCGACGCCGGGCTGCAGACGATCGTCGGCGTGAACAAGTATCAGTCCGTGGACGAGTCGCCGATCGACGTGTTGAAGGTGGACAACTCGGCGGTGCGGGCGACGCAGATCGAACGGCTGCGCACTCTGCGGGCGACGCGTGACGAAGCGGCACTGCGCCGCGCGCTCGACGCGTTATCGGCAGTGGCCGCCAGCGGCGACGGCAATCTGCTGGCGCTGGCCGTGGACGCCGCCCGCGCACGCGCAACCGTTGGCGAGATCTCCGACGCCCTCGAACGCGTGTGGGGCCGGCACCAGGCCGAGGTCCGCGGCGTATCGGGCGTGTATCGTGCCGAGATGAAAGGACGCATGCAGGCGATTGATCAGGTCATCAGCCGGGTGCGCAGCTTTGCCGAACGCGAAGGACGACGACCGCGCATCCTCGTGGCGAAGATGGGCCAGGACGGTCACGACCGTGGCCAGAAGGTGATCGCGACCGCGTTTGCCGACATGGGCTTCGACGTCGACATCGGTCCGCTCTTCCAGACGCCGGAGGAAACGGCGCGGCAGGCCGTCGAGAACGACGTGCACATCGTCGGCATCAGTTCGCTGGCGGCGGGACACCTGACGCTGGTGCCGGCGCTGAAGGCGGCGCTGGCGAATGCCGGCCGTGACGACATCCTGATCGTCGTCGGCGGCGTGGTGCCGCCGCAGGACTACGACGCGCTGCACGATGCCGGCGCGACGGCGATCTTCGGGCCGGGCACGGTGGTGGCGGACGCGGCGACGCAACTCATCGATCAACTGGAGCGCAGCGCGCGGTGAGCGACGGGCAGGCGGCGACGCGCCGCGTCGTGCTGGCGGCACGCGCCTATATCGACGGCATCCTCGCCGGCGATCGCGCGATGCTGGCGCGGGCGATCACGCTGGTGGAAAGCGCCAACGCGTCGCACGAGGCGGTGGCGCAGGAGGTGCTGCTGGCGATCCTGCCGCACAGCGGCCGTTCGCTGCGCGTCGGCATTTCGGGCGCGCCGGGCGTCGGCAAGAGCACGTTCATCGAAAGCTTCGGACGCCAGATCCTCGAGGCCGGTCATCGCGTCGCCGTGCTCGCCGTCGATCCGACGAGTCCGCGCACCGGCGGCAGCGTCCTCGGCGACAAGACGCGCATGACGCGGCTGGCGCAGGACGCGCGCGCGTTCATCAGGCCCTCGCCCACTGTCGGCAGCCTCGGCGGCGTCACGCGACGCACGCGCGAAAGCATGCTGCTCTGCGAAGCGGCGGGATTCGACGTCATCCTCGTCGAAACCGTCGGCGTCGGCCAGTCCGAAACCGCCGTGGCCGGCATGGTGGACTTCTTTCTCGTGCTGCTGCTCGCGTCCGCCGGCGACGAATTGCAGGGCATCAAGCGCGGCATTCTCGAACTGGCGGATCTCGTCGCCATCAACAAGGCAGACACGGAAGCACCCGCGGTGGTCGGCCGTGCGCTGGCGGACTATCGCAACGCGATGCGCATTCTTTCCGGCGTCGAGGCGGCGCACATCACGCGCGTGATGCAGTGCAGCGGCCTCTCCGGCGCCGGCCTGCCCGAGATCTGGCAGGCGATCCTCGATGCGCGCGACCGAGATCCCAACGCGTTCGAGGCGCGGCGCACACGGCAGATGGTGGACTGGCTGTGGAGCACGGTCGAGTCGACGCTCATCGCCTCGCTGCACGACGCGCCCGGCGTCGCCGCCGTCAGGGACGCCGTCGAGGCCGACGTGCGGGCCGGCCGTCTGACGCCGACGCTCGCCGCCCGCCGCGTGCTCGACGCGTATCACCACGACCGCGGTCGCGCTTAGCCGCAGACCGGGCGGCCGCTCGGCCGCGTTATCATTGAAATTTGCCCGATTGGAGCCGGAATGACTGCTTCGTCCGTGTCCCCTGTTCATCCTCCCGTTTCTTCCGCCGATACGCTGGGCCGACCGCTGCGCTTCGTCACCGCGGCCAGCCTGTTCGACGGCCATGACGCGGCCATCAATGTGATGCGCCGCCTGATTCAGGCGCAGGGCGTCGAAGTCATCCATCTCGGACACAACCGTTCCGTCGAAGACGTCGTCCGCGCGGCGCTGCAGGAAGACGCCGATGCCATCGCGTTGTCGTCGTATCAGGGCGGGCACGTCGAGTACTTCCGCTACATGATCGACATGCTCCGCGAACGCGGCGCCGGCCACATCCGCGTGTTCGGCGGCGGCGGCGGCACGATCACGCCGGAGGAGATCGCCGAGCTCGAGGCCTACGGCGTCGAGCGGATCTATCACCCGAACGACGGCATGCACCTCGGTCTCGTCGCGATGATCGAGGACGTCGTCGCCCGCGCCCGCGCCGCGGCCGAGCAGCGGACGCAGGACGATCCGCGCGCCGCCATCGACGCGGCATCGATCGATCAGGAGATCTCGCTGGGGCGCGCGCTCTCGGCGCTCGAGCAGCAGCGCCTCTCCGATCCGCAGCTCGCGTCGCTGCGCGCGTCGTGGCGCGCCGGCGGGCACAAGGCCGTTTCCATCGGCCTCACCGGCACCGGCGGCGCCGGCAAGTCCAGCGTCGTCGACGAACTGCTGCTGCGGTTCCTGCAGGCGTTCCCGTGGATGCGCATCGCCGTCGTCGCGGTCGATCCGACGCGGCGGCGCTCCGGTGGCGCGCTGCTCGGCGACCGCATCCGCATGAACTCGCTGCGCTCGCCGCGGGTGTTCATGCGCTCGATGGCGACGCGCCGTCAGCACGCGTCCACCAACGCGGTGCTCACCGACTCGATCGCGTGCCTCACCCACGCCGGTTTCGATCTGGTGCTCGTCGAAACCGCCGGGATCGGCCAGAGCGATTCGGTGATCGTCGACCTCGTCGACTTCCCCGTCTACGTGATGACCAGCGAGTACGGCGCGCCGTCGCAGCTCGAGAAGATCGACATGCTCGACTTCGCCGAGCTCGTCGTCCTCAACAAGTACGACAAGCGGAGTGCCGAGGACGCGCTGCGCGACGTGCGCAAGCAGTGGAAGCGGAACCGCACGGCGTTCTCGATGAAGGACGAGGACATCCCGGTCTATCCGACCATTGCCAGCCAGTTCAACGATCCCGGCATCACGTGGATGTTCACCAATCTATGCCGGCTGCTCAGCGCCAAGTTGAATCTGCCGGGCGACAAGTGGACGCCGTCGCTGGATGTGTCGGAGAAGGAACCGCGCGCCACGGTGCTCATTCCCGGCGCGCGTCAGCGCTACCTCGCGGAGATCGCCGAACAGGGCCGCGGCGTCCAGCGTGACATCGATCGTCAGGTCGAGGCCGCCGGACAGGCGCAGGCGTGCTGGCAGGCGCTCGAGGCCGTCGGCGACAGCAAACGTCCTGCGGCACTCGCGCCATACGACCCCGCTGATCTGGCTGACGACGCCGCGGCGACCGAGCCGGCAATTCTGCGTCTGCGGCGCCGGTATCAGGATGCGCTGACGCAACTGTCCACCGAGGCGATCTCGCTGCTGCGGGCGTGGCCGGCACGGCTCGAGGCCGTCACGCGTCCGCGCTACACCTACGAGGTCCGCGGCAAGGCCGTCGAAGGCGACAACTACGTCGAGTCGCTCTCGCATCAGGCGATCCCGAAGATCGCGACGCCGTCGACGAACAACTGGGGCGAGCTGCTCCGCTTCCTGATGCGCGAGAACCTGCCGGGCGCGTATCCGTTCACCGCCGGCGTCTATCCGTATCGCCGCACCGGCGAAGACCCGACGCGCATGTTCGCGGGGGAAGGCACGCCGGAACGCACGAACCGCCGCTTTCACTATCTGTCCACGGGGCAACGCGCCGTGCGCCTCTCAACCGCGTTCGACTCGGTGACGCTCTACGGCGAAGACCCCGGACCGCGGCCGGACATCTACGGCAAGATCGGCAACTCGGGCGTCTCGATCGCCACGCTCGACGACATGAAGAAGCTCTACTCGGGCTTCGACCTCTCCGCCCCGTCGACATCGGTGTCGATGACCATCAACGGTCCGGCGCCGATCATCCTGGCGATGTTCATGAACACGGCCGTCGATCAAGCCGTGGAGAAGTACCTGCGCCAGGACTCGGCGCGCTGGGACGCCGCGCAGCAGACCATTGCCGCGCACTTCGGCGATCGGCCGCGGCCGCAGTACCACGGGCCGCTGCCAGAGGGGAACGACGGCCTCGGCCTGGCGCTCCTCGGCATCACCGGCGACAAGGTGATCGACCGCGAGGTCTACGATCGCCTACGCGCCGACACGCTCCGCATCGTCCGCGGCACCGTGCAGGCCGACATCCTCAAGGAAGATCAGGCGCAGAACACGTGCATCTTCAGCACCGAGTTCGCGCTGCGGATGATGGGCGACATCCAGCAGTTCTTCGTCGACCAGCAGGTGCGCAACTTCTACTCGGTGTCGATCTCCGGCTATCACATCGCCGAAGCCGGCGCGAACCCGGTCAGCCAGTTGGCCTTCACCCTCGCCAACGGCTTCACCATCGTCGAGTACTACCTCGCGCGCGGCATGCGCATCGACGACTTCGCGCCGAACCTGTCGTTCTTCTTCAGCAACGGCATGGACCCGGAGTATTCGGTGATCGGCCGCGTCGCGCGCCGCATCTGGGCGCGCGCCATGCGCGAGCGCTACGGCGCCAGCGAACGCAGCCAGATGCTCAAGTACCACATCCAGACGTCGGGCCGCTCGCTGCACGCGCAGGAGATCCAGTTCAACGACATCCGGACGACGCTGCAGGCGCTCTACGCGATCTTCGACAACTGCAACTCGCTGCACACCAACGCCTACGACGAGGCGATCACGACGCCGACCGAGGAAAGCGTCCGTCGCGCGGTGGCCATTCAGTTGATCATCAATCGCGAGCTCGGCCTCAACTTCTGCGAGAACCCCTGGCAGGGCAGCTTCATCATCGACCGGTTGACCGACATCGTCGAGGAAGCGGTCTACAAGGAGTTCGAGGCGATCAGCGATCGCGGCGGCGTCCTGGGCGCGATGGACACGATGTATCAGCGCGGCAAGATCCAGGAAGAAAGCCTGTACTACGAGCACAAGAAGCACGACGGCAGCCTGCCGCTGATCGGCGTCAACACGTTCCTGCCGCGTGAGCACGCCGGCGAAACGGCGACGGAGATTGAACTGATCCGCTCGACCGAGGACGAGAAGCGCCAGCAGATTCAGAACGTCGAACGCTACCAGACGATGCGCACGGATCATCCGGGCGGGCCGGAGCGCCGCGGCGAGGACCTGCCGGCGAGCCTGCGGGCGCTGCAGCAAACCGCGCAGGCGCGCCGCAACACGTTCGCGAGCCTGATGGACGCGGTGAAGGACGCGTCACTCGGCGAGATCAG
>JADZCY010000405.1 GCA_020851325.1 Acidobacteriota bacterium | reverse complement strand
GGCGCTCGGCTGTCAATACGGTCAGGGCTACCTCTTCGCGCCGGCGTTGCCGCCGGAACAAGCCGCGCTCGCGCTGAACGCGGACGTCATCTGCACCTGTTCGCGCACGCGCCGGCTCGCGTAGCGGCGCGACTTCAGCGTAGCGGCGGCGCGCTAATCGGAGGCCGGCGGTGGCGTGTTGATTGTTCATACGCGTAGCCGAGCTTGAACAGCGTCGCCTCCGACCAGGCGCGGCCGAGGAACGTGATGCCGGCCGGCAGCACGCCGCCGCGCGTGTAGCCCATCGGCACCTGCAGCGCCGGAAAGCCGGTGACCGGCGCAAACACCTGGCTGTTGTCGCCATGCGGCGTGTTGAGGTCGCCGATGAGCCGCGGCGGATTGCCCCACGTCGGGTAGACGAACGCGTCCAGCTTCTGCGCCTCCATCGTCTTCAGCACCGCCTGCCGCATCTGCTCGCGATAGGCCGCGTCGGCCTGGCACGCGGGCGTCTCGGGGCCATTCGCCGGGCCTTGCTCGGACTGCTCCAGTTGACGACGAACGCTCGGGTGAAACTTGCCTGACGCGACGATCTCGGTAAGCGACTTCATCGGCACGCGATCGCCGTGCGAGGCGAGATAGCGGTTGATGTCGTACTTGAAGCCGCCGCAGGGACCCGCGCCTGGCGCGCGACGGATGGCGTCGAAGCCCTCGATGGTCGCCGGATCGACAATCACCGCACCGGCCCGCTGAAGGTCGCGCACCGCCTGCTGGAACACGGCGACGACTTCCGCGTCGAGCCCTTCGCGCTCGTAGGCGTGGTGCAGCACGCCGATACGCGCGCCGCGCAGGCCGTTCACATCCAGTGCGGTGGTGTAGTCCTCTCGCGCGCGGCCGCGAGATGCCGCGGTCGCCGGATCGTCCGGATCCTCGCCGGTGATGACGGTGAACACGCGCGCGACGTCTTCCACCGTACGCCCCATCGGCCCGGCGATATCCGCCAGCAGGTTCAGCGGCATCACGCCGGCGCGGCTCGTCAACCCCATCGTCGAACGCATGCCGACGAGCGCCTGATGCGATGACGGTCCGCGGATCGAGTTGCCGGTGTCGCTGCCCAGGCCGATGAGCGCGAGGTTGGCGGCGACGCTCGCCGCCGTGCCGCCGCTGGAACCCGCGGTCACACGGTCCAGCGCGTACGGATTCTTCGTGTAGCCCGGCAGGATGCTGCTCACCGTTTCGTACGGCGTGAACGCCCACTCGGCGAGGTTCGTCTTCGCCAGGACGATGGCGCCGGCTTCCTTGATGCGGCGCACCTGAAACGCGTCCTTCGACGAGATGAACCCCTCGAGCGCCAGCGCGCCGTTGGTGCTCGGCAGGCCGATCGTCTCGAAGTTGTCCTTCACCATCATCGGCACGCAGTGCAGCGGACCGATCGGTCCAGACGCCTTGAAGCGCCGGTCCATCTCGTCGGCTTGCGCCTGCGCCTGCGGGTTGAGGGTGACGATGGCGTTGATGGCCGGCCCGTTCTTGTCGTAGGCGGCAATGCGGCGCAGGTAGTGGTCCACCAGCGCACGGCACGTCAAGCGTCCGTCGCCCATGGCGGCGTGCACCGCGGCAATGGTCGTTTCTTCAACGGTGAACGGCGGCGCCGTCTGGGCGCCGAGGGACCAGCCGCCGCCGAGGATCAGCGCCAGCGCAGCGCCGGAAAGCAGTCGATGCATGACCGCACACTCTACCCCACGGCCCGGCGGACGGGTTTGATAACATCCGCCGCATGCGCAACGCTACCCTGCTCGTCGTGTTGCTGGCCACGTCGGTGTCGGCGCGATCCGCGTCGCCGTTGCCCGCCTCTGTGGCATCCGTGCAATCCGTGGCCGACTGGAAGGCCATCGAAGCCGAAGCCCTCGAGCACTTCCTGGCCATCGTCCGCATGGACACCACCGACCCGCCCGGCGGCGAGAAGCCGGTGTCCGACTACCTGACGCGCGTGCTCGAGAAAGAGGGCATTGCCGTCGAGACCTTCTCGATCGAACCCAACCGCCCGAACATCGTCGCGCGGCTGAAGGGCAACGGCAGCAAGAAGCCGCTGCTGCTGATGGGCCACACCGACACGGTGAACGTCGATGCGAAGAAGTGGACGTTCCCGCCCTTCAGCGCCCACCGCGAAGGTGGACACATCTACGGCCGCGGCACCGTTGACGACAAGGACAACGTCGTCGCGTCGCTGATGACGATGGTGATGCTGAAGCGGATGAACGTGCCGTTGTCGCGCGACGTCATCTTCCTGGCCGAGGCCGGCGAGGAAGGCACGACGCGCGTCGGCATCAACTTCATGGCGCAGCAGCACTTCGACAAGATCGACGCCGAGTTCTGCCTGGCCGAAGGCGGCGGCGTGACGCGGACGAACGGCCAGGTGAAGTTCGCCACCGTGCAGACGCTGGAGAAGATCCCGCGAGCGATCAGTGTGACGGCGCGCGGTCCGGCCGGTCATGGTTCGGTGCCGCTCGAGAACAACGCGGTGGCGCGCCTGGGTGAAGCGGTCGGCGCCATTGCCGCGTGGACGCCGCCGATGCGCATCAACGAGACTACGGCGTCGTACTTCAAGCGGCTGGCCACGGTGTCCACGCCCGAAGAAGCGGCGCGCTATCAGAACGTGTTGAGTCCGGATTCCAAGGTGAGCGGTCCGGCCGATCAGTGGCTGCGCAAGAACGAACCGCGGCACTGGTCCATGCTGCGGTCGTCGCTGTCGCCGACGATCATCCAGGGCGGCTATCGCGTCAACGTCATTCCCTCCGAAGCCACCGCCACCATCGACGTGCGCACGGCGCCGGACGAAGACCCGGCGAAGTTCCTCGAACTGGTGAAGCAGGTGGTGGACGACCCTAACGTCGAACTCGCCTGGGCGGCGCGCGACGTGCGTCCCGGCACGGGTAACGCCAACCTCGCCTCCGACGCGTTCAAGGCGGTGGAAGCGAACATCACCAAGCACTACAAGGCGATCACGCTGCCGACGATGAGCACGGGCGCCACCGACATGGCGTATCTGCGGGCGAAGGGCATGCAGTGCTACGGCATCGGCCCGGCGACGGACGTCGAGGACGGCCCGAAGGGTTTCGCCGCGCACAGCGATCAGGAACGCATTCTCGAAAGCGAGTTCTATCGCTTCGTCCGCTTCACCTGGGACACCGTGGTCGAGATCGCGGGTACGAGATAGCGCATGGCAGCCTCGCGATTCGGTCACCTGCGCACCATTGCCGCCGCGTTCGGCCTGGCGGCGGCCACCGCGGCAGCCGCGCTGACCGCGCAAACGCCTGCAGCGGCGCTCGACGAGGAGTTGATGCGGCACTACCAGGCGGTGCTGCGTGTCGATTCCACCGATCCGCCCGGCAACGAAACCGGCGTCGTCGATTACCTGAAGGGCGTGCTCGACAAAGAGGGCATCGCTTACGAGGTGTTCGCGCTCGAACCGAACCGGCCCAATCTGGTGGCGCGGCTGAAGGGCAACGGCAAGAAGAAGCCGCTGCTGCTGATGGCGCACACCGATACGGTGAACGTCGACCCGGCGAAGTGGCAGTTCCCGCCGTTCAGCGCCACGCGCGATGGCGGCTACGTCTACGGCCGCGGCGCGGTGGACAACAAGCAGGATGTCGCCACCGGATTGATGACGCTGCTGCGCCTGAAGCGCGAAAAGGTGGCGCTCGACCGCGACGTGATCTTCCTCGCCGAGGCCGGCGAGGAAGGCACCACGCGCGTCGGCATCCTGCACATGGCCAACACGCACTTCCCCGCCATCGACGCCGAGTACTGCCTGGCCGAAGGCGGCGGCGTGTCGCGGGTAGGCGGCAAGGTGAAGTACGCCTCCGTCGAGACGACGGAGAAGATTCCGCGCGCCATCGAACTCACCGCGCGTGGACCGGCCGGGCATGGCTCCGTGCCGCTCGAGAACAACGCGCTGACGCACTTGTCATCCGCCGTGGCCGCCGCGGCCACGTGGGTGCCGCCGATTTCGCTGAATGAAACCACCGCGGCCTACTTCAAGCGGCTCGCCAGCATCTCGACGCCGGAAGAAGCGGCGCGTTACCGCGACGTGCTGAGCCCGGATCCGAAGGTGTCCGGCGCCGCCGATGCCTATTTCCGCCGCAACGAACCGATTCACGCCTCGATGCTCCGCAGTTCGATCTCGCCGACGATCGTGCAGGCCGGCTATCGCGTCAACGTGATCCCGTCGGAAGTGAAGGCGACGCTCGACGTGCGCACGCTGCCGGATCAGGATCCCGATCAGTTCCTGGAACTGGTGAAGAAGGTGGTCAACGATCCGGCGGTGGAGGTGAAGTGGGCGGCGCGTGACGTGCGTCCCGGCGCCCCGCCGGCGCGGCTCGAATCCGAGGTGTTCCGCGCCATCGAGACGAACGTCACCAAACACTACGAGGCCATCGTCCTGCCGACGCTGCTGACCGGCGCCACCGACATGGCGTACCTGCGGGCGAAGGGCATGCAGTGCTACGGCATCGGCCCGGCGCTCGACGTCGAGGATCAGACGCGCGGCTTCGGCGCGCACAGCGACCAGGAGCGCATCCTCGAGAGTGAATTGCACCGCTACGCCCGGTTCTATTTTGACGTGGTCCGCGATGTCGCGGGCACGCGTCCGTAACGAGGCCTCGTGATGAAGCGACTGCCCCTTGCCGCCCTGCTGGTGACTGCCGTGTCCTGTTCCACGCCTGAATCGAAGAAGCCAAGCCTCACCTATCCCGTCACCGCCAAGGGCGACGTCGTCGACAACTACGCCGGCACGAACGTGCCGGATCCGTATCGCGGGCTCGAAGATCTCGACGCGAAGGCGACGGCTGATTGGGTAGCGTCGCAGAACG
>JADZCY010000404.1 GCA_020851325.1 Acidobacteriota bacterium | reverse complement strand
GCCTCGCCGATCGACGGAAGCTGAGTGAAGAAGGCGTGCACTTCCACTCGCACCTCGACGGCGCGCGCCATCTGCTCACGCCCGAGTCGGTCGTCGACATCCAGTTGAACCTCGGCTCCGACATCGCCATGGTGCTGGATGAATGTCCGGCGCTGCCGTCGGATCGCGCCACGCTCGAGCAGTCGCTGCAGCTCACGGCGCGCTGGGCGGCGCGGGCGCGGGCGCGCTTTCTCGATCGCCGGCCGCACTCCGACACCGGACGCGGCCAACTGCAGTTCGGCATCGTGCAGGGCGGGACCGAACGCGACCTGCGGGCGCAGAGCGTCGAGCTCACACGGTCCGTCGGGTTCGACGGCTACGCCATCGGCGGTCTGAGTGTCGGCGAGCCCAACCAGGCGATGTACGACACGGTGGCGCACACTGCGCCGCTGCTGCCCGAGGATCAGCCGCGCTACCTGATGGGCGTCGGCACGCCGCTCGACCTGATCGAGAACGTCGCCCGCGGCATCGACATGTTCGACTGCGTCATGCCGACACGCAACGCCAGGAACGGCCGGCTGTTCACGCGCACCGGCGCCATCAACATCAAGAACGCGGCGCACGCCGAGGACGACGCGCCGGTCGACGCCGAGTGCGGCTGTTACACCTGTCGCACATTTTCACGCGCGTATCTGCGTCATCTGTTCGTCGCCGGCGAGATGACGGCAGGCGTGTTGAACACCATTCATAACCTCTTCTTTTACCTTGACACCATGCGGAGGGTGAGGGAGGCTATTGCGTTTGGTACGTTCGATCAGTTCAGGCAGGATTTCCGCCACACTTTTTCCGCCCGCCCGTTGACCGCATGATCCCGACGGTTCCCTCCGCAGCAGGAGTGCTGGCCATGGCCGCCCCGCCCGATCAGGCGGCAAGCCCGCTCATCCAGCTCATCCCGTTCGCGCTCGTCCTCGCCATCTTCTATTTCGTCATCCTGCTGCCGATGAAGCGGCGGCAGAAGAAGGTCGACGCGTTTCTCAAGGCGCTCAAGGTGGGCGACAAGGTGGTCACCACCGGCGGTATCTTCGGCGCGGTGACGAAAGTGGCCGACGACTCGATTCAACTGCAGATCGCGCCGAACGTCCGCATCGACGTCTCGCGCGCGGCCATCGTCGGCTACCAGGGCCAGGCGCCCGTGGCCGACCAGAACGCATGATCATGAGTAAGAACCTCCGCACGAAACTGCTCGTCATCGTCGGCGTCGTCGCGCTGGCGGTGTTTGCGTTCTATCCGCCGTCGCAGAAGGTGCGGCTCGGACTCGACCTCAAGGGCGGCGTCCACCTCGTCCTCCGCGTCGAAACCGACGATGCGCTGCGGCTGCTCACCGAGGGCACGGCCGAACAACTGCGCGAGCAGTTGCGCACGGCGGGCATGACCGGCGTCACCACCGCGGTGACCGGCGTCAACAGCTTCACGGTGAGCAACGTGCCCGAGGCGCAGGACGCGGTCTTCCGCAGCGCGCTCTCCACCGTCGAAGTGTCGTTCGACCGCTCGTCGACCGGGCCGGGCAGCTACGCCTTCCAGATGAAGCCGAACATCACGGCCGACAACCGTGAGAGCACGGTGAACCAGGCGCTGCAGACCATCGAGCGGCGCGTCAACGAACTCGGCGTCGCCGAACCGATCGTCGCGCGGCACAGCGCCGCGGATCAGATCCTGGTGCAGTTGCCGGGCGTCACCGACGTTGCTCGCGCCAAGGAGATCATCCGCTCCACCGCACTGCTCGAACTGAAACTGGTCGAACAGGGCCCTTTCCCTGACGAGGCGACCGCTCGCCAGGCGTTTGGCGGCAATGTGCCGCCCGACATCCAGATTCTGCCGGCGCGCGCCGAGGCGCCGGTGGCCGGGCAGCCGGCCGCGCCGATGTACTACGCGGTGCGCCGTGTCGCCGCCGTCACCGGCCGCGACCTGCGCAGCGCGTCACCGCAGCTCGATGAATACAACCGTCCGGCCGTCGGCTTCAGCTTCAACGCCGAAGGCGCGCAGAAGTTCGGCGCCTTCACCGGCTCGAACATCGGCCGTCAGTTGGCCGTGGTGCTCGACGGCCGCGTGCAGACGGCGCCGCGCATCGACAGCCGCATCGACTACGACGGCCGCATCACCGGCACGTTCTCGTCGCAGGAAGCGGCGGATCTCTCGCTGACGTTGCGTTCGGGCGCGCTGCCGGCGTCGCTCACCTATCTCGAAGAGCGCACGGTGGGCCCGTCGCTCGGCGCCGCCTCCATCCGCGCCGGCGTCAGCGCCGCCGCCGGCGGTCTGCTGTTCGTCCTGCTGTTCATGCTCGCCTTCTACAAGCTGGCCGGCATCAACGCGCTCGTCTCGATTGGCATCAACCTGATTCTGCTGCTGGGCCTCATGGCCTACCTCGGCGCGACGATGACGCTGCCGGGCATTGCCGGTTTCATTCTCACCATCGGCATGGGCGTCGACTCCAACGTGCTGATCTTCGAGCGCATCAAGGAAGAACTTGCCGGCGGCAAGGGCGTCAAGCAGGCGGTGGCGGCCGGGTTCGATCGCGTCTTCCTGACCATTCTCGACACGCACGTCGCCTCGCTGATTGCCGCGGCGTTCCTGTTCCAGTTCGGCACCGGCCCGATCCGTGGCTTCGCCACGACGCTCACCATCGGCCTGCTGTCCAACGTGTTCACCGCTGTTTTCGTGTCGCGCACCATGTTCGAGCTGGCGCTGTCACGCCGACAGGTGACGAGCCTGAGCATCTAACCCGTCAGTCCGGCCAAGGCGTATGCGCATTTTCGAGAACACGAACTACAACTTCATCAAGTGGCGCTGGCACGCCATCGCGCTGTCGGCGCTGATCGTGCTGGCCGGCGT
>JADZCY010000403.1 GCA_020851325.1 Acidobacteriota bacterium | reverse complement strand
TTTCTTTCTGTGCTATCTGTGGCCTGTCTGCGGCATCTGTGGCCTACAATTCCGTCTGCGGCCGCGAGCCGGCCCGCGGAGGAACAGGAATGACACGTACGCGATCACTCGTGAAGATGCTGCTGGCCCTGACACTGGCGACCCCGGCCTGGGCGCAGACGCCGGCCGCCCGCCCGGCCGCCGCCGCCAATCCGGCGCGGCTCACCGCGCAGAAGGCCGAAGCCGTCAAGGGCGTCGATGAACTCGCCAAGCTTGCGCAGGAGATGGTGGACTCGGTATTCAGTTTCGGCGAACTGGGCTTCCAGGAAGTCGAGACCTCGAAGTACCTGACCGGACAGCTCGAAAAGTTCGGCTTCACGGTGACGCGCGGGCAGTCAGGCATCCCGACCGCCTGGGTGGCCACCTTCGGCAGCGGCAAGCCGGTGATCGCGCTGGGCTCCGATATCGACGGCATCCCGCAGGCCTCGCAGAAGCCCGGTGTGGCGTATCACGACCCGATCATCAGCGGCGCGCCCGGACACGGCGAAGGCCACAACACCGGCGTTCCCCTCAACATCATCACCGCCATCGCGGTGAAGAAGATCATGGAACGCGACAAGCTGCCCGGCACGCTGCTCGTGTGGCCCGGCGTCGCCGAGGAACTGGTGGCGTCGAAGGCGTGGTTCGTCCGCGACGGCATGTTCAAGGACGTCGACGTCAACCTGTTCACGCACGTCGGCAACAACCTCGGCGTGTCGTGGGGCGAAGGCGGCGGCAACGGCCTTGTGTCGGTGGAGTACACCTTCGAAGGCGAGACGGCGCACAGCGCCGGCGCGCCGTGGCGCGGCCGGTCGGCTCTCGACGCCGTCGAGCTGATGAGCGCCGGCTGGAACTATCGCCGCGAGCATCTGCGCCTGACGCAGCGCTCGCACTCGGTGATCACCAACGGCGGCGATCAACCCAACGTCGTGCCGCGCAACGCCAGCATCTGGTTCTACTTCCGCGAGACCGATCAGCCGCACATCAAGGAACTGTGGGAGATCGGCAACAAGATGGCCGAGGGCGCGGCGCTGATGACCAACACCAAGTGGACGTCGCGCATTCTCGGCACGGCGTATCCGCAGCACATGAACAAGGTCGTTGCTGAAACGGTGTACGAGAACATCAAGACGGTCGGCCTGCCGACGTGGAGCGACGCCGACCAGACGCTGGCCAAGGCGCTGCAGAAGGAACTCGGCAACCCGACGCAGCCCGGCCTGGCGACCAGCCTCGAGCCGATCGGCATGCCGGTGAAGGAAGAAGACAAGCGCGGCGGCGGCTCGGACGACATCGGTGACGTGTCGTGGAACATGCCGACGGTGACGCTGCGCTTCCCCTCGAACATCCCCGGCCTGCCGGGCCACAACTGGTCGAGCGCCATCGCCTCGGCGACGCCGATTGCCCACAAGGGTGTGGTGGCCGGCGCGAAGGTGCAGGCCATGACGGTGCTCGATCTGCTGACGCGTCCCGAGCTGGTGCAGCAGGCGTGGGACTACTTCAACAACGTGCAGACCAAGGACGTGAAGTACATCCCGTTCATCACCAGGGACACGCCGGCGCCGACGCACCTGAACAAGGCCATCCTCGACAAGTATCGCGAGGAGATGAAGAAGTACTACTACGACCCGACGAAGTACTCGACGTACCTCGAGCAGCTGGGCATCCAGTATCCGACGGTGAAGAAGCAGTAGCGCGCTTCGCGCGCCGGCGCACTGCCGCCGGGACCGTCACGGCCTTCGGGATAGCCGACCCCTCGGGAGTGCATTCACGTTCGGGACTACGAGCCTTGCAGAGTCTTGCGCCAGCCAAGGTGCTGCGAGAGCACGTGGTCCCGAATTCGACTGCGGTCCCGACGATTGTTCTGTCCCGATGGTGATCGGCCCCGGCAGTTGTCGGTGATGGCCGCGCCGAAGCGCGGAGCGCGAAGGCGCGGCGGTCCTGTCCCGATCGCCCCTGCCGCTGCGAAGCGGCGGTCCTGTAGTATCAACCCATGTCACCCGCGTCGTTTGCCGCCGCCCTTGCCGATCGATTGGCCGCGATTCTGCCTGCGGGCTTCGGCGCGCGGGCGGAGGGTGACGCCGTCTACGTCGATTCGCCCGAGGGACTCGGCGCCGCCACCTCGTTGAGTCAGATCGATCCGGACGAGGCGGACGCGCAGGACTACGCCGACGCGGCGTGGAACGTCCTCAGCATGGCGCAGGACGTCGTCAGCGAAACGCGCGGCGAGCCGTGGCCGGCGGCGGTCGGTGCCGATGTCGCCGATCCGGGCAGCGATGCCACCGACGGCGAAGTGCGTCTGTGGTTCGGCCCGGCCGGACAGCCCGTGCTGACGCTGCCGCCGATCAGCATGGAGTAAACGCGCGCGCTGCGTTCAAAGAAACCACGGAGACACGAAGTGCTCTTCGTTGATCACGAAGGGCGCGAAGAACTCAAGGGACAGGAAACCACGAAGAGACGAAGAACGTCATTGGCCTCGCCCCCTTCGAGTCCTTCGCGCCCTTCGCGGACGGCAAGGATCCGCTTCGTGCCTTCGTGGTCTCTTGATCTTGAGCGCCGCTACAACTGCGAGGCGCCGCTGGCGTAGCGCGACAGCGCCGTCAGCAGGCGATCCACTTCCGCCGGCGTGTTGTAGAAGTGCGGCGACACCCGCAGGCCGGGCCGATCGCTGCCGCCGCGCGTGGTGATGGCAATGCGGTCGCGTTCGTAGAGCGCCGTCGCCAGCTTCGGCGCGTTGAGCGTTCCCGGCGCGAATGAAACAACGGCGGCGCGGCGACGCGCGTCGAACGACGTCCACACCTGCATGCCGGGGATACGCCGCAGGCCCTCCAGTAACTGCGTCGCCAGCGACCGCGCGCGCGTTTCGATCTCGACGCGTCCGACCGTCGTCTGGAACTTCAGCGCGGCGCTGAGCGCAATCATCGTCGCCTCGTCGCGCTGGCCGAAGCCTTCGAAGGTGCGCGAGAAACCAACGGCGCCCGGATAGGCGCTGTAGATGCTCGGCCACAACCGATCCTGCGCGGTCTTGTTCACATACAGCACGCCGCACTCACGCGCGCCGCACGGCCACTTGTGCGCGCTGCCGGAATAGAAGTCCGGACGGATCGCCCACAGGTCCACGTCGAGCAGCCCGAAGCTCTGCGCGCCATCGACGAGCGAGAGCACGCCGCGCTCGCGCGCCAGCGCGCACAACTCCGCCGCCGGCATCAGGTCGCCCACCGTGCTGCTCACGTGCGTGAAGGTGATCACTTTCGTGCGCGGCGTGATCGCCCTGGCGTAGGCGTCGAGATAGTGCGCGACACCCGGATGCGGATTCACCTGCGGCACCGTGATCACCGTGAAGCCGAAGCGCTTGGCCTTCTCACGCCAGGCGTTCAGGTTGCTCGGGTGGTTGTCCTCGTGCACGATCACTTCGTCGCCGGCTTTCAGGTCCAGGCCGCTCGACACGAGGTTGTTCGACTCGGACGTGTTCCGCGTGATGATGATCTCGTCCGGCGTGACACGCAGGAAGCGGGCCAGCGCTTCGCGCGTCTTCTCTTTCTCCGGATACAGGCGGGCGCGGTTGTTCGGCGACGGATCGAGATCGACGCCGCGAGTCTCACGCGTCAGCGTGTCGAGCACGGCGCGCGACGATGGGCAGAGGTTGGCAGCGTTCATGACCGCCAGGTCGGGCGGCATGACGAACTGCGCCCGCACCGAGGTCCAGAACGCCTCGCCAGCCGACGCGCCGCCAGGCGTCAGCGCCGGTGCCGCCGCGGTCTGTGCCGCCCACGCCGGATCGGAGAAGAGCGCCGCCGACCCGCCAAGGGCAAAGAGACGCGCGAAGCTGCGACGCGAGACGGCGTTGGCCATGGACGGTCCTCCGCGCGCATTGTACGGCCACGCCGCCTCAGCGCAAGGCGTAGATGCGGAACGGGCCTTCGCGGTGCACGAGGGGCAGATCCATCTCGCGGTCGAGGATCAGGTAGTCCAGGCGGTAGCGTGCCGCCAGCGCGCGTGCGCCGTCCGCCGTCAAGGTGCCGATGTCGCCGAGCGCCAACTGGCGCTCGATGACCCGCTCGGCCGACTCGCGCGAATAGATGGCCATCGCCGTGTCCTTGACGTCTTCGAGCATGACGTCGCGCCCCGCGTAGCGCAGCGGCACGCCGTAGCGCCAGGCATGACCGGGATCGGCGACCACATGCGTGCGCACCGGTTGCGCCGCCAGCCAGCGCACCACCCGCCCCCAATCATCGTCCGGCAGCGTCCACGCGACGAGTGGCCGTTCGCGCTGCTCGACCAGGGCGACGAAGTTGCCGCGCGCCAGCGCCGCGGCCATCACCACACCCGCCACCACGACGCGCCATCGCGCCTGCCGCGCGCGCGGGACGTCGATCAGCGCGCCGATGAGCAGCGCCGTCGCCAGCAGATCGAGAATCCAGAACACGCGGGAGATCTGCAGCTGGACGAAGAACGCCGAGCCGATGGTGACGAGCGGCAGCGTGACGAGAAACCCGGCGAGCAGCGTCACGCAGCCGGCCAGGAGTCCGGCCTCGCGCGGTGTCGCGACACCGCTGCGCAACCGATACACGAGCAGGCCGATCGCGATCGCGGCGGTGCCGAGGTTCACCACCCACGGCACGATCGACCAGTCGTTCACCGGGAACAGATAGTCCTTGGACGACAGCAGCGTCCGCCACTCGACGTCCATCGGATGAATGGCGCCGCGCATCGGTCCGGCGAGCAGCATCCATGCGGTCGCGGTCAGACCCACGGTGACCAGCACGCCGACGATGCGCCGGGCGGCGGGTTCGGTGATCCAGATGGCGGGCAGCAGAAACACGACGAAGAACGCCGCCGTCGTCGGGTGCAGCAGTCCCGCGGTGCCGATCAGCAGCAGCGCGCGCCACGGCCGGCCGCGCAGATACGTGGTGATGGCCCACACACCCACGGCGAAGACGAGCACGCGCGGATGGAAATAGCCCTCGAGCGTGTTGACGCCGGTCCTGGTGACGCGGTGCCGCAGCGTTTCGGCGGCGATCAACGTCGCCACGGCCAGCGGCCCGCGATACAACCGATGTCCCAGCCGCCAGAGCGCCGCGTAGAGCACGAGCAGCGTGACGAGGTAACCGGCGGCAAACCAGAACTCGATCGAGAGCCCGGTGAGCCGCAGCAGGCCGGCGACGATTTCGTCGACGAAGAAGTAGCGCGCCTGCGGCCCAATCAGGGCCGAGTCACGCGGGAACAACGACGGATCGAGCCGCTGCAGGATCGCCGGGATGTAGAACGCCTGATCCGCCGCGCCGTAACGATAGCCGCCGGAGTTCAGCGTGGCGACGACGGCGAAGCAGAGCGCGCCGGCGGCGAAGACGAGTGCGCGCGATCTGGCATCGGGGCGAGGCGTCAGATCGCCTCGTCGGCACTCGGTCCGTAGATGGACGGCACCGGCACGTCGAGCAGCCGCAGGTAGACGCTGAGCTGACCGCGGTGGTGCACGATGTGATTCAGCACGAAGTTGCGGATGACCACCGCCTTCGGCATCGTGAACAGCTCCTGGCCGCCGCGCTTCAGCGTCCACGGCGCCATCAGCTCCGCATCGGTGCGGTCGTTGAGCACGCCGCGCGAGGTGGTGACGGCGCTGTCGAACATCGCAAGCACCGCATCGCGCGTCGCCGGCGACCGGTAGCCCTCGGGCCGTCCGGTGGCGAGATCGAACTCGCTCTGGTTCACCGTCATCGCCATCCAGTAGCCGAGTTCCGCCAGGTGCTCGGCCAGGCGGCCGAGCGGCATGCTCTTCGCGTGCGGTGCCCAGGCGAACTTGTCGTCCGGGATCCGTTCCAGCAGCTTGCGGGTCAGTCCCATCTCACGGTCGTACTCGGGCAGCAGCGCATCGGCGAGGTTCATGCCGGCTATTGTATGCCCGAGTCCGGCAGCGGCGGTGGTGGTGGGGGCTTCGGTGCCGGCGGCTTTGGCGATGCCGGCGGTGACGGCGGTGACGGCGGGCGTGGCGGCGCCTCGATGCCGCGGCGGTTCCGTCGCTGCTGCCGTTCCTCGTCGGCGGACGTAACGCTCTTCCGGCCCAGGTGGATGTCGCCGTTGAACGACTGCACTTCGATTCGCGCGCTGCCGTTGCCGAGCGTGAAGTTGAAGCGCTTCGATCCGCTGCGACCCGACTGCCCCTCGGGCAGCTGGATGGGGAAGTCGGACGAGAAGTCGCCCTGGAACGTGCGCACGAACACCGTGGCATTGGCCGCGCCGCCCAGACCTATGCGCACGTCACCGCTGTGCGTCGTCAGCCGATAGGCGCCGCTGTCGCGCATGGTCCCGTTGAACGTGATGTCGCCGTTCACCGTCGACGCTTCGAGGCTCGTCGTCTGCGCCGTGTCGATGACGATGTCGCCGTTGGTGGTTTCGGCGACGACATCGCCCGAGACGTTGCTGAGGCGAATGCCTTCGTTCACCGAGCGCGCCTGCACGCGGCCGCTGGCCTTGTCGACGACGATGGTGCCCATCACCGAGCGTGCGGATACAGCGCCCGAGCCGCCGGCGACGCGCACGTTGCCCTGTACGGTTTCCACCGTCACCTCCGCGGTCGTGCCTTCGATGGTGGCTTCGAGATACGTGCCCGACAGGTTCACCGGCATCCAGCGCGGCACCGTGAGGCGATAGTCCACCAGGCCGGCCGGTCCCCGCGCCGCGCGCGTGCGGATGCGCATCGTCTGATCGGCGGTCTGGACGTCGACGCTTTCACGTTCGCTGTGACTCGCTTCGATCTTCACCGCGTCGCGATCCCACGACTGCACGGTCACTTCGCCGGCGTTGTTGGACACCACCAGGCGCGTGCCTTTGGTGACCGGCAGCTCCTGTGTCGTGCGCGGTGTGCTTTCAGGCCCGCCCGGCCGCGCCTGAATCGGCGCCTGATCCGACGGACCGCCTGGTTCCTGCGCCGCGGCCGTAGTCGTCAGCGCGAACGTGAGCGACGCCACCCATGCCGCGCGCCGCAGTTGTGTGCTCCACATGCCTCGTTCTCCTCGTCTGGTGTGGCGGGGGCGGGCCACCGGCATTCGACCCCTGCTCCCGTACTCCGCTTCACGCAGGAACTGAGGGCGCTCAGTCCCGATGCAGTTCCGTCCCGATAGCATCACTGTCCCGATCGCGATGACGTCCCGGCACGGCTTCTCCGCCTCCCGCCCGTCTCCCGCCTCCCGTCTCCCGCCTTCCGCCTCCCGCCTCCCGCCTCCCGCCTCCCGCCTCCCGATCTGACCGTTCAGTCTCCGCCACTGGACAGACCAGCCGCGCGTCGCAGCAGTTCGAGCTTGCGACGACGTGCGTCGGCCAGGTGTGAGTTCAGATAGGTGTTGGCCGGATCCGCATCGAGCGCCGCGCGCGACTCGCGAATCGCCTCGTCGATGGTCCGCAGGTTCCGCTCGATCACGACGATGGTGCCGGGATCCAGACGGCCGCGTTCCTCTTCGAGAATGCGTTCGAGATCCGCCACCGCGGCGTCGAACTGCGCGTCGGCAAACGTCGCCTGCGCCACATCCGTCCTGGCGGCGTCGGAGGGTTCGGCCATGGCGCGAATCGGCGCCTCGGCGACGCGGCGATCCGGCGCCGGCTGCGTGGCCAGCCACGACACGCCGGCCGACACCGCGATGAGCAGCGAGGCCGCGAGCGCAAGTTGCGGCAGCGTGAACGTGATCGAGCGCGGCCGCGATCGCACGCCCAGCCTGGCTTCGATGCCCGGCCACAGATCCTGCGGCGGCGCCGTATCGTCGAGGCCGTAAATCGCCGTCAGCAGCGGGTCGGCGGCGTCGAGCGGATCGTCGTCTGCCGGTCCGCGCGGTGTGAACGATGAAGGATGCCGTGTCATGTCGTGTCGTTCGTCCGTGTCGCTTTCAGTCGTGCGCGCAGCGTGTGCCGCGCCCGGTGCAGTTGTGATTTCGACGTCCCCACCGAGATGCCGAGCAGCGTCGCGACCTCCTCGTGCCGATAGCCCTCGACGTCGTGCAGCATGAAAATCGTTCGCGCGCCGGCCGGCAGCGTGGCGATGGCGGCGTCCAGGTCCATGCCCAGATCCGGCCGCGACCGCGGCGGCGCCGGCTGCACGTCCAGCACCGGTTCGCCATCCGCCAGGAAGCGATCGCGCGTCGTGCCGAGGGCGCGGAAGCGTTCGATGATGACGTTCACCGCCAGGCGGTGCAGCCACGTGCCGAACGCCGACTCACCGCGGAACGTGCCGAGCTTCTGCCAGGCGCGGACGAAGACATCCTGCGTGACCTCGTCCGCCGCTTCCGGGCCGGCCATGCGGCGTGCAAGACCACGCACGCGCGGCACATGCGCGTGATAGACCCGCTCGAACGCGGCCGTATCTCCGTTGACTGCAAGGACGACGTCGTCCACCGGCATGAGATTGGATGGGGCGACGAGACCGAAGGTTGGAACCGGGGTGGACGGGCGTCCACCCCGGGCAGAGCGCGGCGTTACGGGCGGGAGAAGTCCACCTTGGGCGTGGCCTTGGCGGCTTCCGGCGCCTGGAACAGCGGGTATTCCTTGAAGCTGAACACGCTCGCCGTGATGTTGGACGGGAACGAGCGGCGCTGCGTGTTGTAGGCCTGGACGGCCTCGTTGTAGCGCATGCGTTCGACGGCCAGGCGATTCTCGGTGCCGGCCAGTTCGTCCATCAGCCGCGCGAACGTCTGGTTCGACTTGAGGTCGGGATAGTTCTCGACGACCACCAGCAGGCGCGACAGCGCCGTGGACTGCTCGTTGGCCGCGGCTATGCGCTGCTCGGGCGTCTGGGCGCCGGCCAGCTTGGCGCGCGAGTCGGCGATGGCGCCGAAGACGTCGCGTTCCTGCTGCGCGAAGCCCTTGGTCGACTCCACGAGGTTGGGAATCAGATCGTTGCGGCGCTGGAGCTGGTTCTCCACCTGCGCCCACTGCGTCTTGATCGCCTCTTCCTGACCGACGAACGTGTTGTACGAGCACCCCGACGACACGGTCGCCGCCATCACGAGCGCGATCGCCCCGACCCACCGAATCAGCTTCTGCATAGGCTCCTTTTTACACCTTTCTGGTTGACGTGCGGCCACGTTCCTCACGACGGCCGCAGACGCCTCGAGGGCTTGGACGGCTTGGAGGGCTTGGAGGGCTTGACGCATGTCCTACCATCCGCCGCCGCCACCGCCGCCGCCGGAGCGGCCGCCGCCGAATCCACCGAAGCCGCCACCACCACCGCCAAAGCCGCCGCCGCCAAAGCCACCGCCCCAACCACCGCCTCCCCAGCCGATGCCGGGGCCGAAGGGGCCGGCGCCGCTGCGCCACCGGCGCGTGCGGCCCATGCTGCGCGGCCCGCCGCCACCGCGGCTGATCAGGAACAGGATGAAGAGCAGGAAGAGGATGCCGAACGGGCTGATCGAAATCGCTCGACGATCGCGCGAACCACGGGCCGGCTGTGCCAGTTCGAGGGTCACGCCGCGCGCCTCGGCGAGGCGCTGCGCGAGCTCGGTGGTGCCGGCCACGAGTCCTCCGCCGAAGTCGCCGCGACGGAAGAACGGGATCATCGTCTCGCGGCTCACTTGACCGGCGAAGCCATCCGTCACCGTGCCTTCGAGTCCGTAGCCGACCTCGACACGCACCTGCCGATCCTCGACCGCGAGCACCACCAGCACGCCGCTGTCGCCGCTGCGTTGACCGATGCCGCGGCCGCCGTTCTCGAACATCTTCACGGCGTAACTGGGCAGGTCCGCATACGGCTTGAACGTCGGCACCGTCGCGACGACGATGATGTCGCCGCTGGCGGATTGCAGTTGTCGCACGAGCGCGTCGAGGCGCGCTTCGGACGCGGCGTCGATGACGTTGGCGAAGTCGTTCACCGGCGCGGTGAGGAGCGGCGGCGCCGGTTGCGCGAACGCCGAAGTGACGAGGGCGCTGACGAGCAGCGCCGTCAGGGTCAGGACGCGGACCATTGGTCGAGGAAGCGCACCAGTGCCGCGGCGGTGTCGAGATACGAGGGAAAGAGCCGTGCCGCGTCGACGCCGGAGGTGTCGTTGGCCGCGAGCGCGAGAATGTCGCCGACCACGCGTGGGTCGAGGCCGGCGCGTTCGGTCGCCCACGTCGCGACGGCGCGGAGCGGCTCCACGGCGGCGCCATCGAGCCGTGCCGCCTGCCGCAGCAGATCCTCGAACACCGGTGCGGCGCTGTGGACGAGGGCGGCGACCGCCGCCGGTGCGCCGGCGCTTTCCACGTAGTTCTCGCGCAGGTGGAGCAGATGGCTGGCGGCGCGCATCTCGAGCGCGCGTCGTGTATCGGCGGCGTCGATGCGGATGCCGGCAAACGGATCCGCGCCGTGGACCGCCTCGTGGGTGTCGATGATGTCGCCGTACTCGAGCGGGAAGGCGTCGAGCGATCGCGTGAACTCGGCGCGCGGCAGCACCAGCGGCGTCGCCACGCCGGCGGCGTGCCACGACGGCGCGGCGGCGGCGAGCGCAATCAGATCATCGAGCGTGAGCGACTGCACCAGCACCAGGCTGTGTCGTCCGGCCTGCGCCCCGTGCCCATAGGCCACGACCGCTTCGAGTCGCGCCCCGAAGATGCGCTCGGCGGCGGTGATCACGGGTGTCAACTGAACGCGAGGCGCGACATCCATCCCGATAGTCTATGACGGACCCTCGGCGCGGCTGTTCCATCGAAATTGACGAGGCCTGGCCCCGATCGTGCCGAGGTGTCCGCTACAATTGTCGGCACTCATGCAATTGCGCCAGATCAACGTCGGCTGCTTTGGTGGCGGCACGGGCATGCCCTCGCTGCTCGGCGGCCTCAAGCGCAATCCCTGGCTGCAGGTGAACGCCGTCGTCACGATGTTCGACTCGGGCGGCAGTTCCGGTCAGCTGCGCGATGAACTCGGCGTGCTGCCGCCGGGCGACGTGCTGCGCTGCGCGCTGGCGCTGGCCCGCAACGAAGGCGAGGCGCGTCGCGTGCTGCTGGCCCGCCTGCCGACGCTCGTGGAGCACGCGCGCCTCGGCGGGCACACCGGCGGCAACCTGCTGCTGTCGATGATGGAGCAGTACAGCGGCAACTTCCTCGCCGCCGTCGACGGCCTGCGCGCGCTGCTGGGCTGCCGCGGCCGTGTGTGGCCGGTGAGCGTCGAACCCGCGACGCTCTGCGCCGAATATGCGGACGGCGCCGTGACGCGCGGTGAAGTGGCGGTGGACGAAGGCCACGAGCGCGGCCATCGCGTCACGCGCGTCTGGCTCGAGCCCGACGCGCACATCCATCCGGCGGTCAACGAAGCGATCGGCGCCTTCGATGCGGCGATCATCGGTCCCGGCAGCTTCTTCACCAGCCTGATGCCGACGCTGCTGGTGCACGGCGTGGCCGAACGGCTGCGCGCGATCCGCGGTCCGATCATCCTCGTGGCGAACCTGCTCACCGAAGGACGCGGGATGAGCGAGTTCACGGCGGCCGAAGCGGCGGCATGGGTCGGCCGCACCATCGATCGCCCGGTCGACGTCATCATTGCCAACGACGGCTCGCCGTCCGACACCGTGCTGGCGCGCTATCGCGACGAGCACAAGCAGCGGCTGCCGCTCGGCGAGGTTCCTCCCGGGTGCGAAGTCGTCACCGGGCACTTCTGGCAATCCGACATCGCCCGGCACGATCGCCGCCGGTTGTCGTACGCGGTCTGGACGGTGCTCAGTCGCCGTCTCTTTGTCTGAATCGAGGTCGTGATGCGCGCATTGCTCTGTGGCCTGATCGTCGTGATGTCGAGCCTGTCGCTGGTGCGTGGGCAGGCGGCGGATCGCCGCGCCGTGCTCGAAGGCATCGACCGCCGTGCCAAGGCGTACGGCGACGTCGCGATGCGGATCTGGGGCTTCGCCGAGGTTGGGTATCAGGAGGAGAAGAGCAGCGCGCTGCTGCAGGATCAACTCCGTGCCGCGGGCTTTGCCATCAAGGCCGGCGTCGCCGGCATTCCGACCGCCTTCACCGCCGAGTGGGGAAGCGGCACGCCGGTCATCGGCATCATCGGCGAGTTCGACGCGCTGCCGGGCCTGTCGCAGGCCGCCGAACCGGAGCGCCACGCGCTGATTGCCGAGGGGCCGGGCCACGGCTGCGGCCATCACCTGTTCGGCACGGCCTCGACGGCCGCGGCCATCGCGGTCAAGGAATGGCTGGTCGCCGGCGGTCATCGCGGCACGCTGCGCTTCTACGGCACGCCGGCGGAAGAAGGCGGAGCCGGCAAGGTCTACATGCTCCGCGCCGGGCTCTTCGCGGACGTCGACGCGGTGGTGACGATGCACCCCGGTGATCGCAACGCCGCCAGCGCGTCGTCGAACCTTGCCAACATCACCGGCAAGTTCCGTTTCCGCGGCCTGTCGGCGCACGCCGCGGCGGCGCCGGAGCGCGGCCGCTCGGCGCTCGACGGCGTCGAGGCCATGAACCACATGGTCAACATGCTCCGCGAGCACGTCAACTCCGATGCCCGCATCCACTACGTCATCACCAACGGCGGCAAGGCCCCGAACGTCGTGCCCGACTTCGCCGAGGTCTACTACTACGCGCGGCACAACGACATGCGCGTGCTCGACGACATCTGGGAGCGCATCCAGGACGCCGCCCGCGGCGCGGCGCTCGGCACCGGCACGGCGATGGAACTGGAGATGACGGGCGCGGTGTGGAACGTTTTGCCGAACACGTACCTGGTCGGCGTGATGCAGAAGAACCTGCACGCCGTTGGCGGCTACGAGTACACCCCTGCTGAACGCGACTTTGCCGAGGTGCTCCGCAAGTCGCTCAGCGGGACGCTGCCGCCGATCGACAGCGCCAATCAGGTGTTCACGCCGGAACCGGGCATCGGCAGCGCGTCAACCGATCTCGGGGACATCAGCTGGAACATCCCGACCGTGCAGCTCACATCGGCAACGTGGGTGCCGGGCACGCCCGCGCACAGCTGGCAGGCGGTGGCGGCCGGCGGAACGTCGATCGGCGTCAAGGGGATGATCGTCGCGGCCAAGAGCATGGCCCTCACCGCGATCGATCTGTTCAGCGAGCCGACGCACATCACGCAGGCCCGCGCCGAGTTCGACAAGCGCCGGGGCGCCGACTTCAAGTATTCGACACGTCTTGCCGATCGCAAGCCGGCGCTCGACTATCGCAAGTAGGCCGCGGCGCCAGGAACGTCACGCCGGCGCGACTCACGCCTTGGTCGCGCCTCCGCCTTCGCGCTTCGCGCTTCGGCGAGACTTCGCGCTCCCTTTCGCCCTTGCCTCGCGGCCTTCCGTCTTCGCACTGCGGCTTTCGGCGGACGTGGCCCGTTGTCCTTCCGCCTCCCGCCTCCCGCTTGCCGCTTCCCGTTCTTCCTTCATCTTCAACGCCTGCGCGATGATGCGCTTGAACAGCGCGCCGGTGTCGCCGGTTTTCGCCGGCGCGTTCGATGTCCACACATCCGGCCGATCGGCGGCGAGGATGTCGACGAAGTCGGCGTCGGGCGTCTTCACCGACAGCGGCGCGAACTCGGTGATGTTCACCTCGCCGCCCCAGTCGTCCCTGTGCTTGATCAGCAGCCAGCTTGGCTTGCTGCCGCTGCCGTAGCCGCGCGTGCGGACGAGCGCCCACGAGCCTTTCAGCTTGTAGCCTTCGAGGCGGAACTTCAGGTCGCCCTTGCGCAGCGCCGCGTCCACGTCCGGTGACTCCGGCACCCACGTCCCGCGGTCCCACAGCATGACGATGCCGGCGCCGTAGCCTTCGGGGATGACGCCTTCGAAGGTGCCGTAGTCGTACGGGTGATCCTCGGTCTGCATGGCCAGCCGCTTGTCGGCGGGATTGATCGACGGGCCCTTCGGGATCGCCCACGACAGCAGCACGCCGTTCCACTCGAGCCGCAGGTCGTAATGGAGATGCGAGGCGAGATGCTTCTGGACCGAGAAGAACAGCCCTTCGGCAGCCTTGCGCTTGCGGGAGGTCTTCGACCCGTCCGGTTCGGGCGTCTTCGAGAAATCTCGTTTGCGGCGGTATTCGTCGAGTGGCACGTTCGGGCCTCGGGTGGCGTGCAGGAATGGTCAGCTTGTGGCGTCAGGTCCTGTCGATACAATACCCCTCGACCGCCTATGACAAACGCCTCGTCGCCGGATCGTTCGTTCTTCGGCCACCCCGCCGGGCTTTCCACGCTCTTCTTCACCGAGATGTGGGAGCGGTTCAGCTACTACGGCATGCGCGCGCTGCTGCTGCTCTACATGACGGCACCGGTGGCCGCCGGCGGGCTGGGCTTCGACGCCGCGCAGGGCGGGGCCGTCTACGGACTCTACACGTCGATGGTCTACATGGCGTGCCTGCCGGGCGGCTGGATCGCCGACCGGCTCATCGGGCAGCGCAAGGCCGTGCTCTACGGCGGCATCCTGATCGCGAGCGGGCACTTCAGCATGGCCGTGCCCTCGCTCGTCACCTTCTATCTCGGCCTTCTCCTCATCGTCATCGGCACCGGCCTGCTGAAGGGCAACGTCAGCGTCATCGTCGGCCAGCTCTATTCGGCCGAGGACGATCGTCGCGATGCCGGTTTCTCGATCTTCTACATGGGCATCAACCTCGGCGCGTTCATCGCGCCGCTGGTGTGCGGCTATCTCGGGCAGCAGGTGAGCTGGCACCTCGGCTTCGGCGCCGCCGGTGTCGGCATGGTCGTCGGCATCGTGCAGTACGTGCTCGGCAGCCGGCGTCTGGGTGACGCGGGGCTGGCGCCGGCGACGGCGGCCTCTCCCGCGGCGGCCGCGGCGGATCGGCGTACCGCGTTCATGTGGGGATCGATCGGCCTGGCGTTGATTCTGATTGTCGGCCTCGGCACTTACAGCGGCATGCTGCCGATCACGGCGATGCAGATCTCGGACGCCGCCGGCATCTTCCTGCTGCTGTCGACGGTCGGGTTTTTCGGCTGGTTGTTCTTCTCGCCAGGATGGACTGTCGGCGAACGTCGCCGGCTGTACGTGATCGGCGTGCTCTTCGTTGCCGCGGCGCTGTTCTGGTCGGTGTTCGAGCAGGCGGGATCGACGCTCAATCTCTTCGCCGATCGCAACACCGACACGAGCCTCTTCGGCCTGCCGTTCCCGAGCAGCTGGTTCCAGTCGTTGAACTCGCTGTTCCTGATCGTCCTGGCGCCGGTCTTCGCCGGTGTGTGGGCGTGGATGGCGGCACGCGGCAGCGAACCGTCGAGTGCCGCCAAGTTCTCGATGGGGCTGGTGTTCGCGGGCCTCGGCTTCGCGGTGCTGATTGGCCCCGCCGCGCGCGCCGAGCAGGGCATGCTGGCCAGCCCGCTGTGGCTGACGGCGACTTACCTGCTGCACACCGTCGGCGAACTGGCGCTCAGTCCCGTCGGTCTGAGCGCCATGACCCGCCTGGCGCCGGCACGCATCGCCGGCCTGGTGATGGGCGTCTGGTTCCTCGCCACCTCGGTCGGCAACTTCATCGGCGGCCGCGTCTCCGGCTTCTACGAATCGTTCGCGCTGCCGACGCTGTTCACGGCCGTCGCCGTGTTCGCCATTGCCGCCGGTGTCGTGCTCGCCGCGTTCGTGCGTCCGATCGCGCGGCTGACGCCGGCTACGCCGGCAGACCGTTCCTGATCACGCCGCGCATCGCCTCGACGAAGTAGTCGATCTCCTCGAGCGGCGTGTAGATGTTCGGCGTCACGCGCAGTCCACGATAGGTGAGGGCCGGCTCCTTCTCGTTCTCGTGGCCGACCGACGTGATGACGATGCGGTGCTTGTCCCAGAGGTGGGTGACGAGCTTACCGGTGTCGATGCCGTCGATGGACACGACTGCCAGTCCCCACGTCTGTCCGGGCTCGAGGCTCGAGTGGAGCTTCACGCGCGGTTCCTTCTTCAACTCGTTCGCCCAGCGCAGCGTCAGGTGCCGCAGCCGCGCCGCCTTGCGTTCGATGCCGATGGCCTGCTGGAACGCCACCGCCTCGCTGATCGCCGCGCGTGGTCCGGGCGGATGCGTGCCGATCTCCTCGAACTTGCGGACGTCGGTCGCCGCGCGCTCGGGCGCTGCCTGCAGCGGCCACGTCTGCGCGATGCGGTCGCGGCGCACGTAGAGCAGTCCGGTCCCGAGCGGCGCCAGCAGCCACTTGTGCAGGCTGACGCCGTAGTAGTCCATCTCGAGATCGCGCAGTTTGTAAGGGAAGTGTCCCATCGCATGTGCGCCATCGACGATGGTGGTGATGCCGCGTGAACGCGCGAGTCGACTCAGTTCACGAACGGGGAAGAGCTGTCCGGATTGATTGGTGATGTGGCAGAAGTGCAGCACCTTCGTCTGCGGCGTGATCGCGCGCTCGAATCGCTGCACCAGGTCCGCCTGTGTCGTCGGACACGGGAAGTCGATGCGCGTGATCTTGATACCGTCACGCCGCGCCCGCTGATCCCACGTGGTCAGCATGCGGCCGTAGTCCTGAACGGTGGTGAGCACCTCGTCGCCGGCCTTGAGGTCGAGACCCATCTGCGCAATCTGCAGCGACTCGCTGGCGTTGCGCGTGATGGCGATCTCGTCGGCGTCGGCGCCGAACTCGGCGGCGAGGCGGCGGCGCGCCGTCTCGATGTTGCGGTCGATCATGCCGCGGTGATACACCGGCGCCTGGTTCGACCAGTCGGCGTAGCGCTGACACGCCTGGTGGACGACCGTCGGACTCGGACACTGATTGCCGTTATTGAGGTTGATCAGCGTGCGATCGAGCGTGAAGGCAAACTGGATTTCGCGCCAGTAGTCCTCGTCGGCCGCCACCTGCTCCGGCGTCCGGCCCGTCGTGGACTGCGTGAGCGCGGCCACCTCGTCGATGCCAAACGTCTTGCCCGAGAGACCCGCGCCGGCAACGGCGCCCGTCGTGCGTAAGAACGAACGTCGAGTCCACATGGTCCGAACCTCCGCCGGGATTATACGGAGGTTCGCGCGTCTGGTGATGTCGCGATCCCGTGCGGTGGGCGACCAATCACCCTTTCGGTTGATACCCCGGCGGCAGGCCGCCGCCTTCGCCGAAGAAATATTGTTCGAGCTGCGCCTTGATCAGCTCCTGGCCTTCCTTCTGCCAGGGCATGACGCGGTATTCGTTGAGGATCATCTTCTGCCGCTCTTCCCAGTGCTTCCAGGCCTCGGCCGAGACGTTGTCGAAGATGCGCTGGCCCAGCTCACCCGGCCAGGGCGGGGCGTCCAAGCCCGGCATTTCGGTCTGAAACTTCACGCAGAACACCGTCCTCATGTCTTCCTGTCGCCTCCAATCCCATTATGATCGGTGCGAGGCGCGCGTGGAACCCGAAGACCGTCATCGTCTCTGCTGGTACGGCCGGCGCACGCCCGATCTTCCCGCCGATCTCGGCGTCCACACCATCGTCGATGGCGAGCTGCTGTACTGCGCGCACCCGATGTACTTCCCGGTGATCGGATATGAGTTCGACGTGCGCAACTGCGAGGAGTGCGACGTCTTCCGGGCCCGACGGCAACCGGCGCCTCGAGCGTATTGAATCCCACCGCTTCAGCTGGGTGTCTGTATGGAATCAATACGGGTGGCAATTGTGTCGAGCTCGTGTCGATGAGATAAGTTCAGATTCTGCAATCAGTTAGCTGATTGTGCCGGGAACCCGTCAGTGGCAAGCATCTCGCTTCATTGTTTGTCATCACCAAGGAGGTTCCCGTGCTCGAAGTTGTTCGCAAGGCTCGCCGAGGTTTCGCCTCGATGTCTCCGGAAAAGCAGCGCGAGATCGCCAGCAAGGGCGGCCGGGCTGCCCACGCCAAGGGCACCGCGCACGAATGGTCGGCCGAAGAGGCTCGCGAAGCGGGTCGCAAGGGCGGTCAGGTGTCGCGCGGTGGGCGTGGCAAGCTCCCGACCGATATCGGGTAATTGCCAGTTCGGGTAGTTGGCAATTGACGCATCGGTCTCCAGCCGTCAGCCATCGGCCGCCAGGTCCATTCGACTCGGGGCCGATCGCTGACGGCGGGTTCGTTCAACCCTTCTTCACATTCACGCGTGCATCGTTGAAACAGGCACCAGCACCCAGATCGCTCAAGCTGTCCGGTACCAGCACGTTCGACGTCCAGCCACTGGACGTATGCCGCCGCCATACGCCCTTGGGCGTGGAGACCGTCCCCGGCCGCACCAGCGCCGTGACGCGCGCCTTCAGCTTCACCTCGCCCTGGCTGTTGAAGACGGTCACCTCGTCGCCGTCCTCGATGTTCCGCGCCAACGCGTCCTGCGGGTTGATCTCGAGGACGATCGCGGGGCGGGAGAGTTCGCCGAGCGTGGAGCTGATGGTGCGGTCGCTCGCCGGCGAGATGAGCGCCAACGGATAGTCCGCCGTCCCCGGCTCCGCCCGAAACGCATACAGCCCCTCGGGCGCCTCTTCGTCCAGATGTGACGGACAGAGGTGCACCTTGCCGTCGCCCGTCAGCGGAAACACGTCCACGAACTGAATCGGCCGCCCGTCGTACGGCGGTGTCGCGCGCCAGGTCTCGCGCAGTTCATTGCCGATCTGCTCGGGCATCCCGGCCAACGACGCCAGCATCGCATCCAGATCGTCCGCCGGATCGTCATCGCGTGCGAGGTCCAGCCGCCGCAGCAACTCCGCGAAAACATCGTTGTTCGAACGTGATTCGCCGACGGGTTCAATGACCGGCCGGCCAAGCTGCAGCGACATCGGTCCGTACGCCTTCGAATAGTCGTAGTGCTCGAAAAACGTCGTCGCCGGCAACAGCACGTCGGCGTAGAGTGCCGTGTCGGTGAGCACCTGATCGAAGACGACCGTGAAGAGATCCTCGCGTTCGAGTCCGGCGAGCACGCGAGCCTGATCCGGCATGGTGACGGCGGGATTGCAGTTATAGACGAACAGCGCGCGCACCGGCGTGTCGGTCTCGCCCGTCAACACGCGACCCAGGTGATTCATGTTGACGACGCGCGTGGCCGGCTCCTGATCTTTCAGCCACGGGCGCGTGAGCTGCCAACTGGCGGAGTTGCTCATCGTGTAGCCGCCGCCGCGGACGCCGAACTTGCCGCCGACCGCCGGCAGCGCCAGCACCGCGGCTGCCGCACTGCCGCCGTTGCGATTGCGCTCGAGGCCCCAGCCGCACTTCACCAGCGCCGGTGACGTGCGCGCATAGAGATCAGCGACGCGACGAATGAGATCCGCATCGACGCCGCTGACCGCCGCGGCACGTTCGAAGGTCCATGGCTGCGCGCGTTCGCGCAACGCACTCGCGCCGGTAGTGTGCGCGTCGAGGAACGCCTGATCGGCGAAGCCACCTTCGAAGAGATGTCGATGGATCGCCAGCGCCACGACGACATCGGTGCCGGGACGAACGGGCAGGTAGAGATCCGCCTGCCGAGCAATGCTCGTCGCCCGCGGATCGATGACGACGATGGTGGCGCCGCGATCGCGCGCGTCCTTCAGGTACGGCATCAGATGAATGCCGGAGACGCCGGGGTTGACGCCCCACACCAGAATTAGCCGTGCGTCCGGATAGTCCTGATACACGACCGACGCCATCTTGCCGTAAAGGCCCATGTTGGCCGCGCCGGTCGGCGCCGCGCACACCGAGCGCAGCAGGCGCGATGTGCCGAGACGCCGGAACAACACCGCGTCCATGAAGTCCTGCGTCAGCATGCCGTTCGATCCGCCGTAGCAGAACGGCAGGATGGCTTCGGCGCCATGCGCGTCCGCGGTTTCGCGGAACCGGCGCGCAATCAGGTCGAGCGCTTCCTCCCAGGTGGCGCGGCGAAAACGCCCGCGTCCCTTGGCGCCGTTGCGAATGGCGGGATGCAGCACGCGATCGTCACCGTAGATACGATCGGCGAAGCGCCGCACCTTGGCGCAGATGTAGCCGTGCGTGACCGGGTTGTCGGTGCCGCCATCGATGCGCGTGATGCGACCGCCGCGCAGGTGCACGGTCAGCGAGCAGCCATCGGGGCAATCGAGAGGGCAGGCGGTGTTGACAGTCGACTCTGGCGGGGCAATGGCTGGCCGCGGCATCCCTTCAGTTTATTGTGTCCGTACGGCCGCGCCGTCCTGGATCTCGCGCAGCGCCTGAAACGGCCCCGCCACGACAACCGCTCCCTCCGGCACATCGTCCACCTCGACCGAAAGGCCGCCGATGATGCCGGTGCGCACGGGTACGAACGACGCGGCGCCGCTGGCGACGACGAACACACCGGTGCGCGCGGTGCCGTCGGCCGCGGCGCGTTCGACGACGGATTGCAGCGGCACCGTCAGGATGCCGGTGCGTTCGGCGACGAGGATCTCGGCGTCGCAGGTGAGTCCCGGACGGAGCGCGTCGAGCGCGCCGGCGAGCCGCACCTTCACGCGGAACTCGCGCGCCGCTGCCTGTGTGCCGGTCTGCGGCAACGCACTGGCGCCGATCTCGGTGACGACGCCGTTGAACGTTTGTCCCGGCGCGGCCTCGAGCGTCACCGTCGCCGTGTTGCCCATCTTCAGGCGGAGGACATCGGCCTCGGCCACCTTCACCTCGGCGTCGATGGCGCTGAGATCCGAGATGGTCATGAGGATCGTGCCGGGTTGGTTCTGCACGCCCATCACCACCATCTCGCCTTCTTCCACTTCGAGTCGCGTGACCACACCGTCGATGGGCGCGGTGATGGCGGTCTTGTCCACCTGATCGCGGGCGCGGGTGACATCCGCGCGGCCCTGCGCGACGCGGCGTTCCGCGGCCGCCTGGCTGCGCTGCAGTCGTTCGACCACCGCCGTGGCGGCACGTACGTCGGCGGCCGTGGCATCGGCGCTCGCCCTGGCGGCGTCGAGGTCGGCCTGCGCGATCAGCCCGGCCTGACGCAGGTCCTCGGCACGGTCGCGCGCGCGTGCGGCCTCGGCCGCCCTGGCTTCGGCGGCGGCGAGTTCGGCGCGGCTGACGGTGATCTGGCTCGTGCCCCCCTCGGCTTCGGCCTCGAGCGCGCGCAGGGCGGCGGTCGCTCCATCGGCGGTGCTCGCGGCCTGCACGGGATCGATGCGCGCCACCACCTGACCGGCCTTCACGCGATCGCCCTCGCGCACCGTCAGGGACACGAGCCGGCCCATCGTCGCCGAGCCGATGTCGGCGTAGCGCGTCGCGACGATCTCGCCAGACGCCGTCACGAACGCCTGCAGGCGATCCACCCGCGTCACCGTTGCCGTCTCCACCTGCAGCCCCTCGTTGGCGCCACGCCGGGCCATGAACACGAGGCCGGCGGCCAGTGCGAGTATCAAAGCTGTCAGAATGCGACGAGTGGACATTGTCAGCGCTAAACCCCTCAGCTCACTTGAGTGTATCGTCCATCCGCGCGCTGCCCTGACGGATACGGGTACCATCCGGGCGTTGTTCGCGCAGGCGAACACTGAACAGAAGCGAGTTGTGGGGTTAGACGCTGCGGATGGGGCGTCCGGTGCCGATGTGGCGTCCAAGCACTGAGACCGATGCGTGAAGCTCTCGAGCAGGGGATGGCGGCGCTCCGTGGTAATCCGCTGCGGGCTGGTCTTGGCTCACTGGCGATTGCCGTCGCCGTGGCGACGATCGTCGTCGTGGTGGCGGCGCTCGACGGCATCGCCACCTACGCGCGCACGACCACCGCGCGCACCTTTGGCGCCGACACGTTCCTCATCGCGCAGGTGGCGTCACCCGGCCGGGTGTCACGCCGGGTTCTCCAGGAACAACTGCAGCGCAATCCACCGATTCGCCGGTCGGACGTGCGTTTCCTCGATCGCCACGCGGACGGTCTGGTGCTCTATGCGCCGAACGCGCAGGCGCGCGCCGACGTCATGGCCGGTTCTCGACGGATCGAGAACGCCGCTATCACCGGGACGACGTGGGAACTGGCGGAGATTCGGGATCTGGCGATTGAGCGCGGGCGCTTCTTTCGTCCGGACGAAGACGATCGTGGCGCGCTCGTCGCCGTCATCGGCGCCGACATCGCCGACACGCTGTTTCCGGCGGTGGACCCGCTGGGGCAGTCGGTGCGCATTCGCGGGCGCGCCTTCACCGTGATTGGCGTGCAGGCGCGGCAGGGCGCCGCCGGCGGAAGTTCGCTGGACAAGTACGTCTGGATGCCGCTCGTGGCGCACGAGCGAACCTTCGGGGCGCCGCGCACGCTGCAGGTTTTCGCGAAGGCCACGGCAGACCGGCCGTCGGTGACGGGCGAGGACCGCGCCCGCATTTCGCTGCGGGCGCGTCGCGCGCTGGCGCCCGGCCGCGCCGACACCTTCGACATCCTCACGCCGGATGCCGCACGCAGTGTCGTCGCGACGATCTCGGCGCGCATCGGCGCCGCCGCCGCACCGATTGCGCTGATGGCCATGCTGGCCGCCATCATCGTCGTCACCAACACGGTGCTCGTGTCCGTCACACAGCGCACGCGCGAGATCGGCGTGCGTCGAGCGCTTGGCGCATCGCAACGGCAGATCGTTCGTGAGGTGCTGGCCGAATCGGCGCTGGTGTCGTTGGCCGGAGGCGTCGCCGGCACGCTGGCCTCGGCCCTGCTGGTCAACCTGCTGGCGCGTGCGTTCGACCTGCCGCTCACGGTCCGCCCGTCGACGCTGCTGCTCAGTCTTGCCGCTGCTGCCGCCAGTGGTCTTGTCGCCGGCTGGTATCCGGCGCGTCGCGCCGTGCGGCTCGATGTCGTGACGGCGATGCGGGCGGAATGATGCGCGCCGTTCGCCATACCCTCGATCACGAACTGCGCCAGGCCGGTACGCTGGCCGTGGACGCGATTCGCGCGCAGCCGGCCCGTTCCGTGCTCGCCATCATCGGCGTCGTCATCGGCATCGTCACCGTGGTGCTGGTGTCGTCAACGCTGGTCGGCCTTCGCAACAGCGTGGCGCTGCTGTTTCGCGAACTCGGCACCGACAACATCTTCGCGTTTCACGTGAGCGGGGAGCCGTACGCGGCGCCCTCGTCGCAGGAAGCCAATCGCCGGCCGCTCGAGCCCGCGTTTGCCGGCCGCATCGCCGAACTCGGGCCGTCCATCCGCGACGTCGGCGTCGAACTGATCGTGCCGGTGGTGACCTCCACGCGTGCGATCACGGCGCGTGCCGGCGGCAACGAGTCCGACGCGCTGCTCGTCGAAGGCATCTCGCCCAACTTCTACGACATCGTCGGCGCGGAGTTCGCCGCGGGCCGGCCGTTCACCGACTACGAGGAACGCGCGCGCGCCTCGGTAGCCATCCTCGGCGCCAGCATCGCGCGAGCCCTGTTCGGTCCCGAGTCGTCAGTCGGGCGATCGTTCCTGCTCGGCGGTGATCGTTACTTCGTCGTCGGCGAATTGGCGCCGCGGCGCGGCACGTTCTTCGGGGAGAACCGCAACGACACGGTGATTGCCCTCCCCGTCGCGACGGCGCGGCAGAAGTTCACCGACGCCGAGAACACGATCCTCTACATCCGCGCGCAGCCGGGGAAGCGCGAGGAGGCGCGACTCGAAGCGGCAATGGCCCTGCGCGTGCTGCGCCGCCTCCCGCCGGGCGCGCCGGATGATTTCTCGCTGAGCACCGCCGACCAGATCATCGCGCAGTTCGATCGCATCGGCTTCCAGATCTTCATCGCCACGGTGGCGCTGGCCGCGGTGAGCTTGCTCATCGGCGGCATCGGCATCGCCAACGTGATGATCATCAGCGTCACCGAACGCACGCGCGAGATCGGCGTGCGCCTGGCCATCGGGGCACGACGCAGCGAAGTGCGGCGGCAGTTCCTGCTCGAAGCCGCGCTGCTCTCCGGTGCCGGTGGCCTCGCCGGCGTACTGCTGGCCTCGTCCCTTGGTGCCCTCGCCGCACTGGTGGCACCGGCCTTTCCCGCCACACCGCCCATCTGGGCCGTCGTCTCCGGCCTCGTCACCTCAGTGGGCGTCGGCGTCGTCGCCGGCTACATCCCCGCGCGCCGCGCCGCCGCGCTCGACCCGGTGGAGGCTCTGAGATACGAATAGGGCAATGACGATTGCCCGATCGGGGGATTGCGCGATTGTTGTTGAAGGGCGATGTGCGATCGACGGATTCATCTGTCGAGCGTGGCCCCTTTTGACTGAGCGACCTCCGCATATCTGTGCTGTCTGTGCCATCTGTGGCCCGTCCTGTCTGTGCTGTCTGTCCCATCTGTGGCCTGTGCCCATCTGCTGCCTTTTTTTGAATCTGTGTTGTCTGTGCCATCTGTGGCCTGTGTAATCTGTGGCCTGTGGCCCACATCGTGATCATCGGCGGCGGCTTCGCCGGCCTCGACGCAGCTCGAGCGCTGGCGCGCTCTGCGGCACAGGTGACGCTCATCGATCGCCGCAACCATCACGTCTTCCAACCGCTGCTGTATCAGGTGGCGACCGCCGGCCTGTCGCCCGGTGACATCGCGTCGCCCATCCGCTGGATTCTGCGGCGACAGCGCAACCTGCGCGTGCTGCTTGGCGACGTGCAGCGCATCGAGCCCGCGGAGAAGCGTGTCATCCTCGACGGCGGCGACATCGTCACCTACGACGCGCTGATTCTCGCGGCGGGGCTCACGCACTCGTACTTCGGCCACGAGGACTGGGCGGCGCGCGCGCCGGGACTCAAGACGCTGGACGATGCGCTGGAGATGCGGCGGCGGGTGCTGATGGCGTTCGAGGAAGCGGAGCGTGAGGTCGATCCCGATCGACAGCGGCGGCTGCTGACCTTCGCGATCATCGGCGGCGGACCGACGGGCGTGGAGCTTGCCGGCGCGCTCGCGGAGATTGCGCGCAAGGGACTGCGGTCGGAGTTCGATCAGGTGGACCCGGCCAGTGCGCGCATCGTGCTCATCGAAGGCGGACCGACCATCCTCTCGACCTTTCCCGAGTCGCTGCGCGCGGCGGCGCGGCGTTCGTTGAAGCGGCTCGGTGTGGAAGTGCACGAGGGCACACGCGTCACCGACATCGACGAACAGGGCGTGCAGGCGGGCGACACGCGCGTCGAGGCGGCAACAGTGTTGTGGGCGGCCGGCGTACGCGCCATCGATCTCGGTTCCTGTTTCCCCGGGCAACTCGAGCGCGACGGTCGCGTGAAGGTGCGCCCCGATTTGTCGGTGGAAGGATTCCCCGAGGTGTTCGTCGCCGGCGACATGGCGTCGTTCACGCACCAGACCGGCAAGCCGCTGCCCGGTGTGGCACAGGCGGCCAAGCAACTGGGCACGCACGCCGCGCGCAACGCCGATCGGCGGCTCCGCGGCGACGCGACGCAGCCGTTCCGCTATCGCGATCCCGGCAACCTCGCCACCATCGGCCGCAACTCCGCCATCGCCGACTTCGGCTTCTTCCGCCTGTCAGGCTATGCCGGCTGGCTGTTCTGGTTGTTCCTTCACATCGCGTTCCTGATCGGCTTCAGGAACCGGCTGTCGGTGATGCTGCAGTGGGCGACGTCGTACGTGACGTATCAGCGCAGCGTCCGGCTGATCACCGGCGAGGCAACGGCGGCGCGATCGGTTACCGACGATCCGGGACGACCACTCGACCGGCCAACGTCGTCGTGAACGTGCCGTCGCGGCGGGCCCACTGTCCGTTGACGAGGATGTCGCTGAACCCGGCCGCGAGTTGGTGCGGGTTCTCGTACGTCGCCATGTCGTCCACCTGCGCCAGATCGAAAATCAGGATGTCGGCAAAGGCGCCGGCGCGGATCTGCCCGCGATCTTTCAGGCCATACAGCGACGCCGGCAGCGAGGTCATGCTGCGGATCGCATCGGCGATGCCGACAACGTGGCGATCGCGAACGTAACGTTCGAGCTTGCGTGGGAACGCGCCGTACGCGCGCGGGTGCGGCTTGCCCTCGCCCATCGGCACCAGATCACCGTCGGTGCAGGTCATCGTCCAGGGCTGGCGCATGATCAGCTCGATGTCGTCTTCGGACATGTTGAACGACACCAGGCTGGCGTCGCCCTTCTCCAGCAGACGCAGCGCCATCTCCTCCGGCTCCACGCCGTTACGGGCGGCGATGGCGTCGAGACGCTGGCCTTCGAGCGACGGGTCGGGCCGATAGCGACTGATCATCAGCGTGCCGGCGCCGCCGCGCCGCGCGATGTTCGTCTTCACTTCGGCGCGGACCTCGGCGCGCAGTTCGCCGGTGATGCGGCGCATCATCGCCTCGCGTCCGCCGACCTGCGCCGAGCGCGGAATCAGCGCGCCGACAATACCGGTGCCGCTGGCTTCATACGGATACTGATCGGCAAACACCTGCACGCCGCGCGATCGCGCCGCTTCGATGTTGGCGACGAGCGTCTTCGACAGGCCCCAGCTCGCCGGTCCCAGCGCCTTCATGTGCGACACCACACCGACGACGCCGGCCTGTTCGGCGACGGTAATCACTTCGTCCACCGCGGCGACGACACCGATGGAGTAGTCGGCTTCGTCGCGGATGTGGCTGGAGTAGACGCCGCCAAACGGCGCGGTGGCTTTGGCCATCGCCACGACCTCCGCCGTCTTCGAATAGCTGCCGGGCGCGTAGTACAAGCCACTCGACAACCCGACGCCGCCGGCGTCCATGCCCTGGCGCGTCATCTCCACCATCTTCGCGAGGTCGGCCGCGGTGGGATCGTGATCCGACATGCCCATCACGGCCTGGCGAATCGATCCATGCGGGACGAACAGGCCGGCGTTGAGGCCGATGCCCTGCGTCTCGTAAGTGCGCCGCTGCTCGGCAATCGTGACGGGGCCGCCGCCGTCCGGATTCACCAGCACGGTCGTGATGCCCTGGGCGAGCACGGGCTGCCCGTGTTGCAGCGCCCTGGTGGCCAATCCCGGGCCGGCGTGGGAGTGGACGTCGATGAACCCGGGCGTCACATAGCGATCGCGCGCGTCGAGGATCGTGCTGGCGCGGGCGTTGTCGATGCGACCGACGACGGCGATGCGATCGCCGCGGATGCCGATGTCGGCGCGGTACCACGGATTGCCGGTGCCGTCGAGGACGCGGCCGTTGCGGATGATGATGTCGAACGAGGGAGGGGCCGCCGCCTGTTCACTCGCCAGCAGCGGCCCGCCGGCTATCTGCGGCGCGAGAGTAACGGACAGGAGCGTGAGCGTGAGCAGGCCGAGGAGCAATCGTCCGCGCATGCGGCCGATTATGGCTCGATCGGCTTGCGCATCGACAGCATGTCGTCGGCGTCGCCCGTCGTGGCGGTGCGGATCGTCATCGAGTCACGCACTAACGTTCGGCGAGCGCGGTCTTCTTCTCGTACTTCGCCTCGACGTACTCGTCCAGCAGCCGCTGGAACGCCACTGCCAGCTCCTCATACGTCCCACGCAGCGTCGTCGCATGACGGCCGTCGATGTAGACGGGGCAGTTGGGCGCTTCGCCCGTGCCCGGCAGCGAGATGCCGATGTTCGCCGCCTTCGACTCTCCCGGCCCGTTGACGACGCAGCCCATCACCGCGAGCGTGAGCGTTTCGACGCCGTCGTAGCGCTGCTTCCACGCCGGCATCTGCTCGCGGATGTAGCCCTGCACCGCCTCGGCGAGTTCCTGGAACGTCGTGCTCGTCGTCCGGCCGCACCCCGGGCACGCGGTGACGCTCGGCGCGAAGCTGCGCAGGCCCATCGCCTGGAGAATCTCGCACGCCGCGTACACCTCTTCACGACGGTCACCGCCCGGCCGCGGCGTCAGCGACACGCGAATGGTGTCGCCAATGCCCGCGTGCAGCAGCACGCCAAGCGCGGAGGCCGACCAGACAAGGCCTTTCGTGCCCATGCCCGCTTCCGTCAGCCCGAGATGCAGCGGCTGCCGCGTGCGCTTCGCCAGCGCGCGGTAGACCTCGATCAGGTGCCGCGGCCGCGACACCTTGCACGAGATGATGATCTGGTTCTCGGTGAGCCCGGTCTCGAGCGCCAGCTCGGTCGACTGCAGCGCCGACAGCACCATGCACTCGTTGATGATGTCGTCGGACTCGAGCCCCAGCCCGCGATCGGTGTTCTCCTGCATCTTCGCCATCACCAGCTCCTGATTGAGGGAGCCGCCGTTGACGCCGATGCGCACCGGCTTGCCGTGATCGATGGCGACCTGGCAGATGGTGGAGAACTGCTCGTCGCGCCGCTTGCCGGTGCCGACGTTGCCGGGATTGATGCGGTACTTGTCCAGCGCCCGCGCACACTCGGGGAACCGCGTCAGCAGCTGGTGACCGTTGTAGTGGAAGTCGCCGATGAGCGGCGCCGTGCAGCCGGCGTCGAGCATGCGCTGCTTGATCTCGGGCACCGCCGCCGCCGCTTCGGGCACGTTGACGGTGACGCGCACCATCTCGGAGCCGGCTTCCGCCAATTCAATGCACTGCCGCGCCGTCCCCACCGCATCCGCCGTATCCGTCATCGTCATCGACTGCACGACGATCGGCGCACCACCGCCCACGGTGACACCGCCGACCGGAACAGGGACCGTGCGGTGGCGGTTGTCGAGATGGATCACTCAACGATGGTAGCAGGAACGGGAGGCGGGAGGCGGGAGGCGGGAGACGGGAGGCGGGAGGCGGGAG
>JADZCY010000402.1 GCA_020851325.1 Acidobacteriota bacterium | reverse complement strand
GCCCGTCCTGTCACGTCCCCGCCGTCATCACCGTGAGGACGAGCGCGCAGAGCAGCAGCGCCGCGGCGAAGGTCAGGATCGCGAGGAACCACGACAGCACCGCCTTGCCGAACGAGAAGCGGTGCACTTCGGCGAGTCCCTGCATGCTGGCGTAGAAGGTCCAGCCGAGCACGATCAGTTGCAGCACGCTCATCCCCGTCACGATGATCGGGTTCGCGGTGTCGAGTTCCGGCGCGGCGGTGCGGAACAGCGCCGATCCGAACAGGCTCAACATCAACGGCCACGCAATGAGCGACCACTCCAGGTACGGCACGCTCGCCCAGGCCAGCGCGGTGCGGATGTCGTCACGATGGCCGCTGCCGCCCAGCTTGGCACCGGTCCATTCCGCGACGATGGAGATGAGACGCATGACGACGAGCGAGAGCGGCGCGGTGACCAGGGCGAAGAGGATGACCGACGACAGCGGAAAGCGATCGCCGAGGCTGCGCAGTGAGGCCTGATCCAGCGCGCTGATGAAGCCGGCGGCGAGAATGAGCGGCGTCACCAGCCACGACCCTCGGGCGTCCACGATCCAGCGGATGGTCTCGCGCGGCTCGGTCCAGATGGTCAGGAACGGCGTCGTCTCGGGCGTCGGCGGCGGCGGCGCGACGAGCGGCTCGTCGTCCAGCACCAGCGCGTCGGGATCCCACGCCACGCCGCAGTCGCCGCAGAGCATGGCGCCGGGACGGTTCACACGATTGCAGTTGAGGCAGCGCCACGCCGTAGTGGGACGGGGATCGGTGGCGCGGCCAGGCTCGAGGGAGAGCGGCATGGACTCGCGGGCAAACTGTACCGCGCGGCCTTCGCTTGGGCAAGCCGAAGCGTCAACGGCCGCGACGCCCACCGGCCAACCGTGCGGCCCGGGCGTCGAAAGACGACGATGATGAGCGCCTTGCCTGTCGTATTGATGGCCCTCGCCGTGTCGCAGGTTCCGCAGCCGCCGGCCGCACCGGCGCCTCCGGCGACGACGACGGCGCTGGAAGTGGCGTGGATCGATATCGGCCGGACGATCGAGGCGACGGAGGAAGGGAAGGCGTCGCTGGCGAAGCTTCAGGCGTTGCAGCAGGTGAAGACGAAGGAACTGACCGCGCAGGCGGCGACGCTGCGCGAACTGCAGGCGAAGCACGACGCGTTGCCGCCCGGGGCGGACGCGCGCAGTGCGATGGAGCGCGAAGCGGCGCGCCTGCGCGTGGAACTGCAGCGGCGTCAGCAGGACGCCGAGGGTGAGCTGGCGGCGCTCGAGAACGAGTTGCTGCGGCCGCTCCTCACCCGCATCGGCGAGGCCGTCGAGGCACTCTCACGCGAACGCGGCCTCCGCATCGTCATCAGCGCCGGCGACGCCACGTATCTGTCGTGGGTGAATCCCGACGCCGACCTCACCGCCGCCGTCTCCGCGCGCATCAACGCCGCGAAGCCGCCGAAGTAGGGCGGAGAACCCAGCAGGGCTTGGAGGGCTTGGGCCGGCCTTCGCGCGTTGCGCTTCGGCGAGGCTGCGGCTTGCAGGGCTTGGGGCTTGGAAGGGCTTGAAGGGCTTGGAAGGCTTGGGGCTTGGATGGCTTGGGCCCGCCTTCGCGCGTTGCGCTTCGGCGAGGCTCGGCTTGTAGGGCTTAGGGCTTGGACGGCTTACTGAGCGAAGTCGAAGGGCCTCCCGCCCGCCCTGAGCGAAGTCGAAGGGCGCGTCCTGAGCGAAGTCGAAGGGCCGATCCCTATTCGCCCCGCCGAAGCACCGGCTTCGACATCGCCTCCACCCACTCGCCGTTGACGCGGACGACCCAGATGCCCGTCGGGTTGCCGGTGCGCGGGTCGACGCCCTCGATGCGGAAGCCGACGTCGGGACCGGACAGCACTTGCGGCGCCACCGGGTTGGGCTGCGCCACGCCGGCGGACTCGAGCCCCACGTCCGCGGCCGTCGCGCTGCGCGCGTCGCTGTTGCGCAACGGCACGCTGCGCTGCATGCGTTCCGCAGCGGAGCTGTAATGCATTGCCGCCGCGGTGGTCACGCTGGTCAGTAACACGGCGATGGCGACGAGAACGAGTGAGCGATGCGCGCGCATGGGTATCTCCTTCCGCACAGGGGCTGGGAATGAGACGCCGCCACGGCGCGCTTGGCCGGCCGCCCACTCACATCGTATTGCGCGGCTCGCGCAACGCCTCGGGTGGCGGCAGTGGCGCGTCGGTCTCGGTCCGGCCGGGCCGCTGGGGGCCACTGCGCGGATCGAGATCCGTCTCCACCTCTTCCGGTTCAGACGGCGTGCGCGGTTCGTCCGGCGCCGGCACGGCGTCCACGCTCTCGACACGGCGGCGGCCGCTGCGATTGGACTCGGTCGGGATCTCCGGCTCGTGCGCACCCGGCGGCAGGGAAGTGTCTTTCTTCATGTGCCGCCGAGGAGCAACGCGCGTGCCACGCCGCAGATGACAGGGATTACCCAAAAACGGGCCGCAGATGCGCAGGCCACAGATGACACAGGCCACAGGCCACAGGCCACAGATGGCACAGATAGCACAGATGGCACAGGCCACAGATGGCACAGATAGCACAGATGGCACAGGCCACAGATGGCACAGATAGCACAGATGACACTGACAGCACAGGTCAGCAACACGCCGCGAATGCGCAGATCCCAGAGGCCGCAGATGCGCGGATGAACGAGACGGCCGCAGATGCGCAGATGGCGTCAAACCGCCCTCCAGCCCTCCAGCCCTCCAGACCCCCAGACCCCGAGAACAATCGCCCGATCACCAATCCGAATCACGCAATCGCCCAATCAGAATTCATCAACAATCGCCCAATCACCCAATCCGTCAATCACTCAATGCCCCAGAAGCCCCGCCCCCAGTTCCTGTTCCTTGCCCTCGTTCTGATTCAGGCCGTGCACTCGGCTGAAGAGGTCGCCGGCCGGTTGCCCGACGTGTTTCCGCCGGCGCGGTTCATCAGCGGTCTCGTATCGCACGATCCACAGTTCGGTTTCCTCATCCTCAACGTCCTCATCGTCGTCTTCGGGATCTGGTGTGTTGTCTTTGCCATGCGCCGCAACTCAGCGGCGACGCGTGCGTTGATGTGGGGCTGGGCTGTGGCGGAACTGATCAACGGCGTCACGCATCCGGTGTGGACGATCGTGCAGCGAAGTTACACGCCGGGTGTGCTGACCGCGCCGCTCCTGTTCGTCACGGCAGCCCTGCTGATAGGGCAGCTACGCCGCTCGGCGCACGACTGATCGTGCTGACATGCGCTCGCTGTCTCGTTACCGACTCAGCCCGTTGCGAGGCTGAGGGCTGTCCGTGACGGATGGCTGAAGAGCGCGGTTCAGACAGCCACGCGCGCAATGCCAAGCGTTGCGAGCAGCGCCAGTGCCGGCAGCACCAACGTCAGATCGAACAGAAAGGTCATGGTGTCGTCGGGCGTCTGGTGCTCGGCTTCCAGCCGCGCCAGGAGCCGGAACACTCGAGCCGACATGCCATGCAGAGTGATTACGGCGACGAACGCCAGAAGAAAGTCGCGCGGTGGCTGTGGCGAGCGCCAGACAGTGATCGCGAACACGACCAGCGCTAACGTCGCGAGCAGCACGGCGAGCATCCCGGCTCCGACCCGCGTCTTGACCCGGCTGCGTGGATAGACGATTTGGCGCGACATGCTCGTCCTTTCGTTCGAGGGCTCGGAGCGGCGCGCCGAGAATACCTCAACTGCTGGACCAGAGATGTGCGCCACGTGAACTTCACGATAGCGTCGTCGTCCGTTTGTCTGGCGGGGCGATGGGGGCCGAGTGGTGCCTGCGCGGCGCTCCCGTGATCAATCGCGCGATCTCCCGATCCGAATCTCGCGATCGCCAATCTCACTTCATGGCAACAATCGCGAAATCACCCGATCCGTCAATCAGCTATGGCATGTGGTGCCGGAGGAGGGGATCGAACCCACACTCTCGCAAGGAGAACGGGATTTTGAGTCCCGCGCGTCTGCCAGTTCCGCCACTCCGGCTCAGGAAGGCGCCTCCTAGTATACGCGGCGCCGCGCCTCGGCCCGCCCCCCCCCCGACGTCCCTACCGCGCGAAGCGCGGTCCGTGATCCCACCGCCGCGCAGCGGCGGTCCCTACCGCGCGGTCCCTGCTGGGCGCGGTCCTGTAATCCCACCGCCGCGCGAGCGGCGGTCCCTTCCTACTTCCACACCAACCCGACGAGCTGCACCGACACGCCGCCGCGCTTGGGTTTCACGACGACCCGCTCGAGCGTGTCGGCGGCGGGGTCGAGTTCGGATTGGACAGTGGCGAGGTCCGCTTCCATCGCCGCGTGTGCCTCGGCGAGTTGCTGTTCGAGCACCGACACGGTCGCTTCGGCGCGCGCGACGTCCTGAGACTCGCGCGAGACGCGGCTGGCACTGCGGGCCGCCGTCGTGGCGCGGCCGAGCGTGCTGGCGGAGACCGTCTTGCGGCCGAGCAGCGCGCCGAGGACGGTGGCGCCAAAGGACACCGCCGCCGACATCTTCGACTCCGACGCCTGCTGCGATTCCCGCTGCACGGCCTGTTGCGCGCGGCGCAGCTTGTCCTCGGCCGTCCGCACACGCGACGCATACTTGTCGCGCACCTTCTGCAGCGCGGCATCGCGCGCCTCGCGCTGCGAGTGACCGAGGCGGATGCGGAAGTCGCGCTCCGACTCGTCGAGCTGCGAGATCAGCTTCGTCTGCGCGCTGCGTAGCACTTCCACTGATTGACTCGCCGCGGCCCAGCGCGAGAAGTCCTTCTCCCACGTCGCGTAGCTCTTCGGATTCGCAGCCGCTGATGGCAGCGCCGCGAAGCCGACGTCCGCGGGCGCGCGGGTGTCGAGATGTTCGACGTCGAAGTCCGCCGGCTCGGCGTGATCCCAGTCGACCGCAACCGCGCCCTCGCCAATGGGCGTCACCACCGAAACAACGCGGGTGTCGTCGATGCCGAGCTTGGCGTCGGCGTAACTGACGCGCGCCACGCCCAGCAGCGCCGGCGTCAGGGAACCGCCGCCGGACAGGAAGAACTGCTTGATCGCGGGAGGAAGAAACGGCGGGGCGGACGAGGGTGCCCGCGAGGGCTTGTCCTCCGTAGCGCGAAGCACGGAGGAGGATGCAGACGATGGTGCCCACGAGGACTTGTCCTCCGTAGCGCGAAGCGCGGAGG
>JADZCY010000401.1 GCA_020851325.1 Acidobacteriota bacterium | reverse complement strand
CCGACGACAGCGGCGGCCGCACCGAAATCGTGCGCACGGCGCGTGATCTCGATCCGGCGACGGCGAACATCGCCGACGAGCTGGGCAAGCAGTACTACATCGGCTATCCGAGCCCCGGCCATCGCGACGGGCGCTGGCACACCATCCGCGTCGAACTGCGCGATTCGTCGGCGCTGGTGCGGGCGCGACGCGGGTATATCGCGACGCCCTGAAGAAGCAGGTAGCAGGCAGCGGACGGCAGGCACCAGGTAGCAGGCGCGGACAGTGCCGCGTGGTACGGTCCTCGCAGTGTAAAGGGTCAGGGAGACAGCCATGACCCGCACCATCCTCCGCACCGTTCTGCTGGCCGCCGCGCTCGTGATACCGGCCGCAGATTCCGCCGCGCAGATCTCCGCCAGCGACCGCGTGCTCTTCCAGCAGATCTCCACGCAAGTCGAGCGCTACACGCAATACACCGTCTTCGACAGCGTCGCCGCCAGCATCGACAACGGTCACGTCATCCTCGATGGCTGGGTGACGATGCCGTACAAGCGCGACGACCTCGAGCGCCGCGTGCGGCGCGTGCACGGTGTGACGTCGGTGGAGAACGCGATTCAGGTACTGCCGGTGTCACAGTTCGACGACGAGCTGCGCTTCCGGATTTCGCGCGCCATCTACGGTCACTCGTCCTTCTGGCAGTTCGCCTCGATGCCCAACCCACCCATCCACATCGTCGTCAATCGCGGACGCGTGAGTCTCGAAGGCGTGGTGCCGAGCAACGTCGAACGCGCGCTGGCGCGATCACTGGCCGGAAGCTTCGGCGCGCTGGAAGTGACGAGCCGGCTGCAGACCGACGCCGAGTTCAGAGAGACGCTGGGCGTCGGCGAACCGTAGCGAAAACGTGACGGGAGGCGGGAGGCGGGAGGCGGGCGTGAGACGGGAGACGGGAGGCGGGAGGCGGGACGAACGCGGCTAGCCCGCCGGCTCTTCTTTCCCGCGGCTTCGGACGAACCAGACGAAGCCGACGAACGTCACCGCCACCAGCACCGCCATCGCGCCGAACAGCAGCAGCGTCGTCTGAAGAATCGAATCGCTGTCCATGCGAACCTCGATGTCGATCGGCACGCCGCGCAGTCGTTCGGCCAGCAGCTGCTCCCAGACGATGATGTTGCCGCGCAGGATCTCTTTCGACGGCGAGTTGTGAAAGGTGACGCGGCTGGGCAGGTGCAGACGGAAAGCGGTTAGCTCCGATCCGTTCCAGCCGACCTCGCCAACGCCGCGCCCGGCAGAGGCACCGACGCGCTGCTGATAGACGGCGCCGGCGTCGGCGACATCCAGACGATAGGTGGACCACGCAAACGGCGCGGCCTCGTGCAGGCGGCGAATGTCGTCCACCTCGATCCGCAGATGCACGTAACGCCGGCCGTCGCGCCGCGACAGGCTCACGTTGGCGACGTGACTCACCGGCGTCTCGAAAATGGCGCGCACATCCTGTCGATCGAGACGCGCACCAGGGTCCAGCGGCAGGTCCACGCCCCGCAGCGCCACGAGCGCCGGCACGGCGGCGTTCACGTAGACGATCGCCGAGCCGTCCAGGTCGACGTAGACCTCTTCCTCGTATTCGTACTTCCGCGATAACGGGTTGGTGCTGCAGGCGGCGACAACCAGCAGCGACACCCATGCCACGAACAGCCGGCGCACCACGGGCTCCGATTGTACGACGACACGGGGGACTGGAGGACTGGAGGGCTGGAGGGCTGGAGGGCTGGAGGACTGGCGGACTGGTGGGCTGGAAGGCTGGAGGGGCGGCGATGATACTTTGAGGCTTCGCCCATGCCCACCCTGTTCCTGATCGACGGCAGCAACCAGATGTACCGCGCGTATCACGCGCTGCGCGGGCTCACCGGCCCGGACGGCAAGTCCACCAACGCCGTCTACGGTTTCGTGACGATGCTGCGGAAGCTGCTGACGGATCACCAGCCGACGCACATCGCCGCGTCGTTCGATCTCCCGACCGAGACGTTCCGATCGAAGCTGGCCGCGGACTACAAGGCCAACCGCGCGCCAATGCCGGACGACCTGCGCGAGCAACTGACATGGGTCCACGAGGCGTGCCAGGCAATGGGCGTGCCGATCCTCACGGCGGAAGGTTTCGAGGCGGACGACGTCATCGGCACGCTGGCGGTGAAGGCCGCCAACGCCGGCTTCGACGTCGCCATCGTCACGGGCGACAAGGACTTCTTTCAGCTCGTCGGCGGCCGCGTCAAGGTGTACAACCCGCGCGACGAAGGCACGTGGTACGACGCGGAGGGCGTCGAAGCGCGCTTCGGCGTCGCGCCGGCGCAGGTGGTGGACGTGCTGGCGTTGATGGGCGACTCCATCGACAACATCAAAGGCGTCCCCGGCATTGGCGAGAAGGGCGCGCGCGAACTGATCAAGACCTACGGATCGGTGGAGGACTTGCTGGCGCGCGTCGACGAGGTCCCGCAGAAGAAGTATCGCGAAGCGTTGAAGAACCACGCAGACGAGGCGAGGCAGAGCCGGACGCTGGTGATGATCCACACCGATGTGGGTGTCGATTTCGATGAAGCGGCGTTTCGGTTCCAGGGGCCGTCGCGCGAACGCTGCTACGCGCTGTTCTCGTCGCTCGGGTTCCGGACGCTCGTCACCGAGTTCGCGCCAACGGCGGACACGACGACGCGCGACTACGCGCTGGTGGCGTCGATCGAGGAGCTGACCATGCTCGTGCGGGAGTGGTCGGCGCAGCCGCAGATCGCCCTGCGGCTGATCACCGACGGCACCGCGCCCGTGCGAGCGTCGCTCGTCGGTATTGCCGTGTCCACCGGCGCGCGTCAGGCGCGCTACATCCCGGTCGGCCATCACGGCTTCATGGGCGACGGCTCGCTCGATCGCGACGAAGCGCTCGGCCTGCTGGCGCCGCTGCTGTCGAATCCGGACGTCCGCAAGATCGGCCACGACCTGAAGGCCGACACGATCGTCCTGGCGCGGCACGGCATCGTGCTCGGCGGCATCGACATCGACACGATGCTGGCGGCGTACCTGCTGGACGCCAACCGTCCGAGTCAGGCGCTGGAACCGCTGGTGCTGGAACAGTTGTCGTATCGCGCCGTTGACGAAGAAGCCGTGCGCGGCAAGGGCGCAAAGGCACGGCCGTTTGCCGACGTGCCGGCCGACGCGGTGCTCGTCTACGCCGGCGAACGCGCGGATCTGTCGTGGCAACTCGCCGAAGCGTTGTCGCCGCTGCTGACCCGCGACGGCCTGATGGACGTGTATTGCGATCTCGAACGGCCGCTGATCCCGATCCTCGCGAAGCTCGAGCAGCGCGGCGTTCGTGTCGATGTGCCGGCGCTGGCGGCCCAGGCGGCGCGCGTCGATCACGAACTTGGCGCGCTCGGCGCCGAGATCTACCGGCTGGCCGGCGAGACGTTCAACATCAACTCGCCGAAGCAACTGGCCGACGTGCTGTTCGAGAAGCTCCAGTTGCCGGTGTTGAAGCGCACGGGAACGACGCGCACGCCGTCCACCGCCGTGGAAGTGCTGGAGGAACTGGCGCTGACGCACGACCTGCCGCGACAGATCCTCGACTGGCGCAGCCTTGCCAAGCTGAAGGGCACCTACATCGACGCGCTGCCGACGCTGGTGAACCCGCAGACCGGACGCGTGCACACGCAGTTCAACCAGGGCGTCGCAGCGACAGGTCGGCTGAGCAGCAGCGACCCGAACCTGCAGAACATCCCGATCCGCACGGAACTCGGCCGCGAGATCCGTCGGGCGTTTGTCGCCGAACCTGGCTGGCTGTTGATCTCCGCCGACTACTCGCAGATCGAACTCCGCGTGCTGGCGCATCTCTCCGGCGACGAGACACTCATCGCCGCCTTCGAGCGCGGCGAGGACATCCACGACCGCACGGCAGACGCCGTCTTCGGCGCCGACAGCGCGCTCGGTCCGCATGAACTGCGGCGGCGGGCGAAGATCATCAACTACGCGCTGCTCTACGGCAAGACGGCGTTCACGCTGGCCAAGGACATCGGTGTGACGCAGGCGGCGGCGCAGCAGTTCATCGATGCGTATTTCGAAGGCTTCCCGCGCGTCCGCACGTTCATCGACGAAACGCTGGCAACGGCGCGCGAAACCGGCGTCGTGAAGACGATGTTCGGACGAAGGCGGCTGGTGCCGGAACTGACCAGCCGCAACGGCCAGATCCGCAGTGCCGCCGAACGCGTGGCCGTGAACATGCCGATCCAGGGGACGGCCGCCGACATCCTCAAGCGCGCAATGATCGACATCGACGCCGCATTGACGGCGCGCGGCACCGAGGCACGCATGATTCTCACCGTGCACGACGAACTGCTCTTCGAATCGCCGGCACAGGACGCCGACGACATCGCCGCGCTGGTCAGGAAGACGATGTCGGAGGCGGTGACGCTGCGGGTGCCGCTCGATGTGGATGTGGGGGTCGGCGCGAACTGGAAGGACGCCAAGTCGTAGTCGTCGACAGGGCTGGCGTCAGGCGGGCGAGGCGCCTGCGCGCGCCGTGGCTAGCGCCAGCGTTCCTTCACCAGCTCCCACTCGACGCGCAGCTGCGACTCGGCGGCGGCACGGTCCGCCGGCGCCAACGGCTGCACGCGATCGGGAATCACGCCCTGCAGCACCAGCTTGTCGAGATCGGCGCGCAGTCCCGCCGCACGGTCGCCGGCCAGGCGCGCGCGGACCCAGCCGGCAGCGGCAGCATCCCAGGCCCCTCGCGCGTCGCCGGCGCCACGAAGCGCCGCGGCCAGCCAATACGCGGCGGCCGACGATGTCGGATGCGTCTCGAGCTGGTCGCGCATTTCGTCCGCCAGCGTCATGAACTGGTCGCGGCGGACCTCGGCGTCCGACAGATCGGCCTGACGTTCCACGGCGCTGCCCCACCAGTCGGTGAGCGACTCACCCAGCTCCATGTCGTAGGCGCGCCCGGCCTTGACGGCCGAGGCAAACAGGTTGGCGGCGGCGCCGAAGTCGTCTTCGAGGAACAACGCCTGGCCCAGTGCCAGCAGATACTCGATGCGCGCGCGTTCGGTGATCACTCCCGTGCGAACGGCGCCAAGGGCTTCGCGCGCGGCCGACAGGTCCGCCGGATCCACAAACTCGCGATACCGCTCGAGGTGCGCTCGCGCCTGCACGATGGCGGCGGCGTCCTGCGTGTCGGGCGTCTTGCGGGCGGCCATGGCGGCCTCGATGGCCTCGTCGAACCGCCGCTCGTTGTAGAGGGCGAGCGCCCGCGCCAGATCGGCCCGATCGGCCGACGCCGGACCGGCGGCGCCGAGCACGAACGCCAGGCACGCGCCGGCGATCAGCGCCCGGTAGCGCCCTGCTGCTGACATGGCCATGACGGTGAATACCCGGGACGGATCGTAGCACGCAGTACAATGAAGTCCCGAATGGCCGCCCCAGTGATCGTGCCCCGCGCAGAGCATTCCATCTCGCGCCGGGACATCGACCCCGACGCACTCAAGGTTCTCAACCGGCTCCGCGATTCCAACTACACGGCCTATCTCGTCGGCGGCGGTGTCCGCGATCTGCTGCTCGGACGCCAGCCGAAGGATTTCGACGTCGGCACCGACGCGCATCCGTACCAGATCAAGAAGCTGTTCCGGAACTGCTGGATCATCGGCCGTCGCTTCCGCCTCGCGCACGTCCGCTTCGGCGACAAGACCATCGAAGTCGCCACCTTTCGTCGTCTGATCGCCCAGGATGAACCGGTGGATGGCGGCGACGCCGAAACAGCTCCACCGCCCCAGGCTGCCGAACCCGACGGCCCGGTGCGCCACGACAACACCTTCGGCACGCCGGAAGAAGACGCGTTCCGCCGCGACTTCACGATCAACGCGCTGTTCTACGACATCGCCAGCTTTTCGATCATCGACTACGTCGGCGGCCTCGACGACCTGCGCTCGCGCGTCATCCGCTCGATCGGCGATCCGCTGCTGCGCTTCGAGGAAGATCCCGTGCGCATGCTGCGCGCCGTGGCCTTCGCGGCGCGCCTGGATTTCACGCTCGACCCGCCGATCGTCGACGCCATTCGCGAACGGCGGCACCTGATGGCGCTGGCGGCGCCGGCGCGATTGATCGAGGAGTACTACAAGATCCTGCGGTCGGGATCCGCCGAGCGGACCTTCCGCCTGCTCGCCGAGCATGGCCTGCTCGAACCGGTGACGCCCGAGTTGCAGAAGAAGGCCGCGCACGAACCGCTGTGGGAGTCGCTGCGCGCGCTCGACACCTATCGCCGCCGCTTTGCCGAGATGCCGGCGCAGTTGACCAATCCCGTCCTGCTGGGGTCGCTGCTGCTGCCAATCGGGCTGATGCCGCGCAGCTATCACGCCGACGAGACCGTCGACGACACCGATGCCGCGGAGACGGACGACGCGCCGGACACGCCGCCGGTCCGCCGCCTGCGCGGTCGTTCCTGGTCGGCCGAGCGGCGCGATCGTCGTCCGAAGCCGCCGGTGATGAAGATCGGCATCCTGCCGATCGCGCGGCGCGACACGGAACGGTTGCGGCAGGTGCTGTCGCTGCAGTCGAGGCTCCGGGATCTCGAATCGTCACCGCGCGCGAAACGCGCGCTGATGATGCGAGGCCCGTTCGAGGACGCGCTGACGTGGCTCGATGTGCAGGGGCAGGTGCCGGAAATCGTCGAGCACTGGAAGGGGTTCGTCGAAGCCGTGCGCGCCACGGCGCCGGCGGAGGCCGAAGCGTCCGAGGCAATGGCCACCGACGCGCCATACCGCCGTCGTCGACGCGGCGGTCGACGACGCGGCAGCCGGCCGCGTCGTCCCGCCTGATGCGCTGACGGGCGTCAGCCGTTCTTGCGCTCGAACTCGCGCATGAACTCGACCAGCGCCTCGACGCCCGCTTCGGGGAACGCGTTGTAGATCGAGGCGCGCATGCCGCCGACCGAGCGGTGTCCCTTCAGGCCGTCGAGACCGGCCGCCGTCGATTCCTTGACGAACGTCTTCTCGAGATCCTCGTTCGGCAGGCGGAACGTGATGTTCATGGCCGAGCGGCTGTCGGCCGCCGCCGTGCCCTTGTAGAAACCGGTGCGGTCGATCTCCGCGTACAGCTTCTCGGCCTTACGCTGATTGCGCGCGCCGATCGCCGCGAGACCGCCTTCGCCGATCGCCCACTTCATCACCAGGCCCATCAGGTAGATGCCGAAGCAGGGCGGCGTGTTGTACATCGAGCCGTTCTCGGCGTGCACCGAGTAGTTCAGCATCGTGTGCAAGGACTTCGCTGACCGCGCCAGCAGGTCCTCGCGGATGATCACCAGCGTGACGCCCGAGGGGCCAAGGTTCTTCTGCGCGCCGGCGTAGATGAGGCCGTACTTCGCGATGTCGATCGGCCGGCTGAACATGTCCGACGAAGTGTCGGCGACGAGCGGAACGTTGGCCGTGGCCGGTTCCGCCTTCCACTGCGTGCCGAACAACGTGTTGTTGGTCGTGAAGTGGACGTAGGCGGCGTTCGCGTCGAGCGTCAGTTCGTCCTGCCGCGGGATGCGCCCGAAGTTCTCGTTTTCCGTGTTGCCGGCGATGTTCACGGTGCCGACGCGCTTGGCTTCCTTCACCGCCTTCTGCGACCAGCCGCCGGTGACGATGTAGTCGGCCGACTGGCCGGCGCCAAGCAGGTTGAGCGGCACCATCGAGAACTGGAGCGAGGCACCGCCCTGCAGGAACAGCACCTTGTAGTTGGCGGGCACGTTGCCCAGCGTGCGGAGGTCGGCCTCGGTCTGCGCGAGGATGCCTTCGAAGGTCTTGGAGCGGTGGCTGATCTCGAGCACCGACATGCCGACGTTCGGCAACGATACGAGATCGCGCTGCGCCTCTTCGAGGACGGGGATCGGGAGAACCGCCGGACCGGCGGAGAAGTTGAAAGGACGGGATGTAGCCATGGGTGAATTGTACAGGTCCTAGGTCCTAGGTCTTAGGTCCTAAGCCGTCTTAGGAAGAACCTCTGTCCACGACATCGAAACCGCCGTGTTCTCGTGGACAAGGGTTCTTGCCTAGGACCTAGGACTTAGGACCCAGGACCTAGAGAGTTACCAGTTGCAGATCAAGCACGTCGGCGTGGCCCGTGCGCAGCGCGTCGAGCGTGGCGTCGGGCGGGGCGCCATCGAGGTTGATTCGCGCGACGGCGGCCTGGGCGCCGTCGAAGATGATGTTCTCGGTTTCCTGCACGTTCAACTGCGCCTGGCGCAGGTGATCGAAGACGTGCGCGAGTACGCCGGGTCGATCGCGGTGACGGACGACGAGCATGTGCGTCGCCGGCGTCTTGCGCGCGAGATTGACGACGTTGGGAACGCGACCGGTTTCCTTGAACGTCCGAATGATGCGGACGGTTTCGCCGGCAATGGCTTCCTGCGCCTGATCGGTGGACGCGCCAATGTGGTGCGTGCCGTAGACGCCGGGGAGCGCGACGAGCGGATCGACGAACGCGCCGGTGGCCGATGACGGCTCGGCGGCAAAGACGTCGAGGCCGAGCCGCAGCTTCTTCTCGGTCGCCGCCGCCAGCAGCGCTGCCGCATCCACCACTTCGCCGCGCGCGGTGTTGACGAAGAACGCGCCGGGCTTCATGTGCGACAGCAGCGCCTGGTTGACGAAGCCGCGCGTGTCTTTGCCGAGCGCGAGGTGCACGCTGACGATGTCGGCACCGGCGACCAGCGCTTCGGGCGTGTCGACGACGGTGAGGTCGAAGGCTTCCTCGACGCGGGCGCGTTCATCGGCATCAGTGGCGAAACGCCGGCTCCACACCAGCACCGGCATGCCGAACGCGCGGGCACGGCGTGCCACTTCCTGCCCGATGTTGCCGAAGCCGAGCAGGCCGAGCGTGCGGCCGTAGACACCGCGCGCCTTCGAATACTCCTTCTTGTTCCACAATCCGGCGCGCAGTTCGGCGACGTTGTCGGCGATGCGGCGATCGAGCGCGAGGATCAACGCCATCGCCAGTTCGGCCACGGCCACCGCGTTCTTGCCGGGGCAGTTCGAGACGTAGATGCCGCGCTTCGACGCGCCTGCCAGATCGATGGTGTTGACGCCGGCGCCGGCGCGAACGATCAGCGCCAGCGGACCGGCGTCGAGCATCGGTTCGGTCACCTGCGTCGACCGCACGACGAGGACCGACGCACGTGATGTGCGCAGCGCCTCGACGAGCGTGTCGCCCGACACATCGGGTTGATACACGACATCGCAGCCGGCGGCCTTCAGGCCATCGAGGCCGGACTGTTCGAATTTGTCAGCAACGAGCACGGTCATGAGAGACCCTCCGGGGACCAGAAGAACACCGCGATGTTGCGGCCGATCACGCGATCACGTGCGACAACAGACCGTCGCGCAGCTTCGGTTCGAACCATGTGGATTTCGGCGGCATGATGCCACCGGCGTCGGCAATGCGCATCAAGTCGTCCAGCGACACCGGATACATCGAGAACGCCACCGCCCACGTGCCGTCATCGACAAGGCGCTCGAGTTCAGCCGTGCCGCGGATGCCGCCGACGAAGTCGATGCGCTTGTCGGTGCGCACGTCGGTGATGCCGAGAATCGGCGCCAGCACTTCGCGTTCGAGGACATCGACGTCCAACGCGTCCGACGTCGGGAACGCGAGCGTGTACCACTGGCCGCCGAGCCGCATCGCGATCTCGCCCTTGCGGGCCGGCGCTGCCGACCCGCCGGGACGCACGGTCGCGCGCGCACGCAGCGCCTCGAGAAAGCCTTCCGCGGTCTGGCCATTCAGGTCGCGAACGACGCGATTGTAGGGCAGCACCTGCATCTGGTTGTCGGGGAACGCCACGGCCAGCACACGGTCCCATTCACCCGCGCCGCGGGACTGCAGCGAGCGCCGCGTGCGGGCCGCGCTGGCGGCGCGATGATGGCCGTCGGCGATGTAGAGCACGGGGATCTCACCGAATGCCGCGGTGATGGCGCTGGCGTCCGCCGCCGGCACGCGCCACAGCACGTGACGCACCTGATCCGGCGCCGTGATGTCGAAGAGCGGTGCGCCGGTCATCACGCGCTCGACCACCGCGTCGACGGCCGGTGAGGCGCGGTAGGTGAGAAACACCGGGCCGGTCTGCGCGCCGATCGCCAGCATGTGCTTCGTACGATCGTCCTCCTTGTCCGGCCGCGTCTTCTCGTGCTTGCGAATCAGGTCGCGATCGTATTCGTCGATCGAAAAGCAGGCGGCAATGCCGGCCTGGACGTGATCGCCCATGTGCAGACGATAGACATACAGGCTTGGCGCGTCCTCGAGGACCAGCGGCGCGGCGGTCTTCAGCGCGGCAAACGCCGCCGCCGCCTTCGCATACACCGCCTCGGCGTGCGGGTCGGTACCGGCCGGCAGGTCGATCTCCGGACGCGAGACGTGGAGGAAGCTCAGGGGATTGCCGGCGGCCAGGGCGCGGGCTTCGTCGGTGTTGACGACGTCGTAGGGAACGGCCGCCACTTGCGACGCCGCGGCCGGTGTGGGCCGCAGCGCCGCGAAGGGGTAGATGGAAGACATCAGAGGATTATAGGTACTCTGACGCCCGCGGGAGCGGGTGGAACTAGCGGAACGACCAGCCGACGCCGAACTTCAGGTCGGGCGAGTCGATCGCGCCGATCTTGATCTCGAACATCAGGCCGCGGCTGCTCTCGACGCCGACCAGCACGTTGAGGCCACCTTCCGACTCGGTGTCGCCGCCGCGCGAGTCGTCGTACGAGTAGAAGTTCACCGCCGGACCACCGCCGACATACATCCCCCAGTCGGACCGCGTCGGGAACTTGTAGACGAACTCCATGTTGAGCCCGGTCGTCACCACATCGTCGCCGATGCCTATCTCGACATTCGGTCGGAAATGCAGGCGGTCGATGAGCGGACTCGTTTCGTAGTGCCCGCCGAAATAGAACTGATCCGGATCAATCGAGACGCCGCCGCGGATGCCCGGTCCCTGGGCGAAGCTGGGTGCCGCACTCGCCAGAATGAGCAGCGCGGGAAGTAAGAATTTCATTCGGGCAAGTAAGCACTTCTGTATCGACGACATGAATAGCCTCCTCGGCTGAGAAAGTGCATGAGCCATGCCGGACGCGAGCCGGCACGGTGGGAAGAACGACGACTGGAGGACTGGAGGGCTGGATAGTCGGGAGGTGAATCCACGACCCTTCGACTTCGCTCAGGGCAAGCGGGAGACGGGAGGCGGGAGGCGGGAGCGGGAGGCGGGAGGCGGGAGGGGGAAGCGGGAGACGGGAGGCGGGAGGCGGGGTCAGTTGGCGGCGCGGGTAGCAGGAAGGGAGAAGAGCTCGAAGAGCCGGCTGCGGACGAGCGTATACGCCTGCAATTCGGCGGCGGGAATCGGTTCGCCCGGCGGCATGTTGCGGTGCTCGATCACCGGATTGACGTAGCGGCCGTTCTTGCGCAGGCCGTAGTGCAGGTGCGGCCCTGTCGCGAGGCCCGTCGACCCCACCTTGCCGACGACATCGCCTTGCGAGATGCGTTCGCCGACGCGCACGCCGATGGCCGACAGGTGCAGGTATTCGCTTTCGTAGCCGTTCTGATGGCGCACGCGGACGGTGCGGCCACCACCGCCGGTCCATCCGGCCAGCGTCACCGTGCCGGGCGCCACGGCCGCCACCGGCGCGCCGGGCGGCGCCGCGTAGTCCACGCCGTTGTGCGCGCGTGTGTAGTTCAGGATGGGATGCTTGCGCGCCGAGGCAAAGCGCGACGTGATGCGCGGCTCGAACTTGAGCGGCGACTTCAGGAAGAAGCGCTTCAGCGAGCGGCCGTCCTCGTCGTAATACGCCGGCTTGCCGCCTTCCGTCGCGTAGCGGATGGCGCGAATGGCGCGTCCGCTGGCAACGAATTCCGCCGCGAGGATATCGCCGTAGCCCACGACCTCGCCGTCGCGCGTGTGACGTTCCACCACCAGCCGATAACCGTCGCCGGGCTGGAGTTCCGACGAGAAGTCGAGCTCGCCGGAGAAGATCTCGGCCATCTGCAATGCGAGATCGAGGCGCTCGCCGGCGGCGTCGAGCGACTGCGTCAACGACGGCGTCTCGCGCGAGATGTCGCCATGCACCGCCGTCACTTCCGTGTCCTTCGGGATCGCCTGGACCTCGGCATGGAACACGTGCGCGGCGTCGGCCTGCACGTGCAGCAGGCGATCGTCGTCGATGCCGTAGGTGAATGTGCGGACGCGGCCGTCGAAGAGACGATCGAGCAGGAACGGCTGACCGGCGTGCAGCTTGCGGACGTCGAAGACGCTCGCCACGGCGTCCACCACCGCCAGGCGATCGGCGTCGGCCACGTCGTGATCCGCGAACATCGCGCCCAGCGTCCGGCCCGGCGGAATCGTGCCTTCGATGACGAGGGAATCCGCCGGCAGGTGAATGTCGGTCGTGCGGCGCTCGGCCGGCTCAGTGATCCCGGGCACCTGTGCCTGGGGCGTCTGACGGGCGAGGGCGCCGGTCACACCGACACCAAGCACGAGTCCGATGAATACGAATCGACGCATCTTTTCCCGGAATGGACGCGCCATCCTACCAGCTTGGGACGAACGATGCCAGCGTGTTTGGACACGACCACCCCGCGCTCGCTGGTGCGCCGCGGTCGGCATGGTCACCGCCGCCGGCGAACCGGCGCCTTCCGCTCCACGGGTGGCGGCGTCGGCGCGGCTTCCTGCAGTTCGACGTACTGCGCGGTCTGCATGTTGGCGCGAATCATCAGCGGGATCACGCGCGGTTCACTCGTCCCGGCGCGCACTTCGACGACATGTGCGCCTGCCGCCAGCGTCAAGGTCAGTGGCGTCTCGCCACGCGCGGTGCCGTTGACGATCACGGTGGCGCCGACGGGTCGCGACGTGACGACGAGTTCGCCTTCGCCTTCGACGGGACCGGGCGCCGGACGCGTCCAGTACCAGCCGATCACGCCGGCCTGCACGATCAACACGGCCAGCAGCACGAGCGCCCAGCGCGGGATGCCGAAGATCCGTCCAGTCGGCACGGCGGGCGTGGCCTCGACAGTCGGTGCGGCCTCGGGCGTGTCGACCACCGTTTCCACTGGCTCGGGCGCCGGCGCGGCAAGGCTCGGTTCCGGCTCGGGAGCAGGCGGCGTGAGAGGCCCGGCCACCTTCTCGACCCACTGCTCGAGCGCGTCGGTGCCGGTGACGTAGCGCCGGTTGCTGGCCAGCACTTCCTCGAACGCGATCTGTGCCGCCTGCGGCGAATCGAAGCCGCCCCCCTCCAACTGCAGCGCCCGTCGCAGCCAGCGCGCGAAGACGCTCGACAGCGGATGGTCCTCGTCGCCGTGGCGTTCGCGTGCGTCGGCAATCAGCGCCGGCAACGCCGCTGGGTATTCGTTGGTCGTGAGGCGGCGGCCCAGCAGCACCGACAAGGCTACGACGCCGACGGCGGTGGCATCGGCGCGAGTGGTGCTCGTGACCGGGTCGATGGACGAGGGCGCGGCGACGCGGTACCGTTGCCAGGCGTCGACCGGCGACAACTGGAGCAGATCGAGCGCGGCGCCAAAGGCGGAGTCGGCGATGACGACACGCGCCGGCGACGAAATGAAGATGCGCTCGGGTGCGATGGTGCCCAGCGCGTGCGCGCGGTTGTGGCGCGAGAACAGCGAGACCGCCGGCAGCAACTGCCGCAGCAGCGCGACGACCGCTTCGATCGGCGGCCGCTCCCCCGCCGCGGCGTCGAGCACATCCGACAACCGATGTCCCGGCGTGGCGTCCGACACCACGACCAACCGGTCCATGTTCGGACGATCGACGCGGCGCAGGTGCACGTAGGAGGCATGGCGGACCGCCGACAGCCGCGTGACGCGCTCGGTGAGCGCCGTCGCAAAGGGCGTGTGCAACGCCAGTTCCGCCGAGAGTTCGAGCAGCTCGACGGGCTCACCCGTCGCGGCATCCGTCGAGGCCGTTCTCGGCCCCAGACCGTCGTTCATCACAAATCCGTGCCTCGGGGGAAGCGGGGGTTCATTCTACGACGAGGGCATCGGCCAGTTCCGCGCGATTCTTGAACGCGCGGTCCCCTGAGGACGTCGCGAACGAAGACGCTGCATGCTCCTGCATGCGACTGCTCGCGTTCGCCAGACCTGGAGTTAAGCTGTGGACGTGCTGACCACCGCGTCGATCGTCCTTGCCGTCGCCGCGCTGATCCTGGGCGCCGCGCTCGGCTGGTTCATCGCCCGGGCCCGGGCCGCGGAACAGACCTCGAAGCTCGTGGCCGATCACGCGCGGCTCTCGGCCGAACTCGCCCACCGCGATCGCACGGTCCCCGACACGCTGGCCGCCATCGACGGCATGCAGCAGCAGTTGCGCGATTCGTTCGAGGCGCTGGCCGCCGGTGCGCTGGCGACGAGCAGCCGGCAGTTTCTCGACCTCGCCGATCAGACCATCGGCAACGTCCACCGCACCGCCGCCCACGACCTGTCGCAGCGCCAGCAGGCGCTCGACACCCTCGTCGCACCCATCCGCGACACGCTGGCGCAGGTGTCCACCACACTGGCCTCCGTCGATCGCAATCGCGTCGACGATGCGGCACACCTGCGATCGCTGCTGACAGCCGTCGGTCAGACGCAGCAGCAGTTGCAGCAGGAAACGCAGACGCTCGTGCGCGCGCTGCGCTCACCAGGCGTCCGCGGCCGCTGGGGCGAAGTGCAGCTGCGCAAGGTCGTCGAACTGGCCGGCATGCTCGAGCACTGCGACTTCACGTCGCAGACGACGGCGACGACCGACACCGGCCGCCTCCGTCCCGACATGCTCATCCGCCTCCCCGGCAACCGCACCATCGTCGTCGACGCCAAGGTGCCGCTCGAGGCGTTCCTCGACGCGCAGGCGGCCTCCGACGACGGCGTGCGGTCCGGCAAGCTGGCGGATCACGTGCGGCAGGTCCGCGATCACGTCACCAAGCTGGGCGCGAAGCAGTATTGGGATCAGTTCCCCTCGTCACCGGATTTCGTCGTCCTGTTCCTGCCGGCGGAAGCCATCTTCATGGCGGCGCTCGATCAGGACCTGCACCTGATCGACTACGGCGTGACGCGGCGCGTGCTGCTGGCGTCGCCGCTGACATTGATTGCGCTGCTGCGCACGGCGGCGCTCGGCTGGCGTGAAGAGCGCCTGACGATGAACTCGGAAGAGATCAGCCGGCTCGGCCGCGAGCTGTACGACCGGGCGCGGGCCTTCACCGAGCGGCTCGACACCGTCGGCAAGCGGCTCGATTCCACCGTCCGTGCGTATAACGAAGCCGTAGGCGCGTATGATGCGCGCGTGATGGTGTCGATGCGGCGGTTCCGCGAACTGGGTGCGGCCACCGGCGATGCCGCGGAGACGCCGCCGCCGGTAGATACGGCGGCGCGCAAGCTGCAGAGCGCGCTGCAGCAGGACCTGCTCGACCCCGTCGAAGAGGAGACCCCACGATGAGACGAGTCGTCATTGCCGCCGTGATTCTCGCGTCCGCGCTCACTGCCGCCGCGCAGACACGCAAGCCCGAAGCGACGTCGCTGATGGGCACGCCGCTTTTTGCGCCGACGCCGATTCCGAATCAGGCGAAGCTCGAGCAGGATCTGAAGGACGCGCAGTCGGTGCCGAATCCGGACTCCGCCGACGCGCTCGTGTGGATTGGCCGGCGTCAGGGTTATCTGTGGCGCTATCAGGACGCGATCGCGACCTTCACGAAAGGCATCGAGCGCTACCCGAACGACGCGCGTTTCTATCGTCATCGCGGGCATCGGTATCTGTCGGTGCGTGAGTTCGCGAAGGCGCAGGCCGACTTCGAGAAGGCGGTGACGCTGATCAAGGGCAAGCCCGATGAAGTGGAGCCCGATGGCGCACCGAATCCAGCCGGCGTTCCGCGCAGCACGTTGCAGTTCAACATCTGGTATCACCTGGCGCTGGCGCATTACCTCCAGGGAAACTTCGCGCCCGCTTACGACGCCTACGTCGAATGCATGAAGGTCTCCACCAACGACGACTCCATCGTCGCGACGAGCGACTGGATGTGGATGACGCTGATGCGGATGGGACGCAAGGCGGAGGCGGCGAAGGTGCTGGAGCGCATCACGCCGAAGATGGACATCCTCGAGAACCAGTCGTACCACCGGCGCCTGTTGATGTACAAGGGCCTCGAGAAGCCGCAGTCGCTGCTCGACACGGCGAAGGCGGATGCGACGACGATTGCGACGCAGGGATACGGCGTCGGCAACTACTACTTCGTCATGGGCGACCGCGCGCGAGCGAAGCAGGTGTTCGAGCGCGTCACGAGCGGCGGCGGCTGGAACGCCTTCGGCTTCATCGCCGCGGAAGCGGATCTGAAGCGCGAAAGATTCTAGGTCTGGAGGGCTGGGGGCCCGCCTCCGCGCTACGCGCTTCGGCGAGGCTTACGGCTTGAACGGCTTGGCCGTTTGATGCCCCCACCGCGCAGCGCGGTCCTGATGCCCCCACCGCCGCGCGAGCGGCGGTCCATCCGAGGCTTGAACGGCTTGGCTGTTGGATACTCCCCACCGCGCGTCGTCGCGCGCAGCGCGAAGGCGGGCGGTCCTTTGATCGTCGGAGTTCATATGAAACAGCGTCTGGTGTGGAGTGTGATCGGTGTGCTGGTAGCGGGCGCGACGGTGTTGCTGGCGCAGGCGCCACCACGGCCGACGCCGGCGTGGACCGAAAGCTCGCGGGGATCGGGCCCGCTCGATCGGCTCGCGTTCCGCTCGATCGGCCCGGCGACGCCGTCGGGGCGCGTCGACGATCTCGCGGTGCTCGAATCGGATCCGTCGACGTTCTACGTCGGCATGGCCACCTCCGGCGTCTACAAGACGACCAACGCCGGCACCACGTTCACGCCGGTGTTCGACCACGAGGGCAGCGGCTCGATCGGCGACGTGACGGTCGCCCCGACCGACGGCAACCTGGTGTGGGTCGGCACGGGCGAGGCCAACAACCGGCAGTCGTCGTCCTGGGGCGACGGCGTCTACAAGTCGACCGACGGCGGCCGCTCATGGAAGAACATGGGCCTCCGCGACAGCCGCCAGATCCCGCGCATCGTCATCGACCCGGGCGACTTCAATGTCGTCCACGTCGCGGCGGTCGGCGACCTGTGGCGGGCCGGCGGCGAGCGCGGCGTCTACAAGACCACCGACGGCGGACTCACCTGGCGCCGCGTGCTGCACGTGGACGACGACACCGGCGCGACCGATCTGGTGATGGATCCGCTGAACAGCAAGACGCTGTACGCCGCCACCTACCAGCGGCGGCGCGCGCAGTGGGGCATGAACGGCGGCGGTCCCGGCAGCGGCATCTGGAAGTCGACCGACGGCGGCGAGACATGGATGAAGCTCGAGGCCGGCCTGCCGCCCGGACCCAAAGGCCGCATCGGTCTCGACATCTATCGGCGCAATCCCAACGTGCTCTACGCCGTCATCGAACACCCGGAGGAGAGCGGCGTCTATCGATCCGACGACGCCGGCGCGAGCTGGCGGAAGCTGAGCACGACCAATCCGCGTCCGATGTACTTCAGTCAGATCCGCGTCGATCCGCAGACCGACTCGCGCATCTACGTGCTCGGTGTCTCGCTGCACGTCTCCGACGATGGCGGGCGCACGTTCCGCGGCGACGGCGCTGAGCGTATTCACGTCGATCATCACGCGATGTGGGTCAACCCCACCGATCCGCGTCACCTCATCATCGGCAACGACGGCGGCGTCAGCATCTCCCACGATCGTGCCGCCACGTGGGTGTGGATGCCCAACGTCCTCGGCGCCCAGGCCTACCACGTCGAGTTCGACATGCAGTCGCCGTATCACGTCTGCGCCGGGCTGCAGGACAACAACACCTGGTGCGGGCCGAGCGCCGTGCGCACCAACAGCGGCATCGACAACGACGACTGGTACGTCATCAACGGCGGCGACGGCTTTCAGCCGCTCATGGACCCGACCGACTCGAACATCGTCTATGGCGAGTCGCAGGATGGGCGCATGAGCCGCATCGATCGGCGCACCAACGAGCGGACGGTGGTGCGGCCCGAACCGCCCGAGCAGAAGCCGTTCGAGCCGTCGACCACGTATCGCTTCAACTGGGACACGGCGATGCAGCTCTCGCCGTTCGATCCGAAGACGCTCTACATCGGCGCCAACGTCGTGCTCAAGTCAGCCGATCAGGGCCGCTCGTATCAGCCCATCAGCCCCGACCTGACCACCAACACCGATCGCGAAGCGCTGTCGATCATGGGCGTGCCTGGCAAGGACATCCGCATCGCCAAGCACGACGGTGTCGGCAGCTTCGGCAGCATCGTGACGCTCGAGGAAAGCGCGGCGCGCGCCGGCGTGGTCTGGGCCGGCAGCGACGACGGCGTCGTCAGCGTGACGCAGGACGCCGGGAAAACGTGGACCAACGTGATGTCCCGCATCGGCGACGTGCCGAAGTTCACTTACGTGTCCGACGTCGTACCCTCGCGGGCGGCGGCCGGCACCGCGTATGTGAGCTTCGACGGGCATCGCGGCGGCGACTACGGCACCTACGTGTTCGCCACCACCGACTTCGGCGCCACGTGGCGATCGATCGCCGGCAACCTGCCGCAGGGCGAGGTGGTGCGCACGCTGGCGGAAGACCGCCGCAACGCCGACCTGCTCTACCTCGGCACCGAGACCGGCCTGTGGGCGTCCTTCAACCGCGGCGGTCAATGGACGCGCATCAAGGCCAACCTGCCGACGATGCCGATCTACGAGATCAAGACGCATCCACGCGACAACGATCTGATCCTGGCGAGTCATGCCCGCGGCATCTGGATCCTCGATGACCTCGGCATCATCCAGCAGTGGGCGAAGGCGGCTGCCGATGGTACGAATGGACCGATGGCGTACGCGTTCGAACCCGATCCGGCACTGGCATTCAACGCGGCGAACGATCAGATGAAGGGCTTCGAGGGCGACAGAGTGTTCCTCGGTCAGAACCCGGCGCCGGGTGCGACGCTCGCCTACCGGCTTCGCTCCGACGTCAAGGACGTCAAGTGGACCATTCGGGATGCGAGCGGCACGGTGGTGCGAGAGATCGCCGGCGAGGCGACGAAGGATCGCAACAAGGCCGGCCTCAACATCATCAAGTGGGATCTGCGTGTCGACCCGGTGCGACCGCTGCCGCCGGCGCCAGGCGCTCCGCCGGCGGGTGGGGGCGGCGGCGGCTTTGGCGGCAACGTCAACGGGCCGTTCGTGTTGCCCGGCACCTATCGAGCCGCGCTCTCGGTGGACGGCAAGGAAGTGCAGACGGTGAACGTCGGCGTGACCGGCGATCCCGACGTGAAGATCAGCGACGCCGATCGGAAGGTGTGGTTCGACACGGCGCTGGATCTGCAGCAGATGCAGCAGAAAGCCAACGACGCGGCGGAACTGGCGCAGAACGCCAACGCACAGCTACAGCAGTTGCAGGAGCAGACGCGGAACCGGACGCTGCCGCCGGCGGTGAAGCAGTCGCTGGACGCCGCCGTAAAGGAAATGGACGTGGTCCGTCGTCGTCTCGGTCTCGGCGGGGGCGGCGGTGGCTTCGGCGGCAACACCGAGAACGTGCGGGGACGCATCGGCCAGTTGAAGGGCGCAATCATCGGATCGACCGTGGTCCCGACCAGCACGCAGTTGATGCAGATCCGCGAGGTGAAGGCGGCGCTGCCGATCGTGATCGATCAAACCAACGCCGTCGCGGCGAAGCTGCCGGGATTGGTGAAGGAGATGATTGGCGCCGGCGCGATTTTCCCGGCGCTGAAGCCGGTGGGCAGGTAAGGGCTGGAGGACTGGGGGACTGGAGGGCTGGGGGACTGGAGGCCGTCCTAAGACCTAGGACCTAGGACCTAGGACCCAGGACCCAGGACCTTTGTCATGATCAGATCCCGCTGTGGATCTGATCCGAGGACGAAGATGTGCGCGCCGGCGACGGTGAAGCCTTGTCGCCGGTAGAAGGCCTGGGCGCGGACGTTGCGTTCCCACACGCCAAGCCAGATCGTGTCGGCGCTGCGCGCGCGTGCCGTGTGTTCCACAGTCTGCATCAGCGTCGCGGCGACGCCGCGGCCGTGCCACGGGCGGTCGACGTAGAAGCGCCACAGTTCGATCGGGCGTGTTGCCGCCACGCCTTCCGGCGGTGCGCCCGCCTTCAACTGCGTGAACGCCGCCAGCACGCCGTCCACCTCGAGCAGCCAGGTATCGATCGCCGGGTCGGCCATCTCGGCCGCCTGGCGATCGGGCGTGTAGGCGGCGTCGAGATACGCCTTCAGATCCGTCTCGTCGTTGTCGGGCGCAAACGTCTCGAAGAACACGCGCCAGCCGAACGCCGCCAAGGCCGGGGCGTCCGCCGCGGTGCCGCGGCGAACCGTCATGCGCAGAGGGCCGGGCGCACCGGCACCGGCGGCCGAGGGGGTGTCGGTCGAGTCCACACCGGTTTATTACGTGAACACGACGTGGATCCGCTTACCGGTGGCCGCATCGACGCGCGCCACCTCGACCGTGATGGCGCACGGCGGTGACTCACGCGCGCCCATCGTCTATCGACCTGCCGCGCGGGTGCGGGCCGCCAGGTGCTGCTGGCGCTCCTGTGCGAGCGGCCACGATGTCCACGTATCCACCGGCTTCGGCACGCGCCACGTCCAGTTGATGCCGTCCACCAGGCTGGGCGTGTTGATGCGATCGGGCCAGCCGAATACGTCCTGCAGCGGCACGAGCGTGAGGTACGAACCGGAACCAAGCAGCGCGTCCAGCGCGCGATCGGCGTCATCAGCGTCCATCGTCGCGGCGAGCGGTTCGATGTCGTGCGTGCCTGTCGTCGCGACGGACAACTCGGCAAACGTCGTTGGATCGATCGCCGGCTGATCGAGTTCATCCCAGCGGCGTTCCCAGCGCATCACCTTGAAGCCGGGCACGCCCAGCGCGGTGATCGAGGCGCGGACGAACGGCGGCACCGTACCGAGATCCTCGGCGATCACTTCCGCGCCGCTCGACTGGAACACGCGCACCAGCGCGTCACCGAGCGCCTGCTGTGCCGGTTCATCCGCCGGATCGAAATACGGCTCGCGACTGCGATCGGCCAGACGAATCCACGTGCGATACAGGCCGACGAGGTGATCGATGCGGAAGCCGGAGAACAACTGCCCCATGCGCCGCGCGCGCTGCCGCATCCAGGCGTAGTGGTTCTGTTGCAACTCCTGCCAGCGCCACGGCGGCAGGCCCCAGTCCTGGCCGTCAGCGGCAAACGCGTCCGGCGGCGCGCCAACGGTGGCGTCCAGATGAAACTGCTCCTGCCGGCGCCACACGTCGTCGCTGTTGCCGCTGATCATGAACGGCAGGTCGCCGAAGACGCGCAGCGGAAACACCGCTTCGCGAGCGGCCGCCCACTGCTCGTCGGCGATCCACTGCAGATACTTGCGATACGCGATCTCGTCCGCCAGCAGGCGCCGTGCCTCGCGGCAGGCGTCGTCCGATCCGCTGCGGAACGGCTCGGGCCACTCCCACCACGCACGCTGATCGAAGTGCGTGAGGAGCGCGCGGAATACCGCGTAGTCGTCCAGCCACCACGCTTCGCGCGTGCAGTAGTCGTCGAAGGCACGCGCACGCGGCGAGCCGGCGGCGAGTTCACGCTGCGTGAAGCGCTCCCAGGCACGACGCAGCCAGCGCTGTTTGAGCCGTCGAACGGCGGCATAGTCGATCTGGTGCGCCTCGCGCGCTTCGGCCAGCATCAGGCGATCGTGCGGCTCGAAGGCCAGTTCGCCGCCGATGGCGTCGAAGTCCGGCACGTCGGGCAGCGCAATGTAGGTCGGGTCCAGCGCGCACGACGTGAGTGCCGAGTACGGCGAGCGCTCGAACTCCGGCAGTTCCATCACCGGCAGAATCTGGATCAGCGATTGGCCGGCACGCGCCGCCCAATGGCCGAAGTCCACCAGGTCCGGAAACTCGCCGATGCCCCAGCCACGGCTGGTGACGATCGAGAACAGCGGCACGCTGATGCCGCTCGTGCGCGTCATGCCGTCGCTCCCGCGCGTGCCACCACGCGCGCCGCACCGTCGAGAAACTGCGACGGTTCGACGAGGAGGCTGAGCACGAGAAACGCTTCGTTAGGGAAGTCGAAGAAGTATCCCGGGTGCACCAGCACGCCTTCGTCGTTCAGCAGATCGAGCACGAGCGATTCTTCCGATCGCACGGCCGGCACACGCAGCACCGCCGACCAGCCGCCTTCGACCGGCAGCACGTGCAGCGACGGCCACCCGTGACACAACACACGCAACCGATCGAGGTTGTGTCTGACGCGCGCGTGAATCTGCTGGCGGATGGTGTGCACGGAGGAGAGCAGCGCGGGTGCGGCGATCTGGACGGGCGTGGACACCGAAAGGTAACTATCCGCCATGATGTCATAGGCACGAAGCGCGGCCATGACATCACGTTCGGGTCCGCCCCAGCCGATCCACCCGAGCTTCACCTGCGGCAAGCCGCCGGACTTCGACAAGCCACCGAGCGCGCACGTCAGCACATCCGCTTGTGCCAGCACAGGCGTCGCCTGCGGCGCCGCGTCCAGCGCGTAGTCGAAGAACACCTCATCGCCAACGAGCGCCAGCCGATGCTCGGCACACACACGCGTCAGCGCCGCCAGATCATCGCGATGCAGATACGAGCCCGTCGGATTGTTGGGCGACACCACCAGCACGGCCTTCGTTCGCGGCGTGATCGCACGAGTCACCGTATCGAGATCGATGCGCCAGGTGCCGTGATACTCGAGGGCGTAGCTCGCGGTCTCGACCGCCTCGAGCCGCGTCAGATGCTCGAACAGCGGATAGCTCGGCTGCGGCACCAGCACGGCATCGCCCGGATTGCAGAACAGCTTGAACAGCAGCGCATACGCCTCGCTGGTGCTGGTTGTCAGCGTCACGCGATCCGGCGAGAGCGTCACACCCTGCCGCGTGAACTCCGCTGCGACGGCTTCGCGTGCCGCCGGCAGCCCCAGCGACTGCGGTTCGTAGCGCAGCGATTCAGCCGACGCCAGCGGCGCCAGCAGATCGATCGGATACCGCAGGCCGACGCGGGTGGGATTGGACTCGGTAAGATCGATCAGCGGGCGCCCGCTGGCCAGGCGCGCCTCGATCGCGCGTGTCACCGCATTGGGCGACAGGTCGGAAGGAAATCGCGACGAAATCATCGACGCGCGTCGTCAATCGACGACGTCGATGCGTTCGATGACGTCGCCCTCGAGCACGCGATCGACGACGTCCATCCCCGAGACGACGGTGCCGAAGACCGTGTACTGGTGATCGAGGCGGGGCGAGTCGACGAGGTTGACGAAGATCTGCGCGTCGCCGGTGTCGCGCCCGCGCGTCGAGATGCCGACCGCGCCACGCCGGTGCGTGCCGACTTCGTCACGCATGTAGCGCGCATCGCCGGCGTATTCGTTGGCGCCGGGACTGCCGCCCTGGATGACGAAGTTCGGCGACAGGCGATGGAACGTCGTGCCGTTGTAGTAACCCGCTTCGGCGCGGCTGGCAATGCGCACGGCGGTGAGCGGCGCGACGTCCACGTCGAGCGCGATGTCGAACGTGCCAAGGCCCGCCATGGTGACGCGAAGCTTGCGCGAGCGCAGTGCCTGCACCATGGCCAGCGTGGTCGGCGGCGCCATGATACGCGCCGGCGCAGCCGTCTTCGGCGCGCCGGTCCACGCCGTGAGGATGGTGGCGGTCTTCTCCGCGATCGCCGGGTCGAAGTCCTTCAGGTACGGCTCGAGCGCCGACGCCTGCGCGCGATCGCCCAGTGCCTCGAGGCGATCGAGAATCGCCATGCGCGGATCGCGCGAGGTGTCCTTCTGCTGCTTCGTCAACGCCGCCAGGCTGGCGACGAGTGCGGGCACCGCTTTGGCGCGTGTGTCCGCATCGACGAACGCGCGCGTGGCCGTGCGGACAAGCTGATGGTCGTCGGCCTTGTTCAGCGCGTCGATGGCGGCGGGCACGGCTTCCGGACGCTTGGCCTCGATCAACGCCGACAACGCCGCTTCGCGGACGTTGGCGTGCGCGTCGGTAGCGAGCTTGACGAGAACATCGTGCGCGTTCAGGACCGCGGCGGCACGTGCGGCATACATCCGCACCTGCCACGTCTGGTGCGCGGCAAACGCCGGCAACGCCTTGCGGGCGCCGTCCGGTTGACGACGGGCAAGCGCGACAAGCGCGTGTGACGGTACATGCCAGGCGCGTGGCGTGTCGGCAGGCGGCGCCTGGACGAACGCCGTCAGCTCGGTAACGCCCTCAGCGGCCGTGCAGGTGCCGAGCTCGTCGATCGCCTGGATCTGCACGTGCGGATTCGGATCGCGCGTCGCGGCCTGCAGCGGCGCGCACGTCGGCGACGGCAGGCGGCGGCTCCACGCGCGCACGGCCTCCAGACGCACCTGCGGTTCCGGATCCTTCAACGCCTGCTGAATCAGCGCCGCGCGATCCGCCATCTCGCCGTCGGCGGCCAGTGCCACCGTCCCCAACCGCCGCACCTCGGTATCGCGATCGGCCAGCGCACGCTCGACAATCGACGTCGTCACCTCGTTGCCGGTGACGAGCGCCGCCATGGCAAGACGACGAATCCACGACGAACGCGGATCGGCGGCGGGACGCTGCGCCGTTGCCGACCAGCGCAGGCGATCCCAGGTGCGGGGTTGGAACTGCGCCACCTTGCGGCTGACGCGGGCAAGTGACTCGAGGCCGCGAACGGCGCCGATGATCGCCGCGGTTTCCGGTTCGTCGAATGAATCGGGAGACGGCAACCGATCGACGAGCAACGTTTCGGTACGCGCCACCTGTTCGGGCGTCGTGTAGGGCAGGCGTCCGAGCGCCGCCGCCATCTCGCCCCACACTTCCCACAAGCCGGCGTCGGCGTCCTGCGTGGCGCGCTCGATGATCAGGTCCTGCACCTGCGCCACGGCCTCTGGCGTGGTCGCAAGCTGGGCCAGCGCCCAGGCCGCCTCGGCCCGGATGCCAACGCCGTCGCCGAGCGCCGGCGCAACGTAGCGAATCATCTCCGGCTGCTCGAGGCGTCCTAACGCGCGGATGCCATTGCGCCGCTGCGCGCCTCGCGACATCGCGGCGCGGATCATGTCGGCGTCACGAGCGTCCTCGCCCTGGATGATCTGCTCCAGGGCATCGGCCTGCATCTGCGGCGTCACCGCCGGCTGTGCGACGACAGCCGCGGGCGACGACAACGAGAGCAGGACACACCAAGCCAGCGCGGGCAACACGTTCTTCATCGGATTCCCGAATACTCGAGCATCTGCGCGGTGAAGTCGCAAGGATACGAGATCTCGACGTCAGTGATGGCGCCATCCCGACCGTAGACGGCTTGCAGCTTCGGCATGACGAACCCGGTGTACGACGGCAGCTTCAAGCGATCGACGCGCTCGACGATCTCGTCCCGCAGCGCCGGATCGAAGTGCACGCCGTAGGTCTCGAACAGCTCGCGCGCGGCGGCGTAGTCGCCCTCGCTCTTGACGCGCTGCACGTGCGCCAGCAGCGTCGCCACACCAGCGCGGAACGCGTCCACGTTGGTCACGACGTAGTAGGTCTTGCCGTCGCGACGACGGATGTCGATGGCGGCGGTGTTGGCGAGCAGCCAGCCGACAATCGCCTGCCGGTTGCGCATGTGATCTTCCTCGATCGACGTGCCTTCGCGGACGCGCCGCAGTTGCATCAAGGCGTTTCGCGCGTAGGCCTCGTATTCGGCGCGGACGATCGCCGAATGATCGGCACCATCGAGCAGGCCGAGCGTCGCCAGGTGCGGTTCGGCGACGAAGTACAACGCCACCAGATCGGCGCGCGTCTCTTCGAGCGCGGAATATTGCTCCTTCAGCAACTCCTGCGGCTGCGCGGCGACGTCCTCGGCCATCCGGCCCGATCCATGCCCCAGCACCTCATGGATCTCCGTCGTCAATTCGCCGGCGAAGGCGGCCCACTGCCGCGCCCGTTCCGCTTCCGCCTCGTCCCAGCAGAACTCCTGGCGCACGCTGTCGGGCTGCGAGCGGTCGTAGGCCTCGAGCACGTTGGCCAGCGACACCGACTTGCTGCCGTACGCCTCGCGGATGCGCTGATCGTTTGGCAGGTTGACGCCGATCGGCGTGATCGGGCCCGAGTCCCCGGCTTCCACCACCACTTCGATCGCCATCGCCGACACGCCCTGCACGACGGGTTTGCGGAACCGCGGCTCGATCGGCATGCGGTCTTCGAACCACTGCGCCTGCTCGGCCAGCGTGCGGATCTTGCCGGTCTTCTCGGGGTTGCTGTAGTAGACGAGCCCTTCCCACGCGCCCTTGGTGCCGCGCGCGTCCATGTAGACCTCGATGAAGCCGTTCATGGTGTCGACGCTGGTGTCGTGATTCTGCACCCAGGCGATGTCGAACGCTTCACGGTCCGCTTCGTCACCGGTGTGGTACCACCGAATCAGCGCCGTCAGCGCACGCGCAAGCGCCGGCGGTGCCACCGCTGCGGCTTCCTGCAGGTGCGAGACGATGCGGACGATGTGATCGTGATAGAGGCCGCCGACGCGATACACCTCTTCGGTGAGCTGGCCGTCGCGCTTCACCAGTCGCGAGTTGATCGGGTGCCGCTCGGCGAAGCCCTCCAGATCGGCCATCGCCACGCCGTCGTACAGGTTGTTGGCGCTGGCAACGAGGATGTCCCTGCCGTCGAGCGGCGTCTTGTTCGTGACCATCGGGTCGACGGACAGATCGAAGAACATCGGCGCATAGCGCGCCACCAGCGCCTCGGGTGTCTCACCGGCCTGCAGCGGCAGCGTCGCGCCGTTGGCATGCGCCTGCGTCACCGCGGTGGCAAACCGCTCGGGCGCCAGCGGCAGCACGAACTTGCGTGCCGTCAGGTTGTTGTACGGTCCGGTGTTGAGCCAGAAGAGTTTGGTGTAGCGCGTGATGGCGTCGAGCGCCGAGGCCTCGATGCCGGCGGGACGTGTGATCACCGCTTCGAGCATCGCGCGCATGGCCAGATTGTGCCGATAGCGCTGGTCGTAATAGATGTCGCGGCCGGCAAGCGCGGCGTTGTAGAGGTGCCAGACGAGCACCTTTTCGGGCAGCGGCAGCGCGGCAAACCCATCCGCGTACAACTGCACGACCGCCGCGTCGTCTATCTGCTCGAGCAGGTATGGACGCGTCGTGGTTTCGACCTCGCTCACAGCGGGATCTCCACCTTCTCGCCGTGCGCCGGCACGTGCACGCGCCAGCCCATCTCCTGCTCGATCCGCACCTTGAGCGCCTGCTGCGCCGGCGGCTCGCCGTGCACCAGATAGGTGATGCCCGGCGCCTTCGGGAACGTGCGCAGCCACTGGATGATCTCGTTGGCGTCGGCGTGTGCCGACATCGCGTTGAGCTTGGCGACGGTGGCGTTGACCGGAATCTCCTGGCCGAGCATCTTCACCACCTTGGCGCCGTCGATGAGCGTGCGGCCGCGCGTGCCCGCCGCCTGGAAGCCGACGAACAGCACGGTGTTGCGCGGGTCGGGCAGCGCCGCGGCCAGGTGATGCAGCACGCGACCGCCGGTGGCCATGCCGCTGGCGGAGATCACGATCGCCGGGCCGGGACGCTCGGTGACCGACTTCGACTCCTGCGTCGACTCGACCGCCTCGAACCGCGCCGTGCAGAACGCACACACTTCACCGCGGGCCGGACGCACATCGGGATCGAGTTCGGCCGCATGGCGACGGTAGTACTCGAGGGCTTTGACGGCCATCGGGCTGTCGACGTAGACCGGCAGCACCGGCACGCGATTCTGTTCTTCCAGCTTCTTCAACCAGTAGAGCACTTCCTCGACACGGCCAATCGCGAACGACGGGATGATCAACTTGCCGCGGCGCGCCACCGTGTCGTTGATCACCTGCGCCAGCGCGGCGCCGTCGTCTTCGGGTGGGTGCAGGCGATCGCCGTAAGTGGATTCGACGAGCAGCACGTCGCAGTCAACGCCGGGCGACGGGTCCGGCAGTACCGGCCGGCCATAGCGTCCGAGATCGCCGCCGAACAGGATGGTGCCGCCCTGTCCGTTGGTCCGGCGCATGCGGACATATGCCGAGCCGAGCAGGTGACCGGCGTTGATGAACTCGGCTTCGAGGCCCGGCGCAATCGGCATCGCGCGGTGGAACCCGAAGGGCTGCAGGCGCGACAGCGCGAGCGACGCGTCTGCCTCGGTGAAGAGCGGCAGCGCCGGCGTGTGCCGCGTGTAGCGGCGCCGATTGGCGCGACGCGCGTCCTCTTCCTGAAGGCGGCCGGCATCGGGCAGCACCAGCTTGCACAAATCAGACGTGCCCGCCGTGCAGAAGATCCGGCCGGCAAAACCGTTGGAGACGAGGCGCGGCAACAGGCCCGAATGATCGAGGTGCGCATGCGTCAGCACCACCGACCGCACCGACCCGGGCTTGACCGGCAGCGGCGCCCAGTTGCGTTGCCGCAGCGCCTTGAGTCCCTGGAACATGCCGCAGTCGACCAGCACGCGCTCGTTGTCGGTCTCGACGAGATACTGCGATCCCGTCACGGTGCCGGCGGCACCCAGAAATGTCAAAGAAGCCACAGGGACTTACTTTACTAGAGGACTGGAGGGCTGGAGGGCTGGAGGACTGGAAGGGACCGCCCGCGTGCGCGCTTGGCGCTTCGGCGCGGCGGTAAGGGCATCAGACAAAAGGCTGGGAGGGCTTCGGGCTTGGAGGGCTTGAACGGGCGAGTCTCCGATCAAGCCCCTCTCGCCAGCGATCAGATCTTGTCGAGATCCTCTTTTCCGATCACGGGCCCCCACGGCAGCAGCTCGTATTGCGCCACACCCGCGAGGTAGTACGGGTCGTTGTCGCGCACCTTGTCCAGATCCGCCTGCGGCGTCGCGTCGGAGACGCGCAACAGGAACAGTCCACCGAAGCGGGGATCGAGCGGCCCCGCGGCGACGAGCGTGCCGTCCGCCTTCAGTTGTCGCAGGTAAGCCCGATGCGGCTCCTGGTGAGCGGTCACTTCTTCCAGCGGGCGGCGATAGCGTACGATGGCGATGGCATACATGGCGAAGAGTGTATGCCGACCAGCCCGGCAAGCCCTCCAAGCCCCAAGCCCTCCAAGCCTCCAAGCCCTTCAAGCCGTCCAAGCCCTGGAGACCGTCCGCGTCATCGTCGGCGGCGCGGACGGCGCTGTCGGAGCAATTCGCCGACAAGCCACGACACCAGCAGCACTGCCGCCACGCCGAGGATTGCCGGCAGCAGCGCCCGCGCCATCGTCAGCTCGCGGCAGGCGTGGTCCGGCGACCGCCGGTGGCGGCGCTGACGATCACGCCGACGACGAAGACGGCGACGGCGCCAATCAGGTTGTGCCAGAGGAACCCGATGGAGGTGGTACTCGCGACGTAGCCTACCGTGACCATGCCGGCAATCAGTCCGGCAAACGCGCCGTGTCCATTGGCGCGCGGCCAGGCTATGGCGAGGATGAACACGCCGAGGATCGAGCCGTAGAAGAACGACCCGAAGCGATTCACCACTTCGATCAGCGAGCCGAGCTCCGCCGCCCAGATCGCGACGACGGAGGCGAAGACGGCCCAGAGTCCGGTGGCCAGCCTCGACACGTTCAACAGCGTCCGATCATCGGCCGTGCGGCCGCTGCCAAAGCGGCGGTAGAAGTCGATCACCGTCGCCGTCGACAGCGACGCCAGCTCCGCTGAAATCGTCGACATCGCCGCCGCGAAGATCGCCGCCATCAACAGACCAATCAACCCCACCGGCAGGTGCGTCGTCACGAACGTCGGGAAGACGTAGTTGACGTCGTTGTAGGTGGCATCGCCCGACACCTCGCGGACCAGGGCCACGGCTTCGGCGCGGACGCTCTTCACCTGCTCGTCGGCGCTCAGGAACGCCGCCTGCGACAACGCCCGCGTCATGCCGTCGCCGCCGCGGTCCATCTGCGCCGCGCTTTCGGCGGCCTGCCGCCGCGTCGCCACGGCGGCGTCGAAGCGCTGTTCCAGCGCCGCGTATTCCGCCGCGCGTTCGCTCTGCCGCACCTGCTGGTCGTGCACCGGATTGAACAGCATCGGCGGCGGCGTGAAGACGTAGAACAGGAACATGAAGACGCCGATGATCATCACCAGCGCCTGCAGCGGGATCTTCCAGTAGGCGCTCATCAGGAGCGACGTGCGCGCCTCGTCCACCGACTTCGCCGTGAGATAGCGCTGCACCTGGCTCTGGTCGGTGCCGAAGTACGACAGGAACAGGAACAGCGCGCCGATCGTTCCCGACCAGAAGGTGTAGGTGCGGTTCGGATCGAGGCTGAAGTCCATCACCTGCAGGCGGCCGGTTGCCCCGGCAATCCGCAGCGCCTCGCCAACGCCGACGCCGTCCGGCAGGCCCAGCACCAGCGCGATGGCCACGGCGACCAGCCCGAACACGATCAGGTACATCTGCTTGACGTCCGTCCACGTCACGGCCTGCACGCCGCCGAACATCGTATAGACGGCCGTCGGCAGGCCGATGAGCAGGCATGTCGTGGTGACGTCGAGGCCGAGCATCACCGACAGCACGACAGCCGGCGCCGAGATGACGACGCCGGTGGACATGCCGCGCGAGAGCAGGAACAGCAGCGCGGTGAAGGTCCGTGTCTTGCTGTCGAAGCGTCCTTCCAGATACTCGTAGGCCGTGAACACGCGGGCGTTGTGAAAGAACGGCACCAGCGTGACCGACAGGATGATCATCGCCAGCGGCAGCGCGTAGTACTGCTGCAGCAGTCCCATGCCGCTCTGGTAGCCCTGCCCGGTCGTGCCGATCATCGTGATGGCCGAGAGCTGCGTCGCCATCACCGACAGGCCGACGGCCCACCACGGCAGGCTGCGGCTGGCCAGGAAGTAGCCTTCGATCTCCTGCGCCTTCTCGGTCAGGCGGATGCCGTCCCAGACAATCCAGACGAGATAGACGGCGATGATGGTCCAGTCGATCCAGTGCATGGGCGCAGGTCGCGGTGAGCAGGAGTCAGCGAAGCCCGAAGGCCGACTGGAAGATGTACAGCGCCGCCAGCGTCGCGATCCAGACCAGGATCACCAGCACGTACTGGCGGTTCATGTGGGTCACAGGCCGTCCACCGCGCTTCGCAGGCGCCGCTCGGATGTCGCCAGCGCGTCGCGCCGTGCCTGCCACTGCGCCTTGTCGCGCGCCAGCAGATCGACCGAAGCGGAGAGCGCCCGCGCCGTTTCGGTCGGCGCCGGACCGCCGTAGGTGGTGCGCACGGCCACGAAATGCGCCGGGCTCATGATGGTCTGCAACTGCTCTTCGGTGTAGGACAGCGTGTGGCCCAGCACGGCGGTGGACGCGCGCGCCAGCGCTTCGGACATCGACGCGTCGGGATCTTCCGTGCGTGCCTTCAGCAGCATCGCGGCAATCGCGTGCGCCGACTTGAACGGCAGCCCGTGATCGCGCACCAGCGTGTCCGCGAGTTCCGTCAGCGTCGTTCCGCCCTCGGCCGCACGCGCGGCCAGGCGCTCGCGATGGAAGTCCGCGCCACGCATCGCCGCGGCCACCAGCGTCACCGCACGCGTCGCGTCGCGGAACATCTGCGCCACCAGCGGCTGCAAGTCGTCTTCCGTATCGACGATGTCGCCGAAGGGCGTGTTGTGGACGGCGGAGGCAATCGCCTGTGACTGGCCGACCGCCTTGCTGGCAATGGCGCGCGCATGCTCAAGCGCCACCGGGTTGCGCTTCTGCGGCATGATGCTGCTGCCCTGCACGAAGCCGTCCGCCAGCCGCAGGTAGCCGAACTCCATCGTGCACCACAGCAGCAGATCCTGAATGACGCGGCCAAGGCCGATTACGAGCACGCCGGTGGCCGACACGCTCTCGAGCAGGTAGTCCACCGTCGCGATGCTGCCGTAGGTGTTGCAGGTGGGCGCGGAGAACCCGAGCAGGTCACTGGTGCGCGTGCGATCGATCGGGAACCCGGTACCGGTGATGGCGCAGGCGCCGAGCGGATTGCGGTTCGTCGACTCGTAGGCCGCCGCCAGCCGCGTCGTGTCGCGTTCCAACTGCTCGATCACCGCCAGCAGGTAATGCGCCATTGTCGTTGGCTGCGCCGGCTGCGTGTGCGTATGCGCGCCGTAGATCGATTCGCGATGACGCGACGCCAGATCGATGAACGCGGCGCGCAGGTCCAGCACGCCGGTTGCCACCGCGGCGATGAACTCGCGCTGGCGAATGCGATACATCGTCATCGCGATGTCGTTGCGGCTGCGCGCGGTGTGCAGGCGGCCGGCAACCTCGTCGCCGGCGGACTGCTCGATCAGCCGCTCGATGTAGAAGAACAGATCCTCGTAGGTGCCGTCGTAGGTGACTTCGCGCACCGTGTCGAGCGAGATGCCATCGAGCGCGGTGCGCAGCATGCGCGCGTCGGCGCCGCTGATGATGCCCTGTTCGGCCAGCATCACCAGGTGCGCGTAGTTGATGGACATCAGGGGCGAGAGGAGGAGCTCCTTGGCGTCCTCGAAGTTCTCGTCGAGGACGATGGAGACGTACTCGGGGGCAAAACGCATGAGGGGTCTTCTGAGTATACGTTGACGGGACACGGGAGGCGGGAGGCCCTTCGACTTCGCTCAGGGCAAGCGGGAGGCGGGAGACGTTCTTGTCCAGGCGGCCTGGTTGGGGATCTGGTAGTGTGGCGCGATGATCGCCAGGCCCACGCCCGAGGAGTTCGCTCCGTTCTATGCCGGCTATGTCAGCAAGGTCCCCGAGAGCGGTCCGCTGGCCGCGCTCCAAGGCCAGCGCCAGAACATCGCCGGCCTCGCGCCGCTGCCGGCCGACACCGCGACGTTTCGATATGAACCCGGCAAATGGAGCGTGAACGAGGTGCTCGGCCATCTCGCCGATGCCGAGCGCGTGTTTGCGTATCGGCTGCTCCGAGTCGCCCGCAACGACGCCACGCCGCTGGCCGGATTCGATGAGAACCAGTGGGCCGAAGTCGCACCGCACCACTTCCGTCCGGTCGCGGACATCGTCGCGGAACTGCTCGCCGTGCGCGAAGCGACGCTTGCGCTGGTCCGGACGCTGAACGACGCCATGCTGACGCGCCAGGTCGTGGCCAACGGCCGGCCCGTTAGCGGCCGCGCCCTTTGCTGGATCACAGCCGGGCACACGCAGCACCACCTCGACATCCTGCGCGAGCGCTACCGCGTGGGGGCGTAAGGAAACGGAGAGGCCCCGCCTCCCGCCTCCCGCTTGCCCTGAGCGAAGTCGAAGGGCCTCCCGCCTCCCGCTTGCCCTGGCGAAGTCGAAGGGCCTCCCGTCTGCTACGATCCCGCCCATGCCTCTGGGCAAGAACTTTCGCGACTTCGTGCATGGCATCGCCTACAGCCACTACGAGCGCGAGCTGCGCAAGCAGGCGAACGAACTGAACGACCTGTTCCTCCTGCTCTGCTACATGGAGATCGTCGGGCTGCCGAATCCGGCGACGCTCTACATGCTCGACATCTATCCCTACCTGCTCGACCAGTTCCACCTGTGGCACCGCCGCATGGGGATGGACCGGTCGCCGCTCGGCAACCTGCCCTGCTGCTGATGAGCGACGCGGCGCGGCTGCTCGACCGCAAGGTCCTGTTCTTCGGTGGCAAAGGCGGGGTGGGTAAAACCACCAGCGCCTCGGCGACCGCACTGGCCGCCAGTCGGGCCGGCAAGCGCGTGCTGCTGGTGTCCACGGACCCGGCGCACAACACCTCCGACATTCTTGGCCGGCCGGTCGGACCCGAGATCGTCGAGGTGCAGCCGAACCTGCACGCGCTGGAGATTGACGCGGCGCAGGAATCCGCGCGGTATGTCGGCGAGGTGAAGACGCGCATCAAGGCGCTGTTCGGTCATTCGATTCTGAAGGAAGCCAACCGGCAGATCGATTTGGCGGCGAGCATGCCGGCGGCCGAGGAAGTGGCGTTGTTCGATCGCATCGGTTCACTGATCAGCGGCGAGGACCAGCGCTTCGACCTGCTCGTCTTCGACACCGCGCCGACCGGCCACACGCTGCGGTTGATCCGCATGCCCGAACTGATGGAGGCGTGGATTCGCGCCTTGTCCCGCTCGCGCCGCGCCATGCTCGGCGTCGATCAGGACGACAGGAACGATCCGATCATGACCTCACTTGCGGAGCGGCTCGAGCGCCTGCGCGAGTTCCGCGCGCGACTGATCAGCCCGCGTGTCACGGCCTTCGTGCTGGTGCTGATCGCCGAGCGGCTCCCCATCGAAGAGACCGCACGCGCGCTCGAGCAGTTGGAAGAAGCCGGCGTCCGCGTCGGCGCGCTGGTGGTGAACCGCGTGCTGCCCGAGTCGAGCCCGGACCCGTTCCTGATCGCCCGCCAGGCCCAGGAGCGCGAGTACCTGATCGAGATCGACCGCCGCTTCGCTGCCGTGCCGCGCCTGCGCGTGCCGCAATTGCCCAGGGACGTGCAGGGCCTCGAAACGCTCGACACGATCGCCGCGGCGCTCTTCCGCGACTAGCGCGCAAGAAGAAACCACGACTGAGGGCCACTCAGTCCCGCGGGAATTCTCGTCCCGATAGCCCTGACAGTCCCGACGAAGATGTCGGTCCCGGCACTGTCGGTAGTTCCGCCTCCCGTCTCCCGCCTCCCGCTCGCCCTGAGCGCAGTCGAAGGGCCTCCCGTTACAGATTCACCCAGTACGTGAACTTGACGAGAAACACGTTCTTCGACGGCGTCGTGAACAACCCGCCGAAGTCGCGGTTGAAGCGGAAACTGCCGAAGTCGCGGATGTCCTCGAAGCGGCCCTGCTGCCAGACGACGAAGAACTGCGAGCCGGGTTTGTACTCCCAGCGCAGCACGTTGGTGGTGCGGAACGAGCGGATGTTGAAGTCGGCGTCGCCGGTGTAGTCGTAGGGACGATAGCGATCGGCGTAGGCCTCGGCGCGCGGGTTGTCGGACAACTCGCGGAAGTTCGAGTAGTCGCCGGCCGAGACGAACGGCTCCGCATAGGTCTGGACGGAGAGGTTCGGCGTCAGCGTGTAGTTGAAGCGCAGCGTCATCGACACCGTCTTCTGTTCGATGCGCCCGAACACGTTGTGCGTCACGTCGTCGTCGTCGGTGACGTTCTCCACCCACTGCGCGTCGTCGTTGTTGGTGAACCAGCGCAGGCCGGCGGAGAGCATTGCCGCCGATGACGGGCGCAGGTTGATCCAGGGATTGATCTCGCCGCGGAACGTGCCGAAGCGGTCGGATTCGTAGAAGCCGTTGTAGCTGAACGACAGCGCCTTGCGATTGTCGGTGTTGGCGTAGAACCAGACGCTGCGATTGGCGTTGCCGAGCACCGCCGCCCCACCACGCGTGATGCGGTCGCGCAGCGGCGCGGCGTTGAGGTTCACGCCCATGCCGGCACTGTAGTTGTTGGTCCACGTCCAGTGCGTGTTGATGTTGGTGCCGAGGTTCATGCGGTCGCCGCCGAAGTTCCAGCCCGCCCACTGGTTGAAGTTGATGTTCCAGTTGCGCACGAACCGGCTCGGCACGAAGTCGCGATACTGGAACCAGTTGTTCATCGTCTGTTCGTCGGCGCGGCGCTGGAAGCCGAGGTCGTTGCTGTCGAAGCCGGGCGTCTTGTAGCCGAAGAAGCTGTTGAAGCGCGTGCGGTCGCCGGCGATCTTGCCGAACGCAATCGAGCCGGCGTGCCCGCTCATCGTCGTCGCGGTTTCGTCGAGCTCGGTGTAGTCCGCGTCGGGCCGCTGGAACGTGTGCACGTTGTTCTTCTGCAGCCGCGTGATCGCCTCGGTGCTGCCGCTCAACCGGCTGCCGGCCCAGAAGCCGGTGATGTTGTAGCGCCGCGACAGCCGCCAGTCGTAGTCGATGCCGCCGGTCACGGCGTTGCCGACCAGAAAGTCGGTGTCGGCGGTGAGCTGCCGGTTGGCGGAGGTGAACATCACGCCGAGCGCCGACTGGTTCGCGTATTCCCGTCGCGCGCGCACGACGTTGTAGGCCGTGAGCGGCTCCACCACCTGCGTGCGCCGGTTCACGCCCTGCGCCCCGGCAATCGCGGCGTCCTGCTGTGCGGTCAGCGCGGTGATGGCACCGACGGAGAAGTTCCCGATGCGCCCGCCAAGCTTGGCGGCGCCCAGAATCGGCGCGATGTCCGGCGTCACCGAGAACTCGCCGTCTTCGGTGTCCGCCGACCCCTGCGGCGCCCGGCCGATGCGCCGCGAATAGAACAGCCCCGTGCAGCTGCCGTCGTTGCAGTCCATGTTGAAGCGGAACGTGCCGGAGCCTTCGACGAAGAACGGCCGCCGCTCGGGGAAGAACGCTTCCGCCGCTTCCAGATTGACGACCGCCGGATCGGCTTCCACCTGACCGAAGTCGGGATTCACCGTGGCGGTGAGCGTGAGGCCGGGCGTCACCGCGTACTTCATGTCGAGGCCGATCGATCCGCCCGGATCCGGCGAATGCGCCAGCGCGTTGCCGTCGTCGATCGGCGCCGTGTTCAACTTGCCAAGCGAGTACGGCATCAGCTCGAAGCGCTGCGGCGTCCGACCGAGGCGGATGCCCTGCATCTCGCCGAACTGCGACACGAAGCCGTTGGCGTTGCGCGACAGCAGCGGCCAGGTCGAGATCTCGTTCAGCCGCCCGATCTCGCGGATGATGGCGAAGCCCACCGGCCCGCCGTCGGTGTTGTTGAATCGAAGCTGCGAGAATGGAATGCGGAACTCGGCGCGCCAGCCATCCTCGTCGCGCGCCACCTCCACGTCCCACACCGCGTCCCAACTGTCGTCGCTCGGGCCGTCGTTGAAGTAGTAGCGATCGCGCTTGACGCCGACCGGGTTCACCGCGAACTCGTAGGCCGACCGGCGATCGAAATACGAATCGATCACCACCTTCAACCAGTCGGAGGGCGACCCCTGATCCCGCCGCGTCAGGATGCCGACGATGCGATCGGGTTCGGCGTCGAAGGCGCGAATGGCAACGTAGAGCGCGCGATCGTCGAAGGCAATCCGCGCCTCGGTGTTGTGGCTGGGCGCCGCGCCCTCGGCCGGCTCGCGCTGGACGAACTCGGCCACCTTCGGCGCGGAATCCCACGTCGCTTCGTCGAACACGCCGTCCACCACCATGGCGTCGGTGGCGGCAACGGCAGTGGCCTCGGCCAGCACCAGACGCACCGGCGGCGCCGCCACGGCGGGAACGGCGGCCGTCAGGACGGCCAGCAGCGCCGCGGGGAGGAGGCGGAGCGTCGTCAACATGCCGGTTGTAGTAGACGTTGCAGCCGATGGATTGGTTGGCGATCAACGGCTGAGCAGGGCCGTCAAGCGAGACTTCTGCTCCGGTGTGGCGTCGGGACGCGGCTCGAGGCGCCAGGGACGCTGCGGATCGGTGCCAAGCGTGACGTCAATCGGCGTCAACCGGTCGCGGCGAGCGACCAGCATCTGCACTTTGGCGCCGGGCGCATATTGCTCGAGGCGCGCCGCCAGCCCTTCCGGCCGCACACGCACCCCGTCGATCGCCAGAATCTCGTCGTCGACATTCAGTCCGGCGTCGTAGGCGGCCGTGCCGCGGCGCACGCCCGACACGATCAGCCGTCCCTGATCGACGCGCGTCACCGCACCGAGGAACGCGCGGGCGACCTTCGGATCCACAGCACGGAAGCGCAGGCCGAAATACTCCAGCGCGGGCGCGTAGTCCAACTCGTCCGTCGTTTCGACCGACGTCTTGAAGAACGCCGTCAGGTCGATGCCAGCCACCTCGCTCATCACCTGATAGAACTGCGCCGGCGTGTAGCCCTTGTCGCCGCCATACCGCTGCAGCGCCAGCCGCATCCCGTCGTCCAGCGACTTCGCGCCGCTCGTGGCCTGACGAATGCGCGCGTCGAGCAGGAACGCAATCACCGCGCCCTTCGGGTAGTAATTGATGGCGGTGTTCGCCGTGTTCTCGTCGGGGCGATACTGTTTGATCCACGTGTCGTACGACGACATGTCGACCGCGGATACAAGGCGGCCCGGCGTCGTCTGCACCGCTTCGATCTGATTCGACAGTCCGTCCAGATACTCCGCATCGGTGGAAAGCCCGGCGCGTCGCACGAGCAGATCGGCGTAGTAGTCGGTGAAGCCTTCGGCCACCCACAGCGTCTTGACGTAGTTCTCGTTCTCGTAATCGAACGGCCCGAGTTCCACCGGACGCAGGCGCTTGACGTTCCAGTTGTGGAAGTACTCGTGCGCGAGGAGACCGAGCCAACCGAGATAGCTGCGATGCGTCCGCGTCGTGAAGCGGTTCGACATCGTCAGGAAGCTGTTCTTGTGCTCGAGACCGCCGCCGGTGTCGACCACCATGTTGAGGAAGTAGTAGTGCGGATAGAGCAGCGGCCCCATCGCGTCGCGGCTGGCTTCGACGATCTTGCGCGCGTCAGCGGCAGCGCGATCGGCATCGAAGAGCGACGGATCGCCTTCGAGCACCAGCACGTGCTTCTTGCCGTCTACGGTGAACTCACGCGTCACCGGCGAGCCGGCAATGATCGGGCTGTCGACGAGCGTGTCGAAATCCTCGGCGCGATACGCGTTGGGCGTGCCGGCGATCGGCATCAGCGCCGTGGCCGTGGACTTCCACCCGGCGGGGAGTTCGATGCGGACTTCATGCGGGCGCGGCGTCTTGTCGGCGAGTGTCAGGAAGGTCGGCGCGCCGTTCAGCATCGCGAAGCCGCTCTCGACCCAGTTGTTGCGCACGGTCATCTCGCGCGAGTAGACGCGGTAGCGCACGGTCACGGATGGCGCTCCGCCGGTATTGATTCGCCAGCGGTTCTTCTTCACCTTCTCCGCGGCGACGGCTCGCCCACCCGCGGTGGCGGTCACGGCTTCGACATGGCGTTCGTATTCGCGCACCAGGTACGAGCCGGGCGTCCACACCGCCATGTAGATCTCGACGGCCTGTTGTCCCGCGGCGGGATACACCGCTTCGACCTCGACGTAGTGCGTCTGCGGCGCCGGAAAGCGCAGCGTGTAGCGAATGGGTTCCGGCGCCTGCGCGCCGATCGGCATGGATGTGATCATCACGGCGGCAAGAAGGGCGACGAGCACACGGGCGGGGGTGCGAGTCATCGGGGTATTGTAGTGGCGTGACGGTGACGGACCACAAGACAGTCGGCCTGCAGTACGCCGTCACGTCCCTGATCTTCCTGTTCGCCGGCTTCCTGCTGATGGTCCTGTTGCGATGGCAACTGGCCTGGCCCGGGCAGCCGCTGCCGGCCTGGATGGCGTGGCTCTCCGGCGAGGCCAACGCGCCCGGCGGCATCATGCTGCCGGAGTTCTACAACCAGCTTGTGGCCATGCACGGCACGGTGATGATCTTTCTCGCCGTGGTGCCGATGCTGGCCGGCGCCTTCGGCACGCTGCTGGTGCCGCCGCTGATCGGCGCCCGCGGCATGGCGCTGCCGAAGATGAGCGCGCTGGCGTTCTGGCTCTACGCCATCGGCGGCATCGTGATGATCGCCAGCTTTTTCGTCGAGGGCGGCGCCGCCAATTCCGGCTGGACCTCGTACCCGCCGCTCAGCATCCTGGCCACCAGCGGGCAAACGTGGTGGCTCGTCGCCATGGCGCTGGTGAGCGCGTCGGCGACGCTGTCGTCCATCGTGATGATCACTACCATCGTGCAGGGCCGCGCACCGGGCGTGCTGCTGCGGACGATGTCGTTCTTCGTGTGGGCACAACTGGTCACCGCGCTGTTGTTGCTGCTCGCCTTCCCGGCGCTGCAGGCGGCTGCCGTTTTCCAGTTGATGGACCGCGTCGCCGGCAGCAGCTTCTTCCTGCCCAGCGGCCTCGTCATCGGCGGTGTCCCCCTGCAGGACTACTCCGGCGGCGGCAATCCGCTGCTCTGGCAGCACCTGTTCTGGTTTCTCGCGCACCCCGAGGTGTATGTCCTCATCCTGCCGGCGATGGGCATCGTCGCCGAAGTGATCGTCGCGCACACGAAGCGTCCGCTGTGGGGCTACGGCCTGATGGTGGGCGCGGTGCTGCTGCTCGGCCTGCTCTCGATGCTCGTGTGGGCGCATCACATGTTCCTCACCGGCATGGGCACGACGCTCAGCACGTTCTTCCAGGTGACGACGATGATCGTGTCGGTCCCGTCGGTGGTGATCGTCACGTCGCTGGTGATGTCGTTGTGGGGCGGATCGATCCGCTTCACCACAGCCATGCTCTTCGCGCTCGCGTTCCTGCCGATGTTCGGCATCGGCGGCCTGACGGGCCTTCCCCTCGGCCTGGCCGCCAGCGACATCTCGCTCCACGACACCTTCTACGTCGTCGCCCACTTCCACTACCTCGTCGCGCCCGGAACGATGTTCGCGATCTTCGCTGGGATCTATCACTGGTATCCGGCGGTCACCGGGCGCGTGCTGAGCGAGCGTCTTGGCAAGTGGCACTTCTGGCTGACGCTGTTCATGATGAACAACGTCTTCATGCCGATGTTCTTCATCGGCTTCGCTGGCGTGAATCGCCGCCTCTACGATGCCGGCGCCCAGTTCGCGCTCGCTGCACCATACACGGCGCTGCAGCGCCACATGACGGTCTCCGCCATCGTGCTCGGCATCGTGCAGATCCCGTTTCTTCTCGCCCTCCTCCGCGCGCGCAAGGCAACACCGCACCTTTCAGCCCCCCTCGGCACCTTTCAGCACCCCTCAGCACCCTTCAGCACGCTTCCCTCCCTTCTGTCCGTCGCGTGGTTGACGATGTTTGTCGGGTCGCTGGTGTCGGGGTACGTGCTGATTCGCGCTGGCAGTGCGGAGTGGACGCAGCATGCCGGCAGTCTCGTGAATGCGGTGGCGGGCGCGCTCGCGCTGGCGGGTGCGGCGATGGCCTGCGGCGTGACAGATGGCGAGGCGTCGAGCGCTCGCGGCCGATGGCGTGTTGGCGCTGCCGCGGCGCTGCTCGCGGGACTGGTGATCTGGCTTGCCAGCTCGCACGCGACGACGTTTGCCGGCGGTTTCACGCCGGCCATGCACCTCGAGTGGGCGTCGTGGTTCACCATCACCGGCGTCTGGCTGCTGGTGGTGGCCGTGATGGCCGTGATTGCCGCGGGGACGGTGGTCGGCGACGCTGAGCGCTTCGCGCCGCGCGCCAACGGACTGCAAGTGATGCTGGGAGCGATGTCGATCCTATGGTTCGTCAGCGTGTTCGTCTTCTCACGCGGCTGACGCTGGCCTGTCCCATCTGCGCGACGCCGGAGGGCGCGTTGATGAGCGAGGGCGCACGCGCTGGCGCGCTGGTGCTGATCGCGGTCACGGTAACCGTGCTGGTGCCGATCGTGTGGGCCGGCGTGCGGCTGTGGCGCGCGGAGAGGGACGCCGAGTGATCGAATACTTCCTGCCGGCGGCGGCGTCCGCGCACGCGGCGCTCCTCGATGCCGTGCTCGTCGACATCCACTGGCACATGGCGCTGGTCTTCGTCGTCTGGTTGACGATCTTCGTCGTGGCGCTCGTCAGGTTCCGCGAGGGCCGGCATCCCGAGCCAGCGGCGTCAGGTCCGAGCTGGAAGTGGCCCGTCGCCGCCATCGCGCTGGTGATCATCGGCGATGTCGGCATCCTGACAAGCCGTGCCCTGCCGGCGTGGTGGAGCCGCATGACGCCGCCACCGGCGAGCGCGGAGACGCCGCTCGAGATCCACGTGATTGCCGAGCAGTTCGCGTGGCACATCCACTACACCGGGCCGGATGGCCGCTTCGGCCGCACCGCGGCCACGTTCATCTCGGCGTCGAATCCCGTCGGCATCGATCGCAGCGATCCCACGGCCGCTGACGACATCGGCTTGGCCAACATTCTGATGCTGCCGCTCAATCGTCCGGTCACGCTCGTCATCACCAGCCGCGATGTCGTGCACAGCTTCACCCTGCCCGAGATGCGCGTGAAACAGGACGCCACCCCCGGCCTCACCGCCCGCACGTGGTTCACGCCCATCACCCTCGGCGCGTGGGACATCATGTGCTCGCAGTTGTGCGGCCTCGGCCACTACCGCATGCGCGGCGAATACAAGGTCGTCACGCCCGAAGAGTGGAAGGCCTGGGAGGCCGAAGAGGTCAGCCTCCTCGCGCCGCGGTAAAGGAAACCACGAAAGCACGAAGGGCGAATCGCTTCGTGTCCTTCGTGGTCTCTTTTCTACCGCGCACCGAGCCACGCCTGACGGAAACGCTGCTGCTCCACGGTCAACGTTCCGCCGGCGGTTTCGATCGGGACGATCTCGATGCGCGGGTCTTCGTCCAGCACGATCGTCGTCTCGACGCGTTCGCCGCCGCGGCGGACGAAGTGGATCGGCACGCGATCACCGGGCTTGTGGCGGGCCAGCACCTGATCGAGCAGCGCCGGCTGCGACAACTCGACGCCGTCGATCGAGACGATGAGATCGTCCTGCGCCACGCCGGCCTTGTGCAACGGTGACTCGAACGGCACCAGCCCGGTCACGCGTGCGCCACCGGCGCCCACCTGCAACGGCGCGCTGCCGAGCCAGACCTGGCCGGCCTTCGACTTGCGGACCACCAGTCCCGCGCGCAGGAACAGGCGCGTGTAGTCGACGACTTCTCGTCCCTGCACGAACCGCTGGAAGAACTCGCGCGCGAAGGCCTTGTCACCCGCCAGTTCCGCCAGCGTCGCTTCGAGATCCTCAATCGTGTACGGCGCCGGCGCCATGCCCGGTGTGGTGTTCGACGCCCGGCCGAAACGTCGCCACAGCGCCTGCATGTAGGCGTCAGCCGTCACCTTGCCATCACTGCGATCACGCAGGCTCAGGTCGAGGCCGAGCGCGATCGCCGATCCGTAGGTGTAATACGAGATGAACAGGTTCGGCCACGCCGTGCGGTCGATGGACGCCGCTGCGTCGACAAACGGCGCCAGGCGGCTCATCTCCACCGCCGATCGAATCTGCCGCCCGGGACTGAGCGTCACCGTGTTGATGATGCCGGCGAAGTCGCCAAGCAGCGTCTGCACGGGGATGAGCCCCGCCCGCTCGAGAATCAACCCGTCGAAATAGTTGGTGAAGCCTTCGCCGAACCACAGGTCGCTGGAGACGTTCGCGTTCTCGAAGTCGAACGGCTCGATGCCCTTCGACCGCAGGCGCTCCATGTTCCACGCATGGAAGAACTCGTGCGACACCGTGCCGAGCATGCCCTGCCGCTGCGCCGGGTTGCGGAGCGCGCCGCGCCCCGACACCACCGTGCTGTTGCGATGCTCCATCCCGTCGCCGTCGGCCCACGGCAGATAGTCGGCGAGGAACGTGTAGGTGCCGGCATCGAACTTCGGCAGCTCGCCGAAGATGCGCGTCGACTCGCGGACGATCTTCTCGACGTCGCGCACGTAGGCGTCGAGCTCGGCATCCGTCCCGTCGTGATGCATGGCGACGCGAATCGTCTGCGCGCCATTCACCCCATCGTCCACGGTGAAGGTGCGGAGCGTGAAGAGCCCGAACTCCGTCGGGCTGTCGAGCAGATAGTGGATGTTCGGCGCGGTGAAGACCAGCGGATCGGCCGTGGGATAGAGCTGCGTCGCCACTTGCCACGGCCGGTTCGCCGGCCGCACGAACGTGATACGCGCAGGGCGATCGAGATGCCCGCGCACGAACATCACCGTCGCCGGCATGTTCATGTGCGCGTGCGCGGCATCGACGCTCAGGTACGTGCCGTCGGTGCGATCGCCGAACACCTTGTAGCGCACCACCACCGTGCCGTCGTGCTGCCGCACCGTCCACTGATGCAGGCTCGGGCGCTCGGGCTCGATCGCCTGGCCGACGCCGTTGGTGATGCTGACCTCGAAGACGTTCTTCGCGAACTCGTGCAGCGCGTAGCGTCCCGGCGAGGTGCGGCTCATGCGGATGTCCACCGGCCCCGCCGGTAACCCGGGGAAGCGCGCCTCCACCTGCATCCAGCGATGCTCCACCGCCGGGAACGACAGCGTGTACTCGAACGGCGCCGCCTGCGCCGCCGCCAGCCGCGGCATCAGCAGCACGCAGAGGATCACCACTCGAATGAAGAACCTGGTCATCGTGTCTCCCTGCCGGATGATGAATCCGGCCATGTGCGCACCGCCGCAGCGCGCTGGATCAGGACGCGAGCTTCGCCGCTTCGCCTCGCGCCTCGACGAGCAGCGGCACGTCGGCGTCAGCATCGCGCCAGAAGGTGAAGAACGCGTCATAGGCGCGGCGAGCTTCGTCCACACGGCCCAGCCCGGTCAACGCGCGGGCGCGCTCGACCATCAATCGTGGCACCTGCGCGTTGAGGCCAAGCGGTGTGTAGCGCTCGAGCAGGTGATCACAGACGCGGAGCACTTCGGCGTGCGTGCCGAGCTGCCGATGCGCCCACGCCCACACGCCGAGCATCTGCGCGTGCTTGGCCGTGAACAGCGGCGGATCGAGGCGACGGACGGCGTCAGCCGGCCGTCCCTCGGCCAGCGCCTGCAGCGCGTCGTAGAAACGCAGCAGTTCGTCGGCCTCGAGACGCCCCGTCGCCGTCTGGCGCAGACGCGGCGCCACCTGCCGGGCCAGCGCGCCGTTGCCTGTCAACGCCGCGTACACCAGCACCTCATCGTCGGCGTCGGCGTCGAGGCGATCGCGCTGCTGCAGTGAACTGAAACGCGCCGCCGCGGCATCGACGGCGCCGAGCTCGACCTCGGAGATCACCATGCCCATCGACGGTTCGCCAAGGTGCGCGGCGCGGCCATCGCGCGCCATGAGCAGGAGCCAGTCTTCGGCCAGCTGCCGCGCCTCGCGCAGACGGCCTTGATACATCGCCGCCTGAATGCGCACACCGATGATGTTCACCTCGTCGCGACGGCCACGCGTGGCTTCGATCTGCTCGGCCGCCAGCGCCGCGTCGCGCGTCAGCGTCGCGATGACGAAAAGTCCCGAGTGCGCGTTGGTGCTGTCCTGCAGCGCCATCGACTTCTCGAACGACGCGCGCGCATCGTCGTACCGCTCCGCGTCGATCAGCGCGTAACCGAGATTGAGATGCGCGTTGGGTTGATCGGGCGCTGACGCCACCGCGCCTTCGAGCATCGGGATCGCTTCGTCCACCCGCCCGCCTTCACGCAGCAGAATCCCGGTGTTGGCACGAGCGGCATAGTCGTCCGGATACGTCGCCAGCAGAAGCGTGTAGGCGTCAATCGCCTTCTCGGGCTCGTTGGTGACGGTGGTGAAGTAGCGCGCCTCGATGTAGTAGCGTTCGCGGTCGCTGACGCGTTCGCGCAATTCGTAGGCCTTCGTCGCCGCTTCGCGCGCCTCGTCCATCCGGCCCATGTTGGAATACACGGTGCCCAGACGGGCGTAGGCCAGCGCGAAGTTCGGGTCGATCTCGACGGCGCGGCGGAAGAACGGAACGGAGTCGAAGTCGCCGGTGATGCGGCGCGTCACCGTGCCCTGGCTGTACGCCTTCAGCGCCTCGAGCGACGAGGTGGACGCTTGTTCCACCGGCGCGTCGTAGCGCTGGATCGACGCCAGCGATTCGCCGAGCCGTTCGCGGAAGCGACGCACCCCTTCGCTCAGCGCGTGCAGCACGCCTTCCTTGCTCGACGCCTGCACCTGCTCTTCGGCAACCACCTGCGCCGTCACGCAGTCCTGCGCGCTGAGCGTCACCAGGTACGCGCTGCCCAGGCTGGCGATGCTGCCGCCGAGCAGCGCCTTGCCGCCGGCGCGTTGACACACCTCGCGACCCACATCGGCGGTGAGCGGCGTGTCGGCGTCGCGTCCCATCAGCCGCAGCGTCGCCTGCTGCTGTTGCTCCGGCATCACGTTCAGGAATGGTGACTGCCGCAGTTGCACCGCCAGCGCTTCGCTCAGCGTGTCGTCGAACATCGTGTCGCCGGTGCGGTTGGTGAACGCCGACAGCACCACCGTGTCGCGATGCGCCAGCGCCGGCGTCTGCGTCGATCGCCACAACACCACGGCGCCGATGATCGCCAGCGTCGCAACGGGCGCGGCAATCATCCACCAGCGCGAGCGGACCGCACGACGCGGGGGCGGCGTGGCCGCGGGCATCGCATGGCGGTCGCCCTCGACGACAGCAGCGGGCCGCACACCGGCCGGCGGCGTCAGCCGTGCGCCGTCGGTGGCCGTGCGCAGCCGCGCGAGATCGGCGCGCATCTCCGCCGCGCTCTGATACCGCTGGTCGCGATTCTTCTCCGTCGCCCGGCGGACAATCGCGTCGAGTTCCACCGGCACACCGTCAACAGTGGACGATGGGGGTGCGAGCGTGCCGCGGAGGATGCCGTCGAACACCAGCGCCGGGGTTGCGCCGGAGAACGCCGTCTGTCCGGTCGCCATCTCGTGGATGACGAGGCCGAGCGAGAAGATGTCGCTGCGCGCGTCGATCTCCTGGCCGCGCGCCTGCTCGGGCGACATGTACTGGATAGTGCCGATGGCCGACCCGGTGCTGGTCGTCGGCGGCACGGGCGCCACCGTTTCGTCCGTCGCGCCGGCACGCGGAACCTCCGCCAGCTTCGCCACGCCGAAGTCCAGCACCTTCACCTGTTCGCGCGTCGTCACGAAGAGGTTCGCGGGTTTCAGGTCGCGGTGAATGATCCCCTTCGCGTGCGCGGCATCCAGCGCGTCGGCAATCTGCTCCGCGAAAAGGATCACATCGTCAACCGGCAGCGGCCCGCGGGCAATGCGCGCCTTCAGCGGCTCGCCCTCGAGCAGCTCCATCACCATGAAGTGCTGGCCGTCGTGGACGCCGATATCGTGCAGCGTGCAGATGTGCGGATGGTTGAGCGCCGAGATCGCGCGCGCCTCGCGCATGAACCGCGCTGCCGCTTCGCTGTCGGCCTGCGCTTCGTCGACGAGGAACTTGATGGCCACGCGGCGACCGAGGCGCAGATCCTCGGCGGCGTAGACCACGCCCATGCCACCGCGGCCCAGGCGTTCGCCGACGCGATAGTGCGAGACCTGCTGGCCGATCATGCGACGTCGTATTCCCGCGCTTCGAGCACCTCACGGATCTTGCGCGCAAGCTGGAGCGGCGTAAAGGGCTTCTGCAACAGCGGCTTGCCTTCGCCCAGCACGCCGGTCCGCACGATCACATCGTCGAGGTAGCCGGAGATGTAGAGCACGCGGATGCCGGGCCGCAGCGCCTGCAGCGCTTCGGCGACGGCGGGCCCGCTCATGTCGCCGAGGATCACGTCGCAGACGACGATGTCGAAGTGGCGGGCGTCGTCGCTGCCGAGGGCGAGTCCGGCGCGGCCGGAGGCGGCTTCGATCACGCTGTAGCCGAGCTTGGTGAGCAGCTCTTTCGCGAGCCGGCGCACCGACGCATCGTCTTCGAGGAGGAGGACGTGTTCGGTGCCGCGCGGCAGCCGCGACACCATCGGTTCCGTCTCCGGCGCCGCGTCGACGTGGGCGACCGGCAACAGCACGCGGAAGGTCGTTCCCTGTCCCACTGCTGTGGTGAGCGTGACGTGTCCGTGGGCCTGGCGCACCATGCCGTAGACGGTGGAGAGCCCCAGCCCGGTTCCCTTTCCTGCTTCCTTCGTCGTGAAGTACGGCTCGAACACGCGGTCGCGCACCAGCGGCGGCATGCCGGCGCCGGTATCCGAGACGACGATCGCGACGAAGTCGCCGGGCTGCGCATCGGGCGTATCGAGCGCGGTGTCTTCGTCGAGGTGCACGTCGAGCGTTTCGACGGTGAGGCGTCCGCCGCGCGGCATGGCGTCGCGGGCGTTGACCACCAGGTGCATGACGATCTGTTCGAGCTGACCGGCATCGATGCTGACCACAGGCTGATGCGATCGCGGCGCGATGGTCAGCGAAATGTCGGCCCCGATCACACGGCGCAGCATCGGCTCCACCTTGTCGATCACCGTGTTGGCGTTCACCGCTTTCGCCGCGTCGCCGCGGCGACGGCTGAAGGTGAGCAGCTGCCGCGCCAGTTCGGCGGCGCGCATGGCGGCACGGCTGACGTGTTCGGCGTCGGCGCGTTTCGGATCGCGCGCATCGAACGCGCCCATCAGGATTTCGGTGTAACCGACGATGGTGGTCAGCAGGTTGTTGAAGTCGTGCGCCATGCCGCCGGCAAGCCGGCCCATCGCTTCCATCTTCTGCGAGTGGTGAAGTTGTTCCTCGAGGTGCACGCGGCGCGCCACGGCTTCGTCGCGTTCGGCCTTCATCGCCGCCAGCACCTGGCCGACCGTCGAGGTGAAGAGCAGGAACAGGAACAGCATGGCCTGCCCGACCAGCATCGGCAGGCCGACGGTGGGACCGAGGCCGAACACCGCGGCGAAGACGGCAATGCTCGTCAGCACGACGATGACGATCGAGACGCCGCGCATGCCGAAGCGCAGGCCCGACCAGGTGATGAACGGCAGCGCGAGGAAGGCGACGGGGATGTCGCGCGCGGTGATGGCCCACATCCACACCACGAACGAGGCCAGCACCATCAGCAGCGTGATCAGCACCGCGGCTTCGGCGGCGCGGGCCATGCTGATGATGTCGGGCAGGGGACGGGCGCGGCGCCAGGCCAGGACCAGCGGCGTGATGGTGGCGGCGCCGAGCCAGTTGCGCATCACCCACAGCAGCCAGTCGGCGGCGAGGGCCGGCGGCGGCAGCAGGCCGGCGGTCCCCGCGGCCGTCGTGACGATCGTCGCGGACACCAGGGCGCTGACCGGTGCACCGACCATGGTGAGGAGCAGCGGATCGCGGATACGTTCGAAGCGATCGTCGAAGCGCAGGTGCGTCAGCACTCGCCGCGCGGCGCGGGCGCCGGCAACCGGGCCGAGGCAGCCGAGCACGGCCATCAGCGGCGGGCCGTGCGTGACGATCACCAGGGTCGCCCCGGCCATCAGGCCGTATTGCACGTGGCGGCCGAAGATCCAGATGACGGCCAGGGACCAGCCGTGCGCGGGCCAGGCGGGCATGGCGGCCTGGCCGCCGTCATTCCTGGGCCAGAGGACGAGTTCGGCGAGGAGGACGTAGACGACGCAGACGAGGATGTTCCTGGCGACGGCCGCCTCGCGGGAGGGGCCGGTCAGCCAGCGGGAGGTCTGGTCGACGAGGGAGCGGGGGCGCACGTGGGAGTCAGGGTACACGAAGGTTGTTCTTACGGGGGTGCGACACGGGGGTGCTTCACGATGGTGCTCCACGGGGGGGCTCCACGGGGGTCCTCCACGGGGGTGCTCCACGGAGGTGCTACACGGGGGTGCGGCACGAGGTGCGGCACGGGGCGGCACGGGGGCAGTGGGGCGACGAGGCTTCAGCCCCGTCGTGCGGCACCGGGGTGCTCGCGGAGTTGCGGCGGTCGTGCGGGTGTGGGCGCGGAGCGAGGGTGCCTGCTCTGTCCGGACTCTTCGGCTGGCTACGACGGGTCAGCGATGAGCGAGCTTTCGGCGCGCCGGGCTCAGGACAGGGCGGGGTCAGGGAGCCGTGGCGAGCCCTTCGGCTCGCTGGAGGGGAGTTTCCGGGTTCAGTCTCAGCGCAGTTCTTGGCTTGCCATGAGCGAGCTTTGCGGTTCGCCGGAGGCGAGCCGCAAAGCGAGTCGAATGGCGGTGAGGCAGGGATTCGAACCCTGGGTAGAGTTTTAACGCCCTACAACGGTTTAGCAAACCGCCGCCTTCAGCCTCTCGGCCACCTCACCGCAGACGCTAAGTGTACGCGGAATCGAGACCTAGCTGATCGAGATTTTCCATGGCGCGAGGCGGCGGTTTTTCGAACCGTCGCCTTCGTCGAATTCGACCGGAGATTCGCTCATCTCAGCGTGTCGGACCCACGCACGTGGGCACACTGCCTGAGAAGCGCCGAGAATCCAGAGCGCGCTGATGGCGTGAGTTGTGCGCTTCTGCAGTCCCTTGCTCGGTCGCCGCGCTCTTTTCGGCGACGTCTCTGAGGCGCTGAGAGCGTGTCTACGAATACCGCGCCGACGGCTGAGCCCGGCGACGCGGCCCGGTCTCACACTGTCTACTGCTCTAGACACATACGCCAAGAGTCGGCTATTCTGATTCTGTGACGGCGAAGGACCTTCGGCGCATCCTGAGGTCCTTCGGTTGCGTCGAGAGCAGGCAACGGGGCTCGCACCTGCGAATCGAATGCGGCCATTGCGTGACGACCGTACCAGTTCATGCGGGTGAGGATATCGGTCCTGGTCTACTGCGGCGAATCGAGCGCGACTTGGAGCCGTGCCTCGGGAAGGGATGGTTGAGGAAACCGTGAAACGATATCGCGTGGCCTACGAGCGTGATGAGTCGGGGTGGTGGGTGGCCTCTGTGAGCGGTGTCCGCGGCTGCCACACGCAGGGACGTACCGTTGACGAGGCTCGGCGCCGCATCAAGGAAGCGCTGGAACTGTTCGTCGATGATGCGCGCACAGCGCCCATCGTGGACGATGTGAAGCTGCCGATCTCGGCGACGAAGGCGATTCGGGCCTATGCGGCCCTCCGCAGAAGGGCTGACGAGGAAGACCGACGCGCCGCTCGTGCCGCTCGGCGCGCGGTCCGGGTGCTCCGGTCCGGAAAGCTGAAGATGAGCGCGCGCGACGCTGCACGTCTGCTGGGACTCTCGCATCAGCGGGTGCACCAGCTCACCCAGACCGAGGCGGAAGAGCGATAGGCCGGGCATCACACGCAATGGCCTCACCGGGTCGTAACGCGCCGTGCCCGTGCGGGACCGGGCGCAAATTCAAGCACTGCTGCCTCCGCGCCCAGGACGAGGAGGTGCCGTCTTTTCTTGCATCGCAACTCGTCGTTGAAGTCAATTCTGCGCGGCGACGGCGACGCATCGAGAAAGAGATCGCAAGACACCTCGCATTCGGCGACGCGTTGCCTTCGCGATATCAAAGTAATGAGATCGCGCAGACTGAAGACTTCCGACGCTTGCCCACTCGCGACGCTCGATGGACTTCAGGAGCGAATCGGGAATGGCAACGGTTGTCGGCATCGCGAATATGTTTACGAATCTGTACGCAGCGAGACGCAAGTCTGTTTACGGACGCCGACCCGTTCGCGACGACGGTCGTGGCGACTGGCGCGTCGGACCGAGCGGCTCGACGACGACCATCATGAACCGCGTCGATCGACCGCCCGCCGCGGCGTAGCGGTGCGGCCGATCGGCCTGGAAGATCGCGGCTTCACCTGTCGCCACTACCACGTCCGTGCCGCCGACGTTGATCGACACGCGACCTTCGAGCGCGTAGACGATCTCGCGCGTGCCGGCGGGGTGCGCCGGCGCTTCGTAGGCATCGCGGGCGCCCATGCGCCATTCCCACAGTTCCACCGGAATCGGCGCCTCGATGCCGCCAATCAGCCCCGCGCCGCTGTTCTTGCCGCGGCCCTGCCACAACCACGCCACATCGTCGCGGCCGATGCGGCGGACGACCGGCTCATCGCTGACCTCCACCAGCCGCGGCAGCGCCACGCCCAGCGCGTTGGCCAGCTTGCACAGCGTCGCGATCGACGGGTTGGTCTGCGACTGTTCGATCTGCACGAGCATGCCCTTGCTGAGACCGGCGCGTCGTGCCAGTTCCGCCTGACTCCACCCGCGCTTCGCCCGCCACTCGCGCAGGTTGT
>JADZCY010000400.1 GCA_020851325.1 Acidobacteriota bacterium | reverse complement strand
GCTGACTGCGGCAAGCCGCAATGGACCTTCTCGATGACGACCTACGCGCTCATCGACGCGCCGCGCCTCGCGGCGACCTGGGTCGAAGACGGCCGCTGGCGTCTGGCGCTGCTCGACACCGTGACGCTCGACTGGCACCCGGTCTCACTCCCTCTCGACGTCGTCGAATCCCTGCACGCCACCGGCGACGCGCTCTACTTCATCGGCGGCTCGCCCGCCACCGCCCCCGCCATCGCGCGCTACGACCTGCGCGGCGGCGCAACGGAGATCCTGCGGTCGTCCGTCACCGACGCGATCGAGCCGGCATGGATCTCACAGCCCATCGCCGTCAGCTTCACTGCAGCCACCTCCGCGCTCCGCGCTACGGCGGACAAGCCCCCGGGCAGCACCTCCGTGCCGCACCTCCGTGAGCACGATCGTGTCGCACCTCCGTGTAGCACCCCCGTGCCGCACGATCGTGAGCACCTCCGTGCCGCACCTTCGTGCAGCACCCCCGTGCCGCACGATCGTGTCGCACCCCCGTCCAGAACTGTCTTCGCCTTCTATTACCCTCCCCACAACCCATCGTTCGCCGCACCCGACGGCGAGCGGCCGCCGCTGCTCGTGCTGTCGCACGGCGGTCCGACCGCGTCCGCCGAGACCACCCTCGATCCGCGCGTGCAGTTCTGGACCAGCCGCGGCTTTGCCGTGCTCGACGTCAACTACAGCGGCAGCACCGGCTACGGCCGCGCCTATCGCGACCGCCTGCGCGGCACGTGGGGCGTTGTCGATGTCGAGGACGTGGTCGCCGGCGCGCTGGCGATGGTGGAGCAGGGCCGCGCCGATCGCGACCGCCTGGCCATCCGCGGCGGTTCGGCCGGTGGCTACACCACCCTCGCGGCGTTGACCTTCCACGACGTCTTCCGCGCCGGCGCCAGCTATTACGGCATCAGCGACATCGAAGTCCTCGCGCGAGACACGCACAAGTTCGAGTCGCGCTACCTCGACACGTTGATCGGTCCCTACCCGGAGATGCGCGACGTCTACATCGAGCGCTCGCCCATCCACTTCACGGACCGCCTCTCCAGCGCGCTGATCCTCTTCCAGGGCCTCGACGACAAGGTCGTGCCGCCTAACCAGTCGGAGATGATGGCCGACGCCGTCCGCCGCAAGGGCCTGCCCGTGGAATACATCGCCTTCGAAGGCGAACAACACGGCTTCCGCCGCGCCGACACCATCGTCCGCTGCCTCGAAGCGGAACTGGCCTTCTACGGCCGTGTCTTCGGATTCAGTCCGGCTGATGCCCACTCCGCGCCGGATTCCTGAAGGGTCCCGGTGCCGTCAACACGACAGTCCCGTGAGCCCTGCAGTCCCGATCGCTCTGTCGTCCCGCAAACGACGGCGCTCCCGGCCGTCGTGAGTTCCTATATTCGTATACACTCATACAATCATGATCGTCACCCGCCTCTTCGAACCGGCGCTGGCCCAGACCAGCTATATCATCGGCTGCGCCGCCACCGGCGAAGCTCTCGTCGTCGATCCGACGCGCGACATCGCGCGCTACATCGACGAGGCGGCGCGCGAGGGCCTGCGCATCGCGCACGTCACCGAAACGCACATCCATGCCGACTTCCTGTCCGGCGCGCGCGAACTGGCGTCGCGCACTGGCGCCCGGCTCTATCTGTCGGACGAGGGCGACGCCAACTGGAAGTATCAGTTCGCCGATGAGGGCACGCTCATCCGCGACGGCGACCGCATCACCGTCGGCCGCATTCACGTCGACGTCGTCGCCACGCCCGGCCACACGCCGGAGCACGTGATGTTCCTCGTCACCGACACCGCCGCGGCAGACCAGCCGATCGCGGCCATCACCGGCGACTTCCTCTTCGTCGGCGACGTCGGCCGCCCCGACCTGCTCGAACGCGCCGCCAACATCAAGGGGACGATGGAGGTGGGCGCGCGGACGTTGTGGAAGAGCCTGAAGAAGCTGGAGGCGTATCCGGACTGGCTGCAGATCTGGCCGGGCCACGGCGCCGGCTCCGCCTGCGGCAAGGGCATCAGCGCCATCCCGTCCAGCACGCTTGGCTACGAGCGCCGCTACAACTGGGCCTTCCGTTCGCCCGACGAAGCGACGTTCGTGGAAGACGTGCTGGCCGGACAACCCGAACCGCCGAATTACTTCGCGACGATGAAGCGGGTGAACAAGGAGGGACCGCCGGCACGTCGAATCGAAGTGCCGCCCGTGCTCGCCTCCGATCGCCTGCCGGCGCTGCTGCGCGACGGCGCGTCGGTCACCGACACGCGCGCGATCGAGGCGTACGCGGCGGGGCACGTCCGCGGCACGCTCAACCTGCCGTTCGGCGCGCAGTTCGTCACCTGGTGCGGCTGGCTGCTGCCGTACGACACCGATCTGTATTTCGTGATGGACGATCCGTCACCGGCCCGCGTCGCCGAACTCGCGCGCCAGCTGGCGTTGATCGGTCTGGACCGCGTCGCCGGCGTGCTGGACGCGTCCGCGATTGCCGAGGCGCACGGACCGGATCCGCTGGCGAGGTTTGCCGACGTCACACCGGCGGCCATCGCCGACCAGGTGGAAGCGGGCGAGTTCACGGTGCTCGACGTGCGCGGCGCCACCGAGTTTGCGGCGGGGCACATTGCCGGGGCCGTGCACATTCCGTACGGACGTCTGCCGCTGGAGTTGCCGTCGCTGCCGACGAATCGTCCGCTGCTGGTGCACTGCGCGGCCGGCACGCGTTCCGCCATTGCGATGTCGGTGCTGGAACGCGCCGGCGTCACGCGTGCCATCAACATGGCCGGTGGCCTGTCGGCGTGGGAGGCGGCGGGGCTGCCGGTGGTGACCGGGGACGCGCGTTGAAGCGCCGACGCATGACGCCGGAGTTGACGAGCGCCGTGGCGCTGCGCTTCAAGGCGCTGGCCGAACCGGCGCGGTTGCAGGTGCTGCACGCGCTGCAGGCGGGTCCCGATCATGTGAACGGTTTAGCTGAAGCAACGGGACTCAATCAGGCTAATCTGTCGCGTCACCTCCAGGTGCTGCACGCGCACGGTTTCGTGTCGCGCCGCCGCTCCGGGACGTTCGTCTACTACGAGATTGCCGATCCTGGCGTGTTCACGCTGTGCGACCTGATGTGCTCGGCGGTGACCGATCAGGCTCGCGGCACCGCGCGTCGGTTCGCCACGCGTTGAGGGAAGGACTGGAGGGCTGGGGGGCTGGAGGGCTGGAAGGGGCGACGGCTTGGAGGGCTTGGAGGGCTTGAACGGCTTGGGGCTTGGAGGGCGTGGCACCTTTCAGCACAGCACCTTTCAGCACCCGTCAGCACCTTTCAGCACAGCACCTTTGAGCACCTGTCAGCACCCGTCAGCACCTTTCAGCACCTTTGCTTTGATTCCCCACCGCCGCGCCGTAGCGCGAAGCGCGGAGGCGGGCGGTCCTCTTGAGGTCTGGAGGACTGGAGGTCTGGCGGTCTGGAGGCTGCATGAAGAAGCTGCTCGCGGGTTGTCTCGTCATCGTCGTCCTCGGTGTCATCGGGCTCGGCGTTGCGGCCTACTTCGGCTATCGCGCCTTTCGTCCGGCGGTGGACAACGCGGTCAGCTTGGGCGATCGCGTGCGGGCGATGACCGAACTCGACAGGGAGGTGGCGAACCGCGCGACGTATGACCCACCTGCCGATGGTCGTTTTACCGCCGATCAGGTGAAGCGGTTCCTTGCCGTGCACGAGCGCGTTCGCACGGCGATGGGTCCGAAGTGGGACGACCTGCGCTCGCGCACGCAGGCCATCGAGCAGCAGACCGGCAACGGCGGCCGCGACCTCACCCTGAGCGACATCCCGCGCGTGCTGTCGGATCTCGGCACGCTGATCGTCGACGCCCGTCGCGCCCACGTCGACGCCCTCAACGCGGAGTCGTTCTCGTCGAGCGAATACGCCTGGGTGCGGCTGCGCGCCTACCAAGCGGCCGGCCTCGAGGTCGCGCGCGGCATCGACTGGAGCGCCGCCGGCGACATGCTCGAACGCGCCACCGGCCGAACCGACATCACCGTGCCCGCCGTGCCGCTGCCCGAAGTCCCGGCCGAAAATCGCGAACTGGTGAAGCCGCACATGACGGCGCTGCGCGACTGGCTGCCGCTGACCGTCATGGGTTTCTGACGGTCGCGTCGGGAGGCGGGAGGCGGGACACGGGAGGCGTTGCTATCGAGCCATCGGGCATTCCTCGGCTCAAACACGGGCGAGTGCCGACCAGCGGGTCGTTTGTCGGTGTCGCGAAGCGGCCGCCCTCAAGGGCCACCAGCAGCCGCTACCGGCCCCGTGCGTCGTCGCCGCACGATCGTGAGCCCCCTGTGCCGCACCTCCGTGCCGCACCCTTGTGCCGCACCCTCGTGGAGCACGACCGTGTCGCACCCCCGTGGAGCACCTCCGTGGAGCACCTCCGTGGAGCACCTCCGTGGAGCACCTCCGTGGAGCACCTCCGTGGAGCACCTCCGTGGAGCACCTCCGTGGAGCACCTCCGTGGAGCACCCCCGTGGAGCACCCCCGTGGAGCACCTCCGTGTAGCACCCCCGTGATCTACGATTCTGCGTGGTCGATTTCTTCGCCGCGCCGTTGTCTCCCGTGGCGCGACTGCTGTTGCGCGCGGGGTTGATGGCCGGGCCCGTCGTTCTGTGGATGCTGACCAACGACATGCCGCCGTGGGGCGACGAAGAGCACTTCCTGCTCACCGTCCGCCTGTTCGGCAATGGACTCTCTCGCGAGTTGTTGCGGACGTATCCGGAGATGAGCGGGCCGCTCACGTTCGCGGCGTTCAGCGTGTGGGGACACATCGCCGGCTTCGACACGCCGGCGCTGCGGCTTTTGGCGCCGCTCATCGCGAGCGTGACCGCGCTGCTCTGGTACGAAACGCTGCGCCGCGCCGGTGGCGACACACGAGGCGTCGCGCTCGCACTCCTCGTCGTCTTGCTGAATCCGTATTTCGTCGGGCTGTCGGTGTTCGTCTTCACCGACATGCCGGCGCTGCTCGGCATGAGCCTGCTCGGTCTCGGTGTCGTCACCGGACGTCCACTCGTCGTCTGCGCCGGCCTCATCGTCGCGACCTTGGCGCGGCAGTATCTCGTGTTCCTGGCGCCGGCGCTGGTGACGGCAGAGATCGCCGGGCGTTGGTCGCGCGGACGCGTCTCCATCGGCCCGTTGTCGATCGCCGCGGTGGTCGGCTTGCTGCCGCTGGGCGTGATGGTGCTGCTGTGGGGCGGTCACCTGGCGCCGGACAACGCGTGGCGTCCGGTTTATCTCTCCGAAGGCCTGCGCTTCGACCTCCACGCGCTCACGCTTTATCTCGCGCTGCCGGCGATCTATCTCGCGCCGCTGCTGGCCGTGCAGGCGCGCCGTCCGCCCGCGCGCGTCGTCGCGGTATCGACCCTGCTGGCGGCACTCGCCATGATGTTTCCGGTGCAGCCATCGGTGGCGCAGACGCGTGAAGGCTCACACACCGTCGGCTTCGCCGATCGCTTCCTGTCCGCGACGATGCCCGCGTCGGTGGTCGACGTGTTCTTCGCGGTGATGGTGCTGGCTGGCGGCGTCGTCATCGGCACGCGCCTCGTGCGCGATCTCCGGACATGGCGGGCGGAACCGTCGTCGCTCACCGCCGCCGCGGTCTTCCCGTGGCTGGCGGCGCTGTCGTTCCTGCTGGTGATGCCGTTCAGCTACATGCCGTGGGAGAAGTACGGACTGCCACTGCTGATGCTCATCGCCTGGAGCACCTCCCAGCACCCTTCAGCACCTCCCAGCACCCTTCAGCACCTCTCAGCACCCTTCAGCACCTCTCAGCACCCTTCAGCACCCTTCAGCACCCTTCAGCACCTCTAACAACCGAATCCCCCACCGCCAGTTCCGCATCGTTGAGCACTTCGCCGTAGGCGCCGCCGGCCCACGGCGTGGCGAGCTGCTGGCGCAGTCCTTCGGCGGCTTCGTCCATCTGCTCGCAGGGACGCGTCTCGCCGTGGATGCGGATGCGCACCGCGCCGATCTGCACGACCTCGCCGCGCGACCCCGTCAGGTCGATGCCGCTGACGACGACGTTGGCGCGACGGGCGCTGGGTGGCAGCGCGGCGGAGACGGCGGCGGTGGCGGCTTCCCACACCTCGCGCGACAGGATGGTCACCTGTCGCTTGCCGCCCTGATTGGCGTTGCCCTCGAGCCCGCGTCCCGCCACGGCGCGCACGCGCTCGCGCGGGTCCATCGGCCCGCCCTTCATGCGCTTCAGGAAAATGGCTTCGACGCGTCCGACGTTGCTCATGGTTCAGATAATGTCCGCCGGCGCGAGTGACCGCGTCCCGCGGCCCCGGCTCCGAGGCCGGAAAACCGACCTGCCGGCGCGTTGACTCTGCAAGGCGTGGGGACCCCCATCCCCACGCGCGACCCAAGCCTCCAGGCCGGTTTTCGTACTGACGCCCACGGCCTCGCCGCAGGGGCCGCGGAGCGCGGCCACTCGCGCCGCGCTTCGCTGTCGCACCCTCGTGCCGCACCCCCGTGTAGCACCTTCGTGGAGCACCTTCGTGAAGCACCCCCGTGAAGCACCCTCGTGGCGCACCCCCGTGCAGCACCCTCAGTAATCAACCGTGATCAACCTCTCGCCGGTTCTCATGTCCTCGTCGATCAGCTCGAGCAGCGCCTTCGCCACCGGTCCCGGCTTGCCGTCGCCCACGGCGTGGCCGTCCCATTCGACGATCGGGGCGACGCGGACCGAGCTGCCCATCAGCAGCATCTCCCGCGCGGTGCGGGCTTCGGCGGCGGGGATGTCGCAGACCTCGACGCCGGCCAGCAGACCGCGGTCCACCAGCTTCGGCGCCAGGTCGAGCGCCCGGAGCGCCGTGCAGCCGGCCAGGATGTGATCGAACTTCGGATGGCGGAACACGCCGTCGCTCGAGACGAAGCCGACGTTCATGTTCGAGCTCTCGCCGACGTTGCCGTTGGCATCGAGGAAGACGCCGTTGTCGAGCCCGGCCCGCTTGGCTTCGAGCTGCATCAGCACGTTCGGCAAATAGTTCGTGCTCTTGGTGATCGCATACAGCGACGGCTTGATCGGAAACGTCGTCGTCATCACGCGCAGGCCCTGCGTGTACCAGCGCTCCGGATAGACGAGACCCGGGAACACCATGACGAAGAACGCCGGCTCGGCGCCCGCGGCCGGCGTGAGGTCGAGATTGCCGGGGCCCGACGAGATCCAGTAGCGGATGGCGCCATCGCGCTGACCGCTGGCCGCGACGGTGCCGATGATGATCTCGCGCATCTCCTCGCGCGAGCACGGCAGCGCCAACGCCGAATGATCAGCCGAGCGCAGGAAGCGATCGAGATGCGCCTCGAGATCGTAGATGCGCCCGTTCACCAGGCCGGCCGTGTCGAAGATGCCGTGCCCGCGGTGCACCATGTGATCGTCGAACGGCAGCACCATCAACGCCGGGTCGGTGACGATGCCGCCGAGTTGGCTGGAGTAGAAGGCGGTGAACTTGACCGGCTGGCGCTGGCGCAACAACTGCAGCGCCGCCAACGCGGCCGTTGAATCAAGACGACGAAGCGTAGACACGAAGAGACTCTATAGCGAATCGGGCAATTGGAGATCGCGCAATCGAATCGCCGATCGCCAATCACCCAATCGTCAACAATCGCCAATCCCCCGATCCCTCAATCGCCAATGCCTATCGTGTCTCCACCCTCACCCCGCCATTGGTCGTCTGCACGCGCACAGTGGCGCCGCCGCTGCCGAGCGTCGTGCTGATGCCGCGGCGCGGAGTGAGTTCGCCCTTGAGCGTCAATGGATACTCCGAGCGGAAGCCGCCGTTGACGGTGCGCGTTTCGAGCTGGGCGTTGTAGCCCGCCGGGATGCGCAGCGTGACGCCGCCGTTCGAGGTCTGGACGTCGAGTCCGTCGCCGACCCACGAATCGCCCTGCAGCGCCACGGTGACGCCGCCGTTCTGCGTGCGCCCGCTGACGCGGCCGCCGAGGTCCGCCAGTTGCACGCCGCCGTTGACGGTGTCGAAGGTGATGGCGCCGGCGACGCCGGTGATGCGGATGCCGCCGTTGGTGCCGTGCAGCGCCAGGTCGGTCTGCCGCGGCACGTTGATGCGGTAGCTGACCGACCAATTCCGATCGCGGTTACCGTCGGGGCCGCTGGCTTCGACGCGGCCGTTGGCCATCGTCACCTGCACCTGCCCGGCCAGTTGGCGCGCCTCGGCTTCGTCGCGTCCGCGTGCGTGCACGACGGCACGGACGAGGATGTCGGCGTTGTCCCAGCCCTCGACGCGGATGCCGCCGTTCTGGCGAGCGTCCACGGTCAAGGCGCCGGCCGGCAGGCGCTGCTCGCGCACGTCGCAGTGCTGGCGCTGTGAGCCGTTCCAGCGGTCGGCTTCGGCGCATGGGTCGCCGTCGAAGCGATCCTGCTCCCCGCGGCGCACTTCGCGGCTGACGCGGCGCTCGGCCCGCGACGCGGCGACGCGTGCCCGCCGCTCCACGCGATCGGCGCGGAGCATCGCCTGCCGCCGCACGCGCTCGGCCTGACGCTCGGCGGTCCACGCCGCGCGCTCCGCCGCCCGTTCCAGGCTGTGCGCCAGGCGTTCCGCCACGCGCTCGGCCACGCGCGCGCTGCGTTCGGCGACGCGCGCCAACTGGTCCGAATAGCGGTCCACCGCGTCGCCGTTGCTGCCCGCCTGCCAACTGAACGACTGCGCCGCCGGCGCCGCGGCAAGACCGGCCAGCAGGGCCAGCGTCAGGATGAATCGTCGGGTCATCGGTCAGGCCTCCGTGAGAGTGAACGAAGACCTTTGACGAGAGAAGACCGCTGAAGGTTGACAGTCGGAGCCGGCACACGCGTGCGCGCGGCCGCCGCCGGCCGCGCGCGCGCCGGGGCGACATTCATTAGGTGGCGACCGGACGCTGCGGGTCCGAACTCCACTCGCTCCACGACCCCGGGAAGATGCGCGCGCCGGAGAGGCCGGCCACTTCCATGGCCAGCAGGTTGTGGCACGCGGTGACGCCCGAGCCGCAATACATCACCACGTCGTCCGGGCGGGTGTCTTCGAGCAGCGCCGTCCACTGCGCGCGCAGCGCGTCAGGCGACTTGAACGTCTTGTCGTCGTTCAGGTTCTGCTGGAAAAAGTAGTTACACGCGCCGGGGATGTGGCCGCCCACCTTGTCGATGGTTTCGTTGATGCCGCGGAACCGCTCCGGCGATCGCGCGTCCACCAGCACGCCCTCGACGCCGCGCGCCACATCGTCCGCGCTGAGCCGCCAGTCGGTCCGCGGCTGCGCCGCGAACACCTGCGGTGTCGGTTGGCTGACCTCGGTAGATACCGGATGCCCCTCGCGCGTCCAGCGCGCGAAGCCGCCATCGAGCACCGCCACCGCGTCGTGCCCCATGAAGCGCAGCATCCACCACAGCCGCGCCGCGTACATGCCGGTGTCGCCGTCGTAGGCAATCACCTGCGTGCCCGGCCCGATGCCGAGCGCGCCGAAGCGCGCCGCCATCTGCTCGAGACTCGGCAGCGGATGCCGCCCGTTGGTGCCGGTCTTGGCGCCAGACAGATCGCGATCGAGATGCACGTAGCGCGCGCCGGGAACGTGTCCGGCGGCAAACTGCGCTTCGCCGGCGTCAGCGTTGGCGAGATCGAAGCGGCAGTCGCAGATCACCAGGGACGAATCGTCCAGACGAGCTGCGAGGTCGGCGGGGGAGATCAGCGTGGTGAAAGCCATGCCCGGATCCTAGACGATCGGGCCGGTGTCCGTTGCTGCCGGGACTTCGTCGATATCGGGATAGCGCGCAATCACGAGATCGCCACATCCCGATCGCCAATCCGTCGTTCGGGCCATCGGTCAATGGCCCCCTCCAGCCTTCCAGCCCCCCAGCCCTCCAGCCTTCCAGTCCTCCAGCCCTATCCTTGCTGCAATGCCGCGATGCGCGCTTCGAGCGGCGGGTGCGTCGAGAGCAGACCCATCCAGCTCTTCACGCCCGAGATCTTCATCGTCGCCAGCGCCGGATGTTCGGTTTCGACGAGGCGCGTGTTCTGCTGCAGCCGCTGCAGTGCCGCGATCATCTTGCCGCGGCCCGAGAGCGTGGCGGCGCCGGCGTCGGCGCGGAACTCACGCGCGCGCGAGAACCAGGCGACGATCACCATGCCGGCCAGGCCGAGGACGATTTGCAGGATGAAGACGGCCATGAAGTAGACGGCGCCCGACATCCGCTCGTCGACGGCACTGCGCAGCACGCTGGCGATGATGCGCGCGAAGAACATCACGAACGCGTTGACGACACCCTGGATGAGCGTCATCGTCACCATGTCGCCGTTCTGGATGTGCGCCACTTCGTGCGCCAGCACGCCTTCCACTTCCTCGCGGCTCATCGTCCGCAGCAGGCCCGACGACACCGCGACGAGGCTGCGCGACTTGCTCGGCCCGGTGGCGAAGGCGTTCACTTCCGGCGACTCGTAATAGCCGACTTCGGGCATCGGCAGGCCGGCGCGATCGGTGATTTGCCGCACGGTGCCGTGCAGCCAGTCGAGGTCGGCGTGGCCGGTGCGGCCATCGACGAGTTGAACGCCCATCGCCTGCTTGGCGACGAAGCGCGACATCAGCAGCGACAGGAACGCACCGCCCATGCCCCAGACGAGGCAGAAGATCAGCAGTCCCTCGAGCCCGCTGTAGCGGTCGATGCCCAGCAGCGTGAGCACGATCGACAGCGTGAGCATGATGGCCATGTTGGTGGCCACGAACAGCAGGATTCGCTTCATGCTTCAACTATACGGGAATCGGGCAGCGGCAGCGGTTTTTGCCCAGGACCTAGGACCTAGGACCTAGGACCTACTTCACTGCGGCGTACCCCTCCGCGAGCTTCTTCCGCGCCGCCTCCACCTCACGGTGGAACACGAACAGCGCGTCGGCGTTGGCGGCCGCCTTGTCCGTGAAGTTCCACGTCTTGCCGCCCTTCTGCTTCACGCGCAGGTTCTTCTCGAGGTAGTCGACGACGAACGTCTCCACCTGCGCGTAGGGCAGGGTGAAGGCGTCGTTCTTGTTCGTCGTTTCGTAGGTGAGGCCGTCCACCGTGGCGACGAGCGTGCCGTCGCAGCCGCCCATGCCGTGCTTGTGCGCGACGCCGATGCGCTTGTTCAGCCGCACCTCGCGGAAGCGCAGCGTCACCGGGTTGTCGCCGGCGTCGAGATCGACGGCGCGTTCGATGCCGTCGTAGCCGTCGGCGGTGAGCTTGAGCTGCGCGGTGCCGGGCGGCAGTTTGTCGAGACGCAGCGGCGTGGTGCCGACGTATTCGCGGTTGATGAACACGGACGCGCCGGGCACATCCGTCTCGAGCACGAGCGTTGCCAGTGTCGGCGCGGACGGAGCAGCGGGCGCCGGCTCCGGCGCGGGGGCCGCCTTCTTCGGTGCCGGTGCCGGACGTCCCGATGCGGCCGGCGCGGGAGTGGACGGCGCTGGCTCCGCGGCGGGCGCGGGAGTCGGCGCTGCCGCCGGGGCAGACGGGGCTTCGGCCACGCGGGGCGCGGGTCCGTCGGCCGGTCCACGATTGACGACGAACACGTACGCCGCGGCGGCAAGCAGCACCACGGCAAGACCAAGGAGCGCTGGCTTCACGCGACAGATGTTAGCATTCGCCTCGCGTCGCCCATGCCATCCTCATCCCTCACCGTCCTCTGCCTGGCCTCGTATCACAAGGGCCACGATTTCATCCGCGAAGCGCACCGCCTCGGCTGCCGTGTGCTGCTCGTCACCTCCGAAAGCCTGCGCGATGCCGACTGGCCGCGCGAGGCGATTGCCGAGATGTTCTTCGTCCCGGATATCGACAAGCAGTGGAAGCTGTCCGACCTCATCGCCGGCGTCAGTCATCTCGCCCGCCGCGAAGTGATCGATCGCATCGTCCCGCTCGACGACTTCGATTTGGAGAAAGCATCGGCGCTGCGCGAACACCTGCGCATCCCCGGCATGGGCGAAACGACGACGCGGCACTTCCGCGACAAGCTGGCCATGCGCGTGACGGCGGCCAGTGCCGGCATCCCCGTGCCCGGCTTCGTCCACGCGCTGAACGAGTCGCGCATCCGCGCCTTCTGCGCGCGCGTGCCGCCGCCGTGGTTCCTGAAGCCGCGCTGGCAGGCCGGCGCGATCGGCATTCGCCGCATCGAGAACGAAGCCGCGTTGTGGAGCGCGCTCAACGAACTCGGCGACGACGTGTCGAACTATCTCGTCGAGGCATTTGTCGACGGCGACGTCCTGCACGTCGACTCGATCGTCTACGAGCGCGAGATTCGCGTCGCCGTGGCCAGCCAGTACGGCACGCCGCCGTTCAACGTGACGCACGGCGGGGGCGTGTTCACGACGACGCTCCTCGAGCGCGGCACGCCGCTCGACACCGAGGTGCTGGAGTTGAACCGCCGCGTCCTCACGGCGCTCGGCCTCGTGCGCGGCGTGTCGCACAGCGAATACATCCGCGGCAAGGACGGCAGCCTCGTCTTCCTGGAAACATCAGCGCGCGTCGGCGGCGCGCACATCGCCGAACTGATCGAAGCGGCGACGGGACTGAACCTGTGGGCCGAGTGGGCCAGGGTGGAACAGGCCGGCGGCAACGCCGCGTACACCGTCCGCCCGCCGCGCGACGAATACGCCGGACTGATCGTGTCGCTGGCGCGACAGGCGTCACCCGACCTGAGCGCCTACAGCGATGCCGAAGTGGTGTGGCGCCTGGCCAAGCCACACCACGCCGGACTCATCGTGCGATCCCCATCCCACACGCGTGTGCAGGAGTTGATCGCGAACTACAGCAAGCGCTTCGCAACCGACTTCGTCGCGACATTACCCGCCGCGAAGAAGGCGATGGACTGAGATCGCGAGATACCTCACGAGATCGTCACGTCGCGAGATTGATCACCAGATCACGACGTCACCACATCACGAGGTTCGTTGTTCAGTTTCCTCCTGACGAAGGCGGTACGATGCCCTTCAAGCGCATATACGTGACGAGATTGCCGTAGTGCTCGTAGCTGTGCGCGGTGTTGAACGACAGGATGCCGTGCCTCGTGATCTGGCCGAGGAAGAACTTGGTGACCTCGAGCCCTTTCGCGTCGCCCATGCCGGCAATCACCTTGTCGCAGTACGCGATCGAGTCGTTCAGCGCTTTCGACAGCGCCGCCTTCGTCGTCGCCGACTTCTCGATGCCCGACTGCGCCGGCTTCTCGCCGGCGGCGGCCGCGCACATCGAGAACTGCGCGTCGGAGATGTGGCCGATCAACTGTCCGAGCGAGCGCACTTCCGGCACCGGCTTGAAGGCATAGAGATCCTCCGGCACCTTCTCGGCGGTCTTGGCGAGGTTGCCCTTCAGCGACTCCCAGGCGGCCTTGACGGAGGTCTGCATCGGGTTGTCCTGCGCCAGGGCCAGCGACGGCACGGCCAGCATCGCGACGACGGCGAGTGACTGCAAGCGTGTCATGATCGGTTCCTCCAGTAATGAAAACAGAAACGCCAGGGCAGATTCTGTCACGGGTGCGCCGCGCCGCGGCCATCGTTGTGACGACGGTGGTGACGGCCTGCGGACCAGTGACGAGCGGGCGGCCGGCCACCACCGGCGCGACGAACATCCCCGCCGCGGATGAGCCTGCGACACCGCCGCCGAGTGCGCGTGCGGGGATCGTTGCAGATGCGCACCCGACGGAGGCAGACGCCGATGCGCCGATCGGGTTGACGCTGCTCGACGTCGTCGTGCTGCCGACCAACATCGCCGGCGCCGGGTCGGCCACCGGCTTTGGCAGTCTCTCCGGGCTGGCGCGCGATCCGCGCAGCGGCCGTTATCTCGCCGTCATCGACGACCGTCAGCCGTCGCGCGTGGCGTGGGTCGACATCACGTTCGATGGAAGTCTTCGCGTCACGCCCGGCACCGTCCACGCGACAACAGCCGCGGACGGTGTGGATCGGCGGCAGGTGGAACGCGCCGACCTCGAAGGCGTGGTGTCGTTGCCGGATGGTTCGTTCGTCGCCACCGACGAGGGATACCGCGCGACGGGCGCACGCGGCCGTACCGCACCCGGCATCTGGCCCGCCGCGTTGCTCTCGATCTCGCCGTCGCTCGTCGTGACGCACATCTCGCCGTGGCCGGCGATGTTCGATCTCGGTGATGGCGCCGGCGGCATCCGCGACAATCAGGGCGCGGAAGCGCTGGCGATCACGCCCGACGGTCGCCTGATTGCCGGCATCGAACGGCCGCTCTATCGCGACATGGACGCGCCGATGCGCAACGGTCGTCCTTACAGCGACGGACGTGCCGGACCGGGACGCCTCGTGGAGTTCGTGCGCGACGGCGCCGGCTGGCGCGCGGCGCGGCAGTGGCTGTATCCGATCGGCGACACGCCGCTGCGGCCGGGATTCGGCACCATCTGTGATGACGGCGAACTGGGCCTCACGGATCTGATCGCGCTCGGCGACACCCGTCTCATCTCACTGGAACGCGCGTGCCTGATCGATCCCGCCACGCGTGTGGTGCGCAACGTCATCCTGTTGCACGAGGTCGACATCGCGGGCGCGGACGACGTGTCGGGCGTCACCACGCGTCTCGATCCCGCGGTGGTGCGTCCCGTCCGCAAGCGCCTGATCCTCGACATGGACACGCTCATCCCGCAGCTCCCGGCTTCGATCGCGAATCTCGACAACTTCGAAGCCCTCGCGTTTGGTCCCGAGTTGCCGGACGGCCGCCGCACGCTGCTCGTGGTGTCGGACGACAACTTCCGCCCGACGCAGAAAACGGTCGTCCTCCTGTTCGCCATCGCCGGAACCTCATAGCGGGCGAGGAAAGAAATCACGAAGACCCGAAGGGGCACGAAGCACACGAAGGTCTCAAACGGGATTCCAGTTGTCTTCCTTAGAGAACTTCGCGTTCTTCGCGGACTGCAGCCGATCATCGTGCCTTCGGCGAGGAAAGAAACCACGAAGACCCGAAGGGGCACGAAGCACACGAAGGTCTCAAAGGGGGTGCACGTCGTTTTCCTTAGAGGCCTTCGCGCTCTTCGTGGACTGCAGCCGATCATCGTGCCTTCGTGGTGTCTTTTTCCGGCGCGTCAAGCTTTTCCATCTTGTATCCCACCCCCCTTACCGTCAGCAGCAGCGTCGGGCGCGTCGGGTCGTCTTCGAGATAGCGGCGCAGGCGGACGATGAAGTTGTCGATGGCGCGGGTGTCGGTGTCTTCGTGCAGCGACCACACGTCTTCGAGAATCGCCTTGCGCGACACGGCCTTGCCGTTGTTGCGAATCAGATACGCGAGGAGATCCGATTCCATCTGCGTGAGTTGATAGCGTTCGCTGCCGACGTGCAGTTCCAGCGCGTCGAGGTCGAGCGTGCGGCCGTGGAAGGTGAGGCGGCGCGACGATGCCGCGTCCGGTTCGACGCGCGCCCAGCGATGACGGCGGAGCAGACCGCGCACGCGCGCCAGGAGGATGGCGAGTTCGAACGGCTTCGGCAGGTAGTCGTCCGCGCCGGACTCGAAGCCGCGCAGCACGTCCTCGGCGCGGCCGCGCGCGGTGAGCATCAGCACCGGGACGTATTCACCAGCGTCGCGCAGCGCCCGCACGACGTCGTAGCCATCGCGGCCCGGCAGCATGCCGTCCAGGATCACCGCATCGAACGGTTCGTGCCGCTCGACCAGCCGCGCCACCGCATCGTCGCCATCGCCGTCGATCACCACGTCGTGTCCGTCGGCTTCGAGGTTGAAACGGAGTCCCTGCGCGATGTGCTCTTCGTCCTCGACGACGAGGATGCGGCTCATGCGGCGGCTCGCGGCAGGTCGAGCGTGAACGTCGCGCCGGTGCCTTCGCCGGCGCTGTGCGCGGTCACGCGGCCGCCATGCTGGCGAACGATGGACCGCACGATGAACAGGCCGAGGCCCGTGCCCTTCACCTTGTAGCCGCGGAACTGGAAGCGGTAGAAGCGGTTGAAGATGCGCTTCAGGTGCGACGGCGGGATGCCGACGCCGCGATCGGTGACGCGCACCACGGCGCGGCCGTTCGTATCCGCCTCGACGTCCACCTTGACGTCGACGCGGTCCAGCGAATACTTCACCGCGTTGTCCAGCAGGTTCGACAGCGCGGTTCGCAACTCGTCGGCGTCGCCGTCGACGATGAGAGGCTCACCCGGAACTGGTCCGCGCAACTGAATCGCCGTCGCCGGCAGATGATGGCGCAGCCGCGAGGTTTCCACGCACTCCGCCGTCAGTGCCCCGAGATCGACGGGTTGACGATGCTGCAATCGCGTGCGCTGGCCTTCGACGCCGGCTTTCAGCACCTGTTCCACGGTGTGCTGCAAACGGTCGGCATCGGCGAGCATGATGCGATAGAAGTCGCGCCGCTGCGTCTCGTCCACCTCGCGCGACTGCAGCGTTTCCAGATACAGGCGAATCGAGGCGATGGGCGTCTTCAGCTCGTGCGTCACCGCGTTGATGAACGCGTCGTGCAGCTCGTTGCGCCGCAACTCGCGGACGAGGAATACGGTGTAGACGACGATGCCGGCAATGATCAGCGCGAAGGCGATGATGCCGAGGACCAGCGGCAGGACGCGCCGGCCGTTGACGAGGATCCAGCCGACGTTCAGCGACACCGCCGCGGCGACGAGGACGACGCAGAGGACGATGAAGACGATGGCGGCGGTCTGTCGGCGCGTCACTCAGGGAAGATACACGACGGGGGAGGCATTGGTGATTGCCGAATCGCGTGAATCCGCGATTGTTGTCGATTGGCAATTGAAGATCGCCGAATCGATTCACCAATTGCCGATCAGCGATCGACAACAATCGCCCACTCACCCGATCCGCCAATTGCCAATGCCATTGGCCAGCTAAGCCGCCGCGTCTTCTTCGCTGTCCTCGTCGAGCTTCGCCACCTTCACATCCCAGGCGAGGCCGACAGCGGCGAGCGCCTTGATGGCGAGGTAGTTCAGGTCGAGCTCGTACCACGCCAGGCCGTGCCGGGCCGACACCGGGTGCGCGTGGTGGTTGTTGTGCCAGCCTTCGCCCCAGCTCAGGAGCGCCACCCACCAGTTGTTGGTGGAATCGTCGCGCGTCTGGAAGCGGCGCGATCCCCAGATGTGCGTCGCCGAGTTCACCAGCCACGTGGCGTGCAGCCCGTAGGTGGTGCGGAAGAACATCGCCCACAGCAGATACGGCAGGCCGCCGAACACGAGGAGCAGCACGCCGACGACGGCCTGCGGCACCCAGTGCCAGGTGTTGAGCGCGACGTGGAAGCGATCCTTGGCGAGATCCGGCGTGTAGCGCTTCATCACCGTGCTGTTGGCGTGCAGCGCATCGCCCGTCATGATCCACCCCATGTGCGCCCAGAACGTGCCTTCGCGCGGGGTGTGCGGGTCGCCTTCGTGATCCGAATGCTGATGATGGATGCGGTGCGTCGCCACCCAGAAGATCGGTCCGCCTTCGAGCGCGAGCGTGCCGCAGATGGTGAGGACGTACTCCATCCACTTCGGCGTCTTGAAGCCGCGGTGCGTGAGCAGACGGTGGTAGCCGACGCCGATGCCCCAGCTGCCGGAGATGTACCAGAGCAGCGCCGCCATCGCGATCGCGCCCCAGTCGATGTAGAAGAACGCGGCGACCGCGCCGATATGGAAGACCGTCATCGCGATGACGGTGACCCAGTTGATGCCGTGCGAGGCCTTGCGGCCGTAGATCTGTGAGGCGACGAAGGGTGCCATGAGCACCCGTGACGCTATCAGCTCGGACAGGGGGCTTCTGTAATAGTTGTGTCAGCTCCCTTAACCGTTGTCGTTTCAACAGGTTGCGGTTCGGGAAGCGTCGGCGGCCGGCGGATGATCCAGGCCCCGGCCAGGCACACCGCGGCGCCCAGCATCGACCACGGCGAGACCTGCTCGCCGCGCACCAGCACGCCGAGGAGCAGCGCGACGATCGGGATGAAGAAGAGCGTCGCCGAGGCGCGCGTGGCGCCGAGATGACCGGTGGCCATCGTCATCAGCACGTTGGCCGCGCACGTCCCCAGCGCGCCCAGCGCCACCATCGACACCAACCCGCGCGTCGTCCATTGCGCGTCGAGTGCGTCGGGCAGACCGAGCGGCGCCGTGAGGAGCACCGCGATGCCGAGCGTGCGCCACACCACCGGCAGCGCGCCGCTGCGCTGCTGCAGCGGCCGCGCGACGTTGAGCGAGATGCCGTAGAGGATGACGGCGGTGACGACCAGCGCGATGCCGAATGCGCTGCTGGAGCCGTCGAGGTCCGGCAGCGCGATGAGCACCGTCCCGGCAACGCCCGTCGCGAGGCCCCACAGGATCGACCGTTCCGGCCACTGCCGCGAGATGAAGGACGCCACGATCGCGGTGGTGATTGGCGTGGCGCCGTTCAACATGCCGGTGAGCGCGGACGACACGCGCTGTTCCGCGAACGGCAGCAGACTGAGCGGCACCGCCAGCCAGATGACGCCGAGCAGCATCGCGGTTGGACCATCACCCGTCGCCAGCGGCCGGCGCGCGGCGGGTACGAGCGACAGACACGCGAAGCCAATGGCCAGCCGCAGGAAGGTGATGCCATTGGGCGCCATCACCTCGAGGCCTTCGGCGATGAACAGGAACGACGCCCCCCAGATCGTGCCGGGCACGATCAGCAGGATCCAGTCGAGCCATCGGCGAACGAGGGGCATCACGACAGGATAACAGGAGGTAGGAGCATTGGTGATTGCCGGATCGGGGGATTGGCGATTGTTGACGATTGGCGATGCTCCAGCCCCTTTGCGCTCTTCGCGCGCTTCGTGGGCGAAGAGACTTACTTCGTGCCTTCGTGGTTTCTTGCCCGGCAGACGACGTGCGCGTCGACTTCGATACAGTGGCCGCGGTCGCCGAGGGCGGGGACGAAGCTCATCGCCGCCGCGGGGGTGAGGACGTAGATGCTGTCGTCACGGAGCGTGGCATTGGCGACATCGCGCGTGTAGGTGTCGCAGTAGCGAGCAACGGCCGCGGCGTCGTAGCGGGCGGCGAAGCCGCCGTTCAGCGTCGCGCCGGCAACGCCGGCCGGCACGGCGACGAAGCGGAAGTCCACGCTCTCGGTCATCGGCGCGCACATGTTCGATGGGATGAGCACGACGTGCCTGTAGTGCGGGATGACGCGCATCCAAGACGGGTCGGGCAGCATCTCCCGGTAGGACATGGCGAAGCCGTCGCGTTTGGCTTGATACACCGGCCACAAGTCGATGACCTGCAGCGCGACGACGCTGGTCAGCACCGCGATGGCGATGCGCGGTTTCAGTTGGCGCACGATGGTCGTCATCGCCGCGAAGAGCAGCGCATAGTAGGCGGCAACCTCGCGCGGTGTGACGTCGAGTCGCCCGAGCCACAGGCCGGCCAGCAGGATCCAGTGCGCCGTCAACGCCGCGTGACCCATGCGATGCACGAGCAGCGGCGACAGCGCGAACACGCCGCCGCCAAGCACCTGCAGCCAGCGATTCGTCGTCACCGTCGCGATCAGCGCAACGCCGAAGATGCCTTGCAGGACAAAGCACGCCAGCAGCCAGAGTCCGAAGTACTGAAAGACATCCGGCAGCACGGCGCTGAACGGCTTCAGCAGCATCGCCGCGAGCGGGATCGAATCCGTGAGCGCCACTGACGTGCCCACCGGATAACCGAGATTGGCCGTGGCGCCGGGCGGCATGGTCCACGGCCCGTTGCGGAACGGGTGCCAGCCGACGAAGTGGATGGAGGGATCGACGCCGCCGTTGAACAGTCAGCCGATCGAACCCGGCGACACGATCGCGAGGTTTGTCGTCAGCGCGAAGACGAGCGCGCCAAAGGCTCCCGCGCCGATGCCAGGGAAAGGCTTCACGCGATTCGGGGCCGCCACCCGGGCATCTTCATCATCGCGTCAACTCAGTAGACCAGCGGTGACGGCGTTGGCGCCGATCCGGCGACGGCACTCAGCCGCTCGAACAGCATCGGCAACTGCGTGGACCACGCGGCGCACAACGCCAGCACAACGGCCGCGATCACCATCCATCGTCGTCCAGAGATGTGGGGCGCGTCAGTGTTGTTGGGTGCGAACGCCGCGGCGGCGAAGATGGCCAGAAGTGGAATGACGGGAAGGTGGAATCGCGCTTCACCGAAGCTGATGGCGTGCAGGGCCGACAGCGCCAGCAGCGCGCCTGCGAAGGCCGCGCCCGCGGGTGTGTGGATCACTCCAGGCCGCAGCAGGCCGACAACGGCGACGATGGCGAGGAGCGGGAAGGAGACGAGGACCGCGATTCCCCATGCCCACACGACGGACGAACTGACGGCGCCGAAGTAGCTGACGCTGGCGAGCCACACGTGCTCGCGACCCTCGAGTCCCCAGAGATATCCGAGCTTGATCAAGGCCAACCGGAGGAACGCGCCCGGATGCGTGCTCACGAACGCCAGGCCGTGTCGATAGCCGTGATCGGAAATCTCGAGGTCGGTCGCCGCCGTGGGGTAGTACTCAGTTTCAAGAGTCGACGCGTAATTCCACTCGTAGCGTCCCGTCGCCTCGGGGTGGTTGCCGGCAAGGAAGTTGAAGCCGCCGTTGGTGTCGAGTGGGATGACACGGTCGTACATCTGATAGTTCCGGTAGCTCCACGGCGCCACCACGACGATGAAGCCGGTGAGCACGGCGAACAGTTGCGCGCGAAGTGGGCGGAGGCCGAGTCGAGACAGCGCCGGAACGCTGGCAACGATCGCCACGAGACCGATCAGGCCCGCCGCACGCGTCATCGTCGCCACGCCGAACAGCAGCCCGGCAAGCGCTGCAACGCCGACGCTGCTGGCGGTCAACCAGCACCACAGGCCGGCCAGCAGCAGACACGTGAACAGCGTTTCTGATGCGAGATAGACCGAGAACAGAATCGCCGCGGGATACAGCGCCGTGACGCACGCGGCAATCACCGACCGCTTGCGCGTCAGCAACTGTCGTGCGAGGCCGTAAGTGAGGATCGCCGCCACGCCGCCCAGCACCGCCTGCCCGATGCGCGGCGCCAGGTAGTCCACGCCGAACGCGCTGTAGTGCGCCCAGAGAAACAGCGGATACGCCGGTGTGCGCCAGGCGTTGAACGCGTAGAGCCCAGACGCAAGGCCGCGCTCGAGTAACAGCATCGCGCGGTCGTGGTACTCGATCATGTCGGAGTGGACGCCCGCCGCCCGCGCGTTCCAGATGGTGACGAGCCGCACGACGAACGCGCCGATGCCAACCGCCACCATCGCCACAAGATCGACCTTCCGCACCCGCTCGCGCACCGCGTCCATCATATTCGCCCGCTGATCGGCGCACTGCGCGGGAACGACGCCGCGCAAGCGGTCCAGACCATGACGGGCCACATTTGCGCAATCAGCCGCGGCCACGATGTGCCGACGTGCCACGCCACGCTGTGCGGCGTCATCACGTAAACGACGAAGAAGGCGGTGAGTTGAAGGGCCAGCAGCACCAGGCCGAGCGCGGGTCGTGGCAATCGGGCGCGCGCCTCGAAAGTCACGGCGACGCGTGAGACCGCCGAGGCCAGCACGAGGAGCAACACCGGCGGAGCGATCCACCACTCGCCCCACATCCACAGGCCGCGCCACATCTCGCGCCAGACGAACGCGACGCGGAAGGTGTCGAGCCAGCGCCGCCACGCGCCAGGGGCCAGCACGCCGTCGACGAGATCGTTGGCCGGCGTCCACAGCTTGAACGCGATGACGAGGACGAGCATCGGCCACAGGCCGATCAGCAGATCCGTCAGCGTCGCCGTGCGTTCGCGCCCGCGCAGCCAGCGCCAGGCGAGATAGACGACCACCGCGCCAGCCACGATCAGGCCTTCGTTCTTCGTCCACGCGGCGCACCCGGCAAAGAACCCCGCGAGGATCGTCGTCTTCGACGTTGCCGGCAGCACTGCCGACGGCCCTCGTCCGACGCTTCCATCACGCTCGCTCACGCGCGCAGCATCGCCGCTCCACTGAAGCAGCGCGACCGCGAGCAGCGCGTAGAAGCCGACGAGGAGGTCGGCGTTCAGCATCGCCGCCTGCGTGACGAACTCCGGTGCCAGCAGCAGCGCCACCGCCGCGGACGCCATCATCCCGCCGGACCGTTGTCGCACCGCGCCGGCTACGGCGAGGGCGATGCCGGCCAGTGTGGCGATGGCGATAAGTCGGGCGGAGCGCGCGAGGTCGGCGGTGAACCAGGCCACGCGCGCGATCGCGCCGGGCAGCAGCAGCGGATAGTCCACGTGCGGCAGTTCGGTGCCCGCCGCGAAGCCATCACGCCACGCCGCGGATGGGTCCGCGAGGAACGCCGCCTTCAGCGTCCACATCGCCCACGCGTCTGAACTGCCATGCGGATGCGCCATCATCGTCCGCGCGAACACCAGCGACGCGGCCGCGATTGCCGCCGCGATGTAGACGGCGAGCGCGATATCTACCGTGGTCCAGCGCCGGCGGTCGCGCGGATCAATCCGCGTCCTGTTGATGCCGCGCCAGTGCCGCATCAGCACCGCCGCCACAACGAGGAGTTCGACGATGACGTACGCGCGGAGTGGCAGGCCGGCGATGCGGAACAGGAACCAGGCGATCGACGTGACGCCGAGTGAGAGTCCGGCGGCCACGGCCGCTCGCAGCAGGGGCGCGTCCTGCAGCGTTTGCGACAGCGCTACCCACGCAGCCACGAACGAAGCGGCTGCCGCCAGCGCGCCGAACCCCATCGTCATCGCGCGTAGATCCGAATGCCGCCGTGCAGCATCGCGGTCGCGCGCCATCCAGCCGATTGGATAGCCGCATCGCGATCGGCAGGGAAGTTCGGTGTCGAGATGGCCACGCGCGCGCCGGTCGCATCACTCGTCAGCACCAGCGGCGCCAGGGCAAGTTGTGCGAGAAACCGCATCTCTGCGGCCGCGGCGTCGTCCGCGGGCGCCTGAAGGAACACCACCGGCCCGCGCGCGGGCAGAGAAGGTCGCGCGGCGCGATACAGCGACAAGACGTGTTCGGAGCCGTCGGCGGATGCCGTGGCAAGGCTCATCCCGTAGCGCGCCGACGCGGTGATCACCAGCGCGCCAAGCAGCACGACGATGAAGGCGCGTCGATCCGCAGGACGCTGACTCACGCCGAAACCAGCCACGCGAGTCATTGTAGCTAGCTCCGCCTTCGCGCTTCGCGCTTCGGCGAGACTCCGCGTGTCTTCCCCTTCGCGCTTCGGGTTACGGCGCGACAGGTCGGCGTGGCCCACGCGCTCGACAGAACTGAGGGCCGATCACTCCCGAAGTCGGTTTCGTCCCGACAGTGTCTTTGTCCCGAGCGTGAGTCCGTCCCGGCGCGAGCAGCAAAGCCTTTCGGCCTTCCGCCTTCCGCCTTCCGCCTCCCGCCTCCCGTCTCCCTTCGCCTTGCCTGTAGAATCCGTTGACCGTGGATAGAACAGAATTGCGGCGTCGAAGCGACGCGCTCCGGTGGTTTCATACCATCGACCTCGGCGACGGCGTCATCACCAACGGCGTCGACAACTCGCCCGAGCGTCTGCGCGCGCTGCATCTGCCGGCAGATCTGTCGGGCCGCACGGTGCTCGACATCGGATCGTGGGACGGCTTCTACGCCTTCGAAGCCGAGCGGCGCGGTGCCGCGCGCGTGCTGGCCAGCGACTACTACGCGTGGCACGGTCTTGGCTGGGGCACGGGGCAGGGCAAGGCCGGCTTTCAACTGGCGCGCGAAGCGCTCGGTTCACGCGTCGAAGACATCGACATCGACGTGCTCGATCTGTCGTCCGAGCGTCCGGGCGTGTTCGACGTCGTGTTCTTCCTCGGCGTGCTGTATCACCTGCCGAACCCGCTGCTCGCGCTCGAGAAGGTAGCCGCCGTCACCGGCGAAATGCTGATTCTCGAAACCGTCGTCGACATGGTCGGCATCCGTCGTCCCGCGGCGGCGTTCTATCCGGGCAGCGAACTGAGCGACGACCCGACGAACTGGTGGGGACCGAATCACGCGGCGGTGGTGGGCATGCTGCGAAACGCCGGCTTCGACCGTGTCGACGTCATGTCACCCATTGGTTCCGCGCCGTATCGCGCGGCACGCGCGGTGTGGCATCAGCTCAAGGGCCGCAACCGCATGGACCGGGCCTTCCGCCAGGACCGCGCGGTGTTTCACGCGTTCAGAACGCGATCGTCGTAGCGTGACTCGAGCCAGACGTTGAACGGAACTGAGGGCCAGCACTCCCGAACGTCGGTTTCGTCCCGAGAGTGTCTCCGTCCCGAGCGCAAGTCCGTCCCGGCGCGAGCAGCAAAGCCCTCCCGCCTCCCGCCTCCCGTGTCCCGTCTACTTCTTCTCCACAAACCTGAGCCAGGTGGCGACGAGCGGCGCCTGCGGACCTTTCGCTTCGGTGTAACGGTGCGCGTAATCGGCGAATCGCTCGCGATCGGCGTCGGGCAATGAGCCGTTCTCCTGCCGCATGCGATACATCACCTGCAGCGCGAGGTAGAGCAGGTCGTTGTCGTCGCCGTGGCGGTCGATCAGTTCATGCAGCTTCTCGAGCGCCGGCACGTAGGCGCCGGTCATTGCTTCCGCTGTCGCCTGCCGTTCGTCGCGCTCGTCGTCATCCACCCACGCATCTGGCGCTTCGTCGATGAACGCCAGCGCCTGCAGGCCGTCGCCGATCCGGATCAGGCCATCGATGAGCGGCGGATACACCACGTCGGACGCATCCGACAGCAGCGACATCTGCCAGGCGCCGACGGCGTCGTGGTCGCGGCCGCTGGCGGCATGACAGGCGCCGATGTAGAACGCCGTGCCGAGGAAGTCCGAGGCGTTCTGCAGCACCACCTGGAACCACGAGATGGCGCGCGCGTAACGCTTCTCTTCCATCTCCTTCAACCCACGCACGAACGCCAGCACCGCATCGTCTTCGGGAACGGCGCCCTTGCCCGGTTCCGGCGCGTCGAACTCGCCATCACGCGCCCGCGCGATCACGGCAGCCGATTCCGCCGAGGGCGGATACATCGTCTCGAGCGACGAGAGAAACGCGTTCACCACCTTCGGCGTCAGCACCGACGTGGGATCGAAACCGCGACGACGCACGGCAATCCGCGGCGGTGGCGGCGGTGGCACTTCCTCGTCCACGGATGGCCCGGCGATATCACTCGATGCAGTCGTGTCGGGCCGCGCCGGCAACGCTTCGACCGGCGCATAGCTGAAGGTTCGCGTGACGCGCGTGTCGGGCTGGCCCGGCGTGCTCACCACGGCGCGGGCCACGTACGAGCCCGGCGGCAGAAGATTCAGACGCACGAGACCGGCGAACGTGCGAAGCGAGCTCTCGCGCACGGCGAGCGGCAATGGCACGGACGTCAGCGGCGGAGACGCATCGGATTCCGCGATCTGCAGTGTGACAGTGGTGTTCGAGAGCTGCGCGCTGCTCTGTCCCGTCACCGACACCTGGAACGATCCGCTTTCGGTGTCGACGAGCGGCGCCGGCATCAATCGCGCCGGCTCGGGCATTTCGGGTTCGGGCGCGACGAGCAGATCGGACACTTCCTGCCGCGCGCCCGTGCGCGTCAGCGCGGCGCGGATGGTGTGGTGCACGCTGCCGCCCCGACCGCTGTCGTCGGCGGCGGCCAGGCGCAATGTGTATTCGCCAGGCTCGAGCAGCACGGTGGTCTGCAGCAGCAGCGGCGACGCCGAACGCGGTGTCGCCGGCGCCAGGATGCGTCGATTGACGACGCCGGCGGCGACGCGATCGTTCTTGTCGAGGATGAGCACGCCGGTGGGCCACTCGGCCGGCTCGGTGGCGGGTTCGCCGAGTTCCGCGGTGATGATCACGCGCACGCGTTGGTCGCCGGCATCCGACGTGTTGTAGGTGGTGACGCGCATTGGCAGGCCGCGATCCGGAATTGGCGACGCGAGCAGGTCCTGCACGATCTCCTCGGGCGCACGCATCGCCGTCGCGCCAGTGGCGGTGGCTGGCGTACCGGCCATGGCCGCCGCGGCTTCACGCGCCAGCGCAAACGTTGGACGCGAGCGCACGCTGATGCCCTTGCGCCGCACCTGCACGCGGATGCGGCGCTGCCGTCCCGTGCGATCGGCGTCGCTCGGCTCGAAGCCGAGCAGGTAATAGCCGGACATCTCGCGATTCAGCCGCTCGAAGATGCCCGCGCCCGTGCCAGCCGACACCTGCACCATGCGGCCGCGCGTGACGCCGGCGAGCTGTTCGAGCCCGTCGCGCATCAGGAAGTCGTCCATGCCGTAGTTCATGCCCGAGACGAACTGCCGCGACGCGTCCATGAGCAGCGAGTTGGCGGGACGGACGATGTGCAGCGTGACGCGTGCCTCGGCGGCGCGGCGCGACACGCCGGCGAGCGCGGTGGGCGTGCGGCCGAGGAAGAGGCCCTCGGTGATCATCACGACGTTCACGGGCGCGTTGAGTTTCGCCAGCCGCGAGAAGAGCACGTCCAGATAGCGCAGCGTCTGCACGGCTCGCGTGCCGGCTTCGGTGATGGCCGTGTGCGCTTCGGTCTCCAATGCACTCGCGCACGAGTCCATGATGACGTCCGACAGCCCGGAACATTCGCGGGCGAGGGCCTGATTCCACGTCTCGGTGTCGCCGGTCTCCAGCGCAAAGGCTTCGCTGATCTGCACCTGCACGCCGGTGTTGGGACCGCTGGCGCTGCCGGCCGGACGGGCCAGGGCCTCGCGCACACGACGACGATCGGCCGTGAACTCGACGCTGCCGATACCGCTCGGCAGCCGCGCCACGCCGACGAGGTCGCCGGGCGCCAATTGCGACAGCAGCATCTCGCTCGTTCGCACCACCGCCTGCGCCGCGCCCAGCCGAATGTGCCCATCGTCGATGACGAAGAGCAGCAGACGGCCCGACGTTGGCGCGTCGTTTGACGATGGCGCGCTGGCGTCGGTGGCGGCAGTGGGTGTATCGGGAACGGTGGAGACGTATTGCGACGAGGCGATGGTACGTGGCCGGCCGTTCACCTCGAGCGTGAAGTCTTCGACGTTGAGATCGGTGATGGGACGGCCGTCGCGATCGTTGACGCTGACGTCCACCAGCACAAGCTCCGTGCGCGCGCCAAACTGCGGGCGATCGGGCTGCTGGTCCTGCGGCGCCGGCGTGGGTGTGGCGCTCTGCTGCGTGCTGCCGTGCAGAGACGTGAGCAGCGCCAGCACCAGGGCGAGTGCCGTGCCCGCGGTTCGTATCGTCGTGCCGCGCGCCGCCGCGCGCGTGTCGTGCCGCCCGCCGTCGCTCACTGTCGCGCTGCTCCTATCGTTCGCCTGGTGCGCGATAGCCCTGTCGCGCGCGTACGGTGTGTCCCAGCCCGGGCACGTCGAGCACAATCTCGCGCCATGTGCCGTCGTGCTTGTCGTTGGTCGACTGATAGCCGATCAGATACTGGTTCGACAGTTCGACGATGATCTCGGCGAAGGCGTCTTCGATGTGATCGCTCTTCTCGACGAAGAGCCCGCGGCCGCCGCTCATCGTGATGAGCCGCTGCACGCCCGAGCGCAGTTGCGCCTCGCGGGCGCCGCGGCCGAGCGCCACCATGAACAAGGTGCTGTCGGTGGACCGCATCGCCGTTTCGACGTTCGCGATCGTGGCGTGACTGGTGCGGTCGTCGCCGTCCGAGAACACGACAAGCACACGCCGGCCCGGCTGCTTCGACAGTAGCTGCACTCCGCGAACGATGACGTCGAAGAGCGCCGTGCCGCCCCACGGCGCCAGGCGATCCACGGCGCGCATGCGCTGCGCCTCGTTGGTCTCGCGCCGCGCCAGCGTGAACAGGTTGTCGTTGAACGCAGCGAGTGTCACCTGATCCTTCGGCCCGAGCGCGCCAAGGAACTTCCGCACGGCGTTCTTGAGCTGCGGCATGTTCGCGGTCATGCTCTGGCTGACGTCGACGGCAACGACAATCTCGAGCGGCGAGCCCTCGTTGGAGAAGTGCGTCACCGTCTGCGGCACGCCGTCTTCGAGGACGCGGAAAGCGTCCTGCGGCAGGCCCTTCACGAAGCGTGTGCCGTCGGTGACCACGGCGGTCACCTGCACCACCTCGACGCTCACGTTCTCGGCGTGCTGCAGTCCCTTTGTCCTCGTCGTTGTGACGATGCGCGCGCCGGTGTCGAGTTCGGCGACGGCGCGGATGAGATGCGCCTTGACCTCGGCGCCGGCATCCCACGGACACTCGGCGCGCACGGGGTCGTCGACGGTGCAGACGAGCCGACCGTCGGCGTAAAACAACACCCGCGTCGCCTCGCGCGCGCGCGGCGGCGGATCGACGATGGCTTTGAGGAGGACGTCGCCGGAGAGGTAGGTGTCGGGCCCGGGCGAGACGAGGCGGATCGTCAGCGCCGCCGGCGGCTGAGCTGCCAGCGTCAGCGTGCCTGCCACCACGAACGCCGCGAACGTCGCCACCCGACCTGCCGTCATGGCCGGCAAATCTTACATTGAAAATCATCTGTCAATCGTCATTGCTTGGCCCGCAGAGCCCCGTTGCTGCCGAGTGCAGCCACGTAGTCGTCCACGCGCGTGGCGGGGAGGCGGCCGGCGGCGCGGACCATGGCCGGCCAGTCGTCGGCGAAGCGCGCTTCGACGTCGTGCCAGTAATCCTGCGTGGCGTAGAGCAGCAGTGAGGGAATGAGCGCCGCCGGAATATGTCGTGCGGCGGTGACTTCGGCGAGGCGCAGCGTGAGGTCGGGGACCTGCGTGGCGAGGACGCCCATGTCGGGCCGGCCGGCGAGGGCGTCCCAGGGGAACGGCGGCTCGAAACGCGTGCCGTAGCGGCCATCGAGCGGCTCGGAGATGACGCCCCACTGCGCCAGCCGCGCCGGCGGCACGTCGCACTCGCCGAGGACGAGCAGGTCGCGCAGGCTGAACGACATCGCCTCCGCATCGCCTGCGTGTGCCAGCGTCCAGGCCAATGCGCCGCGTTCCGCCGTGGTCATCGAGGCCGTGGCGCCGAGCGCGGAGAGTGACGCCGCATTCCCGGCTGCGGCCGCCACCCTTGCGCGGCCGCGGGCGATGGCGGCGGCAATCGCGTCACGATCGGCGTCGGACAACACGTGCGTGGAGATGGCCACCGCGGTGCGCGCCAGGGTGAGTTGATCGTTGAGGTTGATCGTCGGCACCGCCGGCATGTCGTCCACCGACAGCCGCCGCAGCGCCGAGCGGGCGAGCGCGAGGTCGAGACCGAACAGGCTGCCGGCGACGTGCCACGGCGCGCCGGTGCCCGTGCGTTCCTGGGCCGGCGCCCATGCGAAGTCGCGGCCCGGCGATCGTCTGGTGCCGCCGAAGTCGTGCCGCGTGATCACATCCGGACTGAGCGTCACCGCGCCGTCGGGATCGCCCAGCGCCGGCGCATACACCAGCGCACGCAGCGCCGCGGCCAGCGCTTCCGCGTCGTCACCCTCCAGCGCGGTGTCGAGTCCCGGCGTCGGCAGCAGCGCGCGGATGCGCATGATGCGCTCGTGTTCGGCGGCGAAGACGTCGATGGTGTAGTCGAGTCCTTCCCACGAGAAGTCCGGCGTGTGCTCGGGCGGGACGCCGGCCAGGGCCTGGAGGACGCGTGATTCATACGCCGTGCGGCCGCTGTAGCGATCCGGACGCACGAGCGGCGGCAGCGCCGGCATGAAGGTGTCGAGCAGCCACGCCCGCACGCCTTCCGATACCGAGGCCGGAGGTTCCACGGCGTCGGCCAGCGCCAGCAACACCTTCGCAACCGCGTTCGGCGCGAGGCTCCCGGTGCGGGCCGTGCGTTCCACCAGCGCGAGCGCGCCCTGCAGCGCGCCGATCCGCGATGCGCGGTCGCGGCTGCCGCCATCCTCCACCCGCCGCGCCGCGTCGACGAGGCGTGCCCACACACGCGCGTCGTGCATCTCGATGCGATCGAGCATCAGCAGCAGCGCGCGATAGCGGCTGAAGTTGGTGAGTGCGTACGCCGCATCGGCCTGCGCGTCCGTCGTCGCCGTGTCGGTCAGCACGCGTTGCGCCAGCGCGACGATGGCCATGTGATCGCGACGCTGGCGTGGCGTACCCTGCAGCATCGCGCGCACGAGCGCCGGTAGCGGCTCGGACAGCGGCGGCTGCGTCAGTAGATCATGCGCCTCGGCGCGGGTGTCTGTGCGACGTCCCAGCAGGTGCACCACCCGGCCGATCACCGCCGGCGCCGGATCGAGCGGCAGATCGTGCAGCGAGTGCAGGACGGAGGGCAGATCCGCGTAGCTCACCTGATACGGATGGTCGTTCGGCGCCCACGGCGCCTCGGCTCGCGACGCCGCCTCGTAGAGCGCCGCCAGCGCCGTGGCCGGCGTCTCACCGGGCAGCGGCGTCGTGATCGCGGTTCGCCACGCCGGCGTCAACCGACCGACCGCGCCATAGAATCGCGCGAGGCGGCCGTTGTCGCGGCGCAGCAAGCCGCGCAGGAAGGCCACGGGTTGTGCCGGCGACGCGCCGGCCAGCGATGTCCACGCCGGCACCAACTCCGGCGCGCCCGGCACGACGACACCGCTGGCGTCGATGTCGAGCACGCCGCCGACTTGCGCGAACGATCCCGGCCACTGGCGTACGAGTTCGCCGAGCAGGCGCGAGTCGCGCGCCAAGAACGCACGTGTCGTCGTCGTCGACTGCAGCGCGGCCGCGGCCACCAGCAGCGCACCGCGATGGCGCACGAGAGCAGTGAACAGATCCGCGTCGGCCGTGAGCGCCAGCAGGCGCCGCCACAGCGCGTCGGAGAACGGTGCCAGCACCACGGCTGGCGGTCCACTGCCATCGATCATGTTCGGCGCCGCGGCAGGACCGAGCAGTTCGGTGACCGCTACCGCGAGTCCGCCCTGACCCGAACCCGCCTGCACGCCGTGCAGCCCGCGCGCCAGCAGCACCAGCGCCGTGCCGGGATCCTCGCGCAGGCCGAGACGTTCGAGCAGCGCCTGGCCGCCCGTCACCGGCAGATCGAACCGAACATCGTCGAGCGCCTCGCCGGCCGGTCGTCCCGGTCCCTCGTCAGACGCGGCCGGTTGAGCAGAGGCCGGCGCGACCGACAGGACCAGCGCCAGCAGGAGGCACGGCACTGTATGCATAGGCTGACGGGCGCCCGGCGCGACGCCCGGGGCTAATTAGACTCCAAAAAGGACCGCCCACCTTCGCGCTTCCACCTTCGCCCTGCGGGCTCCGGCGGACAAGTCAGCGCGGCGGTAGGGGGATCGGGACGGGAGGCGGGAGGCGGGAGGCGGAATACATCGGTGAATGACGGATGGGGGATTGGGCGATTGTTGACAATGGGCGATCGAGCGATCGCCGAATAGGGCGATTGCCAATTGCCATTCGCCAACAATCGCCGAATCCGCCGATTCGTCAATCCGGCAATGCCCCCAAGCCCCGCTTCTTCGACCACCTTCGCGCGTGCCGTTCGCACCTCCGTCCTAAGACCTAGGACCTAGGACCTGGGTCCTGTCATTCCACCAACTTCTCCCGGCTCGCGGCGTCGTGACCGGGGACGCGGATCTCGATGGTCGTGCCGGCGCTGGAACTGGCCCCGACGCCGATGCTGCCGCCGTGCAGCGCCAGCACCTCGCGGCTGATGGCGAGGCCGAGGCCGCTGCCGCCGGTGTGCCGCGCGCGCGACTGGTCGAGCCGCGTGAAGCGCTCGAAGATGCGCTCGTGCTGATCGGCGGGAATGCCGCTGCCGGTATCCGCCACGGCAATGCACACCATGGCCGAGGCCCACGTGCCGTCGCTCGGCTGTTCGACGGTGGCGGT
>JADZCY010000399.1 GCA_020851325.1 Acidobacteriota bacterium | reverse complement strand
GCATAAAGTATTGGCCGTATCGATGGCCCACGCCTACCCTGCTCGGATGAGCACGTCCACTTTGCTGTCAGAAACCGCTCAGGCACACGACGCCTTCCCGATCAACGGCACCGACTTCGTCGAGTTCTACGTCGGCAACGCCCGCCAGGCGGCGCACTACTACCAGACCGCCTTCGGCTTCGAGCTCGTCGCCTACCGCGGCCCCGAAACCGGCGTCCGCGACCGCGTCAGCTTCGTCCTTCGCCAGGGCAAGCTCCGCTTTGTCGTCACCGGCACGCTGGGGCCGGACGGTCCCATCGCCGAGCACGTCCGCGCCCACGGCGACGGCGTCAAGGACCTCGCCTGGTGGGTGGACGATGCGCGCGAGGCGTTCCGGCTGGCGCTGGAGCGCGGCGCCGAGCCGGCGGCCGAGCCGCGCGTCCTCGAAGACGCGCACGGCCGCGTCGTCATCGCCGCCATCCGCACGTATGGCGACACCATCCATTCGCTGGTCGAACGCCGCGATTACCACGGCACGTTCATGCCGGGCTTCGAGCCGCTGTCGTCGCGCATCTCGGTGCAGCCGCTCGGCCTCAAGTACGTCGATCACTGCGTCGGCAACGTCGAACTCGGCCGCATGAACCACTGGGTCGGCTTCTACGAGCGCGTCATGGGCTTCCGCAACCTCGTCTCGTTCGACGACCACGACATCTCGACGGAGTATTCGTCGCTGATGTCGAAGGTGATGTCGAACGGCAACGAACGCATCAAGCTCCCGATCAACGAACCGGCGGCCGGCCGCCGCAAGTCGCAGATCGACGAGTACCTGGAGTTCTACCGCGGCCCCGGCGTGCAGCACGTCGCGCTGGCCACCGACGATGTGGTGTCGACGGTGTCGGCGATGCAGTCGCGCGGCGTCGAGTTCCTGACGGTGCCCAACACCTACTACGAAGACCTGCTCGACCGTGTCGGCCCGATCGAAGAAGACCTGTCGGACCTGCAGCGCCTCGGCATTCTCGTCGACCGTGATGACGAAGGGTATATGCTGCAGATCTTCACGCGGCCCGTGCAGGATCGGCCGACGTTGTTCTACGAGATCATCCAGCGGAAAGGCGCGCGCAGCTTCGGCAAGGGCAACTTCAAGGCGCTCTTCGAAGCGATCGAGCGCGAGCAGGCCCGCCGAGGCAACCTCTGATGCCGTTCTATCACACGCTCGGTGAACTGCCGCGCAAGCGGCACATCGTGTTCCGCTCGGCCGATGGCCGCCTGCGCCCGGAAGAGCTGATGGGCAACCACGGCTTCAGCGGCAGTTCGTCGCTGCTGTATCACGTCTACCCGCCGACGGTGGTGCGGGCGACGCGCGAGGTCAAGCGCCTGCCGCGCGTGGCCGCCGACTCGCACGAACTGCGGCACCGCCACTTCAAGACGGCCCAGGTGCCCGTCGGCGGCAGCCCGACGCTCGATCGCACGCTGCTGCTGTTCAACGACGAGGTGTCGATGGCGATCGTGCACGCCGATCGCGTCGACACGCACTTCTTCCGCAACGCGCAGGCCGACGAGATCCTCTACGTGACGAAGGGAAGCGGCACGCTCGAGACGCCGTTCGGCCGCATTGCGTTCAACGGCGGCGATTACCTCGTCATCCCGCGCGGCATCATCTATCAGCTGCACTTCGATCCGTCGAAGGGGCCGCTGACGCTGCTGGTGATCGAAAGCCGCGGCATGGTGCGAACACCGCGGCGCTATCGCACCGAGTTCGGCCAGATGAAGGAAGGCGCGCCGTTCTCGGAGCGTGATCTGCGGCGGCCGACATTCGTCGAGGCGAAGGACGAGACCGGCGAGTTCCCGGTTCTGGTGAAGCAGTACGACGCGCTCACCGAACTGGTGATGGCGCATCATCCCTTCGACGTCGTCGGGTGGGATGGCTATTTCTATCCCTACGCGTTCAGCATCCACGACTTCGAACCGATCGTCGGACGCGTGCACCAGCCGCCGCCGGTGCACCAGACTTTCGAGAGTGAAGGCTTCGTCCTCTGCTCGTTCTGTCCGCGGCCGTACGACTTCGATCCCGAAGCCATTGCCGTTCCCTACAACCACAGCAACGTCGAGTCCGACGAGGTGTTGTATTACGTCTCGAAGGAGTTCATGAGCCGGAAGGGCATCGAGTTCGGGAGCGTGACGCACCATCCGGACGGCCTGCCGCACGGGCCGCACCCCGGCCGCGTCGAGGCCGCGCTCGGGGCCACGCGAACCGATGAGCTGGCCGTGATGCTCGATAGTTTCCGCCCGATGCGCGTTGCTGCAGCCGCAATGCCCTTCGAGGATGTAACCTACGCGCAATCGTGGCTGTCCCAGGACGCGAGCTGACCACCGCCCCCGCCGTGCCGGCAGGAGCAAGAGCCCTGCTGGCATCGGTGGTGGACTATGCAGGACTCTTCCCCCCCACGTCGGCGCCGCTGGCCGATGCGGTTGCGCATTTCGCTGAACAAATCGAAGGCCCGGACCGCTGGATGCTGGGCCGGTTCGTGCTGCCGGCGACGCGCCTCGAGGCGTTCGCGCAGGCACGCGCGCGTGTGCCAGGCGACACCGTCTGGCCGCTGAGCGCCGTGATCGGCGCGGACCTCAAAGCCGACACGGCCGCGATCGCCGCGTTCAACACCCTGCCGCGCATGGCCGTCGTCGATGCGATGGAAGTGAAGGCGGCGAGCGAACGGGATGTGGCGGCGATTGCGGCGCGACGCGTCAACGGCGTCGCCACGTTCGTCGAGGTGCCGCTGGAACAAGCCGAGCCGCTGCTGACCGCCATCCACGCGCACGGCATGTTCGGCAAGGGCCGCATGGGCGGTGTGACGGCCGACAGCATCCCCGGTCCACGGGCGGTGGCGGCGTTCATCCGTGCCGCGGTCAAGGTCGGCGTGCCGTTCAAGTGCACCGCGGGCCTGCACCATCCGCTCCGCGGCGAATACCGGCTGACCTACGCGCCCGAGGCGCCGCGCGGCGCCATGTTCGGGTATCTCAACGTGCTGCTGGCCACGGCGGCGGCGCGTGCGGGCTGGCCGCAACGCGATGTCGAGAGCCTGCTGATCGAACAGAGCGCGGAGAGCCTGACCTTCGACGCTGACGGCGTGACGTGGCGTGGACGCCGGCTCGACACCACCGCACTCGACCAGACGCGGGCCGACAGCCTGCGCAGCTTCGGTTCCTGCTCGTTCCGCGAACCGGTGGACGAACTCGTCCCCATCGCAACCCGTTCCGCATGATCGATCACACTCACGACCCGGCACTCCGCTCCTGGGTGCCCTCCGCGCAACAGCCCGATACCGATTTCCCGATTCAGAACCTGCCGTTCGGCGTGTTCAGCCGCGCCGGCGGATCGACGCGTATCGGCGTGGCTATCGGCGCCGAGATCCTCGACCTGCACGCGGTGGTTGATGAAGGACTGCTGGACAGCAGCTTCCGCGACGTCACCAGGGCCTGCACGGCGCCAGCGCTGAACACGTTGATGGGGCTGCCGCGTGCGCGGGTGACGGCGCTGCGTCAGCGGATCAGCATGCTGCTGCGCGAGGGCGAGGCATCGGCGCCCGCGGAACCAATCCGCGCCCGCCTGCTGCTGCCGCAGCGTGACGCATCCATGCACCTGCCGGCCGATGTGGGCGACTACACGGACTTCTACGCCTCGGTGCACCACGCCACCAACGTCGGCAGGTTGTTCCGGCCCGACAACCCGCTGCTGCCGAACTACAAGTGGGTGCCCATCGGCTATCACGGCCGCGCCTCGTCGCTCGTGCCCACGGGCACGGCGGTGACGCGACCGTCGGGGCAGCGGCTACCACCCGGCGCCAGCGCGCCGGTGTTCGGGCCAAGCGTGTCGCTCGACTATGAACTCGAGCTGGGCGCGTTCATCGCCGGTGGCAACGCGCTCGGCACGCCGGTCCCGATCGATCGCGCCGAGGATCACCTGTTCGGCCTGTGCGTCGTGAACGACTGGTCGGCGCGGGATATCCAGGCGTGGGAATATCAGCCGCTCGGCCCGTTCCTCGGCAAGAACTTCGGGACGACCGTGTCGCCGTGGGTGGTGACGATCGACGCGCTCGAGCCGTTCCGCG
>JADZCY010000398.1 GCA_020851325.1 Acidobacteriota bacterium | reverse complement strand
GCTTTCCGGCCGTGCCCCCGGGCACCTACACCCTGAACTTCGAACTGGCCGGCTTCAACACGTTCCGGCGTGAAGGCGTGCAGATCGCGCTCGGCTTCAACGCCACCGTCAACGCGCAGCTCGCCGTCGCGACGCTGCAGGAAACCGTCACCGTCTCCGGCGCCTCCCCGGTCATCGACACGACCGCGACGAGCGTCCAGCAGAACTTCAAGATCGAACAGCTCAACTCGATCCCGAATGGCCGCGACATGTGGGCCCTGCTCGCCGCCACGCCGGGCGTCGTCATGAACAACATCGACGTCGGCGGCAACCGCGCCGGCACGCAGACCGGCTATCGGGCCTATGGGCTGTCGGGCCAGGTGCGCGTGTCGGTGGAAGGCATCAACACCACGGAAGGCACCGGCGGCGCCGGCTTCTACTTCGACTACGGCTCGTTCGAGGAAGTGTTCCTCGGCGTCGCCGGTCAGGGCGCCGAAGCGGCCACGCCGGGCGTGCAGTCGCAGTTCCTCGGCAAGTCGGGCGGCAACCGCTTCGCCGGTGAGTTCTACCAGGACTTCTACAACAACTCGATGCAGGGCACGAACCTGTCGGACGCGCAGCTGGCCGCCGGCGTGCGTCCCGGCAGCAACGAAGTCGATCGCTACTACGACACCAACGTCAACTTCGGCGGTCCGATCAAGCGCGACAAGGCGTGGTTCCATTTCTCCTGGCGCAAGCAGTTCAACGCCGTCGAGAACACGCAGTTCGACTTCGACAAGACGTTCGACACCTGGAACACCAACCCGTCGGTCAAGGCCACCTATCAGGTGAACCAGAACCACAAGTTGATCGGCTACTACCAGTGGAACATGAAGACGCAGCCGAACCGGCTGCCGCTGGGCACCTACTTCTATGACAACGAAGGCCAGACGGTGCGGCAGGAATCGCCAAGCTGGGTCTACAAGGGCGAGTGGAACGGCACGCTGAGCAACCGGCTGTACGTCGAGGCCCGCTTCGGCGACTTCGGCTACTACGATGCGCGCCGTGTCAACAGCGACGAGCAGTACTTCTGGCGTGACAGCGGCACGCTGCGTCTGCAGGGCGTCCACGCGCAGAGCCAGAACGACCGCGACCGCAAGCAGCTCACCGGCGCCGCCACCTACTTCATCGACACCGCGCGCGGCACGCACACCATCCGCGTCGGCGGCGAGATCTACAAGGAATCGCAGTGGAGCGGCCGCATGCAGAACGTCGGCGGCAACATCGAGCACATCTACGCCAATGGCAATCCGAGCCAGGTGGTGTTCGGCATCCCGACGGCGCTCTCGGTCAGCGGTCTCAGTGCCAGCGACGACGGCGACCTGCTTGTCGTCAACAAGCTCGATCAGCAGGACTTCTTCGTCAACGACACGTGGGCCATCGGCCGCGTCACGCTGACGATGGGCGCACGCTGGGATCGCTACAAGGGCTGGATGCCGGAGAACCAGCAGCTGGCTTACGCCATCGGCCCGGTCAGCGTGCCGGAGCAGATCTTCCCCGAACGCGACTTCTTCACGTGGAACTCGTTCGGGCCGCGCATCGGCGTCACGTATGACGTGGCCGGCGACGGCAAGACGGTGCTGAAGGGCAGCTACGGGCTGTTCTGGCACAACCCCGGACCGGGCGTGTCGGCTGATGCCAACCCGAATCAGAACAACAAGAGCGTCACCTACAACTGGAACGACGCCAACCGCGATCGCCGCTATCAGCTCGGTGAGGAAGTCGGCGCGCCGACCAACACCACGCTGGCCGGCACGATCACCATCGATCCGGAGATCAAGCAGCCCTTCTCGCACGACGTCTCGGTCTACCTCGAGCGCCAGCTGGCCGAGAGCATCGGCTCGCGCGTCGGCTTCGTCTACAAGACGGAAGACGACCTGATCGCGCTCTACAACCCGGGCCGTCCCATTGAGGCCTACACGGTGCCGTTCTCGTTCACCGACATCGGTCTCGACGGTCTGCCGAACACCGGCGACGAGCGGACGCTGACGCTGCTCGGCGTGCCGTCGTCGCAGGCGGGCAACTTCCCAATCAACAACGTCAACCAGAACACGCCGCGTTTCTCGCGCTACAAGACAGTGGAAGCGTCGATGACCAAGCGTCAGGGCAACCGCTGGTCGGCGCAGGCCGGCGGCAGCTTCACCTGGATGAACGACTTCCCCGGCAACTATCCCAACGACCCGAACGGCCAGTTTGCCGAGCCGACGACGCGGTGGGACTTCAAGGTGTCGGGCACGTATGAAGCGCCGTACGGCATTCGTCTGTCGCCGCTGCTGCGGCACCAGGCGGGCGCCAACTTCGCCCGGACGATCGCGGTGCCGTCGGGCGTCGCGACGGCGGCGGGCGCCATCTACGCCGGCACCATCTACGCCGAAGCGCGCGACGCGCGCCGACAGGACAACATCACGGTGCTCGACCTGCGCGCCGATCGCGCCTTCACCATCACCGGCACGCTGCGCGTGCGGGCGCTGGTGGACGTGTTCAACATCCTGAACAGCAACAGCGTCGAGACGCGGACGGTCACCACCGGCACGTCCTTCCTGCGTCCGACCTCGGTGCTCACGCCGCGCACGCTGCGCGTCGGCGTCAGGGTCACGTTCTAGCAGATAGCAACGAACGACTGTGCCGGACGACACCACTATCGGGATCGATAGCGGTTGTCGGGACGGCACAGTCGTTCGGGACTGCCCGCCTTCGCGCGTGGAGCGCCTCCGTGCCGCACCTCCGTGAAGCACCCCCGAGGAGCACCTCCGAGGAGCACCCCCGTGGAGCACCCTCGTGGAGCACCCCCGTGGAGCACCCCCGTGGAGCACCCTCGTGGAGCACCCCCGTGGAGCACCCCCGTGCCGCACCTCCGTGCAGCACCTTTTCAGCCCCCTTCAGCACCTCTCCAGCACCATTCCATCCGACGCCAACGTCACCGTCATCCCCGTGAGCGTGGCGGCACGGGCGGCTTCGCGGGTTCTGGCGCCGCGATAGGTGGCGCGCAGCAGCGCCTGCACCTGCGCGGCGTCCAGGTCACGCGTCTCGCGCGCGGCGAAGCGTTCTTCTACTGAAAACAATCCGGCGTGCTCCTCGACGACCGCGCTCACACGGTCGCGCGGCGTCGCCTCGCCCTGAATCGCCGCCCGCAGTTCGGCGAGGTCGTCCGCTGCCGGCACGGCGACGATCAGCGTGCCGCCGGGCGCCAGCACACGCGCGCATTCCGGCGGGTTGCGCCGCGCGTGCAGCGACATCACGACGTCGGCGCTGCCATCGGCAAGTGGCAGCCGTCGATCCGCGTTCGCCACCACCCAGGTGATCGCCGGCCAGCGCCGCGCCGCATGCGCCGCCGCGGCGGCCGAAATGTCGATGCCGACGCCGGTCACCGCCGCGCGCGACACCACGGCGGCGAGCGCATCACCGGACCCCGATCCGAGATCGACGACGACGGCGCCTGATCGCGGATGGC
>JADZCY010000397.1 GCA_020851325.1 Acidobacteriota bacterium | reverse complement strand
GCTTTCCGGCCGTGCCCCCGGGCACCTACACCCTGAACTTCGAACTGGCCGGCTTCAACACGTTCCGGCGTGAAGGCGTGCAGATCGCGCTCGGCTTCAACGCCACCGTCAACGCGCAGCTCGCCGTGGCGACGCTGCAGGAAACCGTCACCGTCTCCGGCGCCTCGCCGGTCATCGACACGACCGCGACGAGCGTTCAGCAGAACTTCAAGATCGAGCAGCTCAACTCGATCCCGAACGGCCGCGACATGTGGGCCCTGCTCGCCGCCACGCCGGGCGTCGTCATGAACAACATCGACGTCGGCGGCAACCGCGCCGGCACGCAGACCGGCTATCGCGCCTATGGCCTGTCGGGCCAGGTGCGCGTGTCGGTGGAAGGCATCAACACCACCGAGGGCACTAACGGCGCCGGCTTCTATTTCGACTACGGCTCGTTCGAGGAAGTGTTCCTCGGCGTGGCCGGCCAGGGCGCCGAAGCGGCGACGCCGGGCGTGCAGTCGCAGTTCCTCGGCAAGTCGGGCGGCAACCGCTTCGCCGGCGAGTTCTATCAGGACTTCTACAACAACTCGATGCAGGGGACGAACCTGTCGGACGAGCAGATTGCCGCCGGCGTGCGCCCGGGCAGCAACGAAGTCGATCGCTACTACGACATGAACATGAACTTCGGCGGCCCGATCAAGAAGGACAAGGCCTGGTTCCACGTGTCGTGGCGCAAGCAGTTCAACGCCGTCGAGAACACGCAGTTCAACTTCGACAAGACGTTCGACACCTGGAACACGAACCCGTCGTTCAAGACCACCTACCAGATGAACCAGAACCACAAGTTCATCGGGTATTACCAGTGGAACATGAAGACGCAGCCGAATCGGCTGCCGCTCGGCACCTACTTCTACGACAACGAAGGCCAGACGGTGCGGCAGGAATCGCCAAGCTGGGTCTACAAGGGCGAATGGAACGGCACGCTGAGCGACAAGCTCTACGTCGAAGCGCGCTTCGGTGACTTCGGCTACTACGACCCGCGCCGCGTCAACAGCGACGAGCAGTACTTCTGGCGTGACAGCGGCACGCTGCGGCTGGAAGGCGCGCACGCGCAGAGCCAGACGGACCGCGACCGCAAGCAGCTGACCGGCGCCGCCACCTACTTCATCGACACGTCGCGCGGCACGCACACCATCCGCGTCGGCGGCGAGATCTACAAGGAATCGCAGTGGAGTGGCCGCATGCAGAACGTCGGCGGCAACATCGAGCACATCTACGCCAACGGCCGGTCGAGCCAGGTGGTGTTCGGCATTCCGACGGCGCTCTCGGTGAGCGGTCGCCGCGCCAGCGACGATGGCGACCTGCTGGTCGTCAACAAGCTGGATCAGCAGGACATCTTCGTCAACGACACGTGGGCCATCGGCCGCGTCACGCTGACGATGGGCGCGCGCTGGGACCGCTACAAGGGCTGGATGCCGGAGAACGAGCAGCTCGCCTATTCGATCGGTCCGGTCAGCGTGCCGGATCAGAGCTTCGCGGCGCGCGACTTCTTCACCTGGAACTCATTCGGGCCGCGCCTCGGCGTCACCTACGACATTGCCGGCGACGGCAAGACGGTGGTGAAGGCCAGCTACGGCCTGTTCTGGCACAACCCGGGCCCGGCCGTCTCGGCCGATTCCAACCCGAACCAGAACAACAAGAGCGTCACCTACAACTGGAACGACGCCAACGGCGACCGCCACTATCAGCTCGGTGAAGAAGTCGGCGCGCCGACCAACACCACGCTCGCCGGCACGGTGGAGATCGATCCGAACATCAAGCAGCCGTATTCGTACGACGCGTCGGTGTATCTCGAGCGGCAGATCGCCGAGAGCATCGGCACGCGCGTCGGCTTCGTCTACAAGACGGAAGACGATCTGATCTCGCAGTACAACCCGGGCCGTCCGATCGAGGCCTACACCCTGGCGTACCCGTTCGTCGACATCGGCGTCGACGGCATCAGCGGCACGGCCGACGACCGCACGATCACGCTCTTCGGCGTGCCCTCGTCGCAGGCGGCGAACTTCCCGATCTACAACGTGACGCAGAACACGCCGCGCTTCTCGCGCTACAAGACGGTGGAAGCGTCGCTGGCCAAGCGCCAGGGCAACCGCTGGTCGGCGCAGGCAGGCGGCAGCTTCACCTGGATGAACGACTTCCCGGGCAACTATCCCAACGACCCGAACGGCCAGTTCGACGAGCCGACGACGCGGTGGGACTTCAAGCTGTCGGGCTCGTATGAAGCGCCGTACGGCATTCGCCTGTCGCCGCTGCTGCGGCACCAGGCCGGCGCCAACTTCGCGCGGCAGATCTCGGTCGGCTCGGCGGCGGCGACGGCCGCGGGGGCGATCTACAACGGCACCATCTACGCCGAGGCGCGCGACGCGCGGCGGCAGGACAACATCACGGTGCTCGACCTGCGCGCCGATCGCGCCTTCACCATCACCGGCACGCTGCGCGTGCGCGCACTGGTGGATGTGTTCAACATCCTGAACAGCAACAGCGTCGAGACGCGGACGGTCACCACCGGCACCGCGTTCCTGCGCCCGACCTCGGTGCTCACCCCGCGCACGCTGCGCGTCGGCGTCAGGGTCACGTTCTAAGGTCCTAGGTCCTAGGTCCTAGGTCTTAGGCAAGAGCTTTTGCTTCGGACTTAGGACTTAGGACCTAAAAACTACCCCTTCTGAGCCCAACGTCACTGCCATTCCCGTGAGGGTGGCGGCGCGGGCGGCTTCGCGGGTTCTGGCGCCGCGATAGGTGGCGCGCAGCAGCGCCTGCACCTGCGCGGCGTCCAGGTCACGCGTCTCGCGCGTGGCGAAGCGTTCTTCCACTGAAAACAATCCGGCATGCTCCTCGACGACCGCGGCGACGCGGTCGCGCGGCGTCGCCTCGCCCTGAATCGCCGCCCGCAGTTCGGCGAGGTCGTCCGCTGCCGGCACGGCGACGATCAGCGTGCCGCCAGGCGCCAGCACACGCGCGCATTCCGGCGGGTTGCGCCGCGCGTGCAGCGACAGCACGACGTCGGCGCTGCCATTGGCGAGCGGCAGCCGTCGATCCGCGTTCGCCACCACCCAGGTGATCGCCGGCCAGCGCCGCGCCGCATGCGCCGCCGCGGCGGCCGAGATGTCGATGCCGACGCCGGTCACCGCCGCGCGCGACACCACGGCGGCGAGCGCATCACCGGACCCCGATCCGAGATCGACGACGACGGCGCCTGATCGCGGATGGCGGGTCAGGACACGCTCCGTCACCGCGTCGATCAGCGTCGTGCCGACGCCGGCCGACAGCAGCGCCGCGCGCGCGGCCACCGCCTCACGCGCATCGCCTGGCGACACCGCCTTGCGGTCCTGAGGTTGGAGCAGGTTCACGTAACCTTCGCGCGCCGTGTCGAAGCTGTGACCGTTGACGCAGCGCCACGTGCGATCGGTGCGGACAAGATCGGCGCCGCAACCGCGCACGGTGCAGGAAAGAACAGGCAAGGGCCAATCGTACGACAGTAGTGCTGCACGAT
>JADZCY010000396.1 GCA_020851325.1 Acidobacteriota bacterium | reverse complement strand
TCAGCCCCCTTCCGCCCCCTCGTACGCCCTGTCGTCCGCACCTTCGTCCTCTCACCATTACGTCGCCTTCGAGGATCGCTTCCGCGGCGATCAGTCGGCGATCCGCGAGCGGCAGGCGGATTACGCCAAGCTGTTCGTGCAGCGGCAGGACGTGCTCGACATCGGCTGCGGCCGCGGCGAGTTCCTGCACCTGCTGCGGGAGCGCGGCGTCCGCGCCCGCGGCGTCGATCTGAATCACGAGATGGTGGCGCTCTGCACGGCGGCCGGACTGAACGTCACCGAGCAGGATGCGCTCGGCTATCTGCGCGATCGCGACGACGATGAACTCGGTGGTCTGCTGGCGCTGCAGGTCGTCGAGCATCTGCAGCCGGACTATCTGCTGGCGCTGCTCGATGAAGCGTTCCGCGTGCTGTCGCCGGGATCGCCGCTCGTGCTCGAGACCATCAACGTCGCGTCGTGGTCGGCGTTCTTCACCAGCTACATTCGCGACCTGACGCACGTGCGGCCGGTGCACCCGGATACGCTGCGGTTCCTGGTCGAGGCGTCCGGCTTCCTCGACGTCGAGATCCAGTTCCGCGCCGTGCTACCGGAGTCGGAACAACTGGCTGTGGCGCCGGCGTCGACGCGCTATGCCGATCAGAATCTCGCCGAAGGACGCGGGCTCACCGCACTGGCCGACACCTTCGATCGCAACATGGCGCGGCTCAACGCGCAGTTGTATGCGCCGCTCGACTACGCGGTGATCGCGTGGAAGCGTTGAACGGGTTCAGCGGCCGCTGATGCGCTTCGTCTCGTTCGTCAGCCGTCTCATCACGCTGGTCTCACTCGTCGGCGCCACCACCGTGGCGCTGTGGCCGATGGCCGCACGGCCGGCCGTCCTGGCCGGAATCGCGGCCGTCATCATCGTCTGTGCGGCACTGGCGCGCTGGCGCGCCGGCGTCGCCACGTCGCTCATCTTCCTGTTCGCGTATATCGGCTACGGCACCGTGCGGGCGATTGCCGGGCCGGAGGTGGCGTCGATCCCGTTCTGGCTGGCGGCGTTCACCGGCCTGGTGGTCGGCAGCGCGCGCTGGACGCGCTGGCACGCCGGTGACGGCTGGCGCATCCCGCTCGCCTGGTGGGGCACCATCGTCGCGGTGACGTGGCCCGTCGCGTTCATGCGCACGCTCGATCCGGGCAGCGTGCCAACCGTGGCGTCGGGACAAGTGGTGGCGGCGGGCATCCTCCAGATGGCGCTGGCGTTGTGGATGGATCGCCTGCTGGCGCCGGCCCGCGAGCAGCGGAGCATGCCAGGCGGTGACGTGGCGGTCGCGCACTGGACGGGACCGCTGATCGCGAGCGCGCTCATCACGGCAGGCGCGGCGATCTACCAGTGGCGGATCGATCCATCGTGGATGACCGGCGAACCGTGGATCGTGCTCGGGCGCACGACGGGGCTGATGGGCGACGCCAACCCGATGGGGCTGGCGGTGGCGCTGTGGGCGCCGCTGGCGTGGACGCTGTTTGGCGGTGGACCGGTGGCCACGGCGGTTGGTGTGCTGCTCGCCGTGCTGCTGTGGACGGCGGCGTGGCTCTCGGGCTCGCGCACCACCATCATCCTGATCGTGGCGGGCATCGCGGCATTGGCGTGGGTGTGGATGATCGCGCGGCGGATGTCGGCGATCCGACGCGTCGCGAGCCTGGGCGCCGTCGCGGTGGCGCTGCTGCTGGCGATGGTCCTCATCGGCCTGCGCGTTCCTTCTTCTCCGCTCGCACGGCTGGTCTCGGCAACACCACAGGATTCGCTCCGCAATGTCGCCTACGAGATGCTGTGGGTGCGCGACGGCTATGGTCTGGCAGCCGTGCAGGCCATTCGCGAGCATCCGATTTCCGGCGTCGGCGTGGGCCGCTTCACGTCGTTGTCGCCGGCGTATCACCGCGCCGTCACCGGCCGGCGCGTGCCGCCGGACAACGCGCAGAATCTGTGGCGTCACACGTTTGCTGAACAGGGCCTGCTCGGCTTCCTGCCGCTCGTGTGGCTGACGCTGCTCACCGCGCGCGCGCTCGTCGGCGGCGGCGACAGCAGCGAAGAACGCATCATGCGCGCGATGGTCGCCGCGCTCGGCGTGTCGCTGCTGTTCGGCTACGCCGTGCAGGACGCCGCCATCGCCGTCACGGTCGGCACGCTCGTCGCCGGCATCGGCCGCATGCGCGCGGACTCTCGCTGACTAACCAACGCCGGGACCGAACATCCATCGGGACGGCTCAACCGTCGGGAGCGTAATGCGCTCGGGAGCGTTCGTCACTCGAGACGGAGGAGTGAGGGCGGCGCGAGTGAGGGCACACCGCGGCCCAAAGCGCTGCGTCACGTCCGCGAGCCCCGGGCAGTGGCAGCTGCCGGTGGCCCTTCGGCCGGCCGGTCAAACGCCCCGCTGGGGATTGCAAGCGCTTGGGCCAACTCGCCTGCCTTGCCTGGCTCAGACACGGCCGAGTGCCGACCAGCGGGTCGTTTGTCGGTCATGCGAATCGGCCGGCCTCAAGGGCGCACCAGCAGCCGCCACCGCCCCGCACCGCCGTGCCGCACCTTCGTGTAGCACCCTCGTGCCGCACCATCGTGAGCACCTCCGTGCAGCACCATCGTGAGCACCTCCGTGCAGCACGATCGTGTGCACCTCCGTGCAGCACGATCGTGTGCACCTCCGTGCCGCACCTTCCTGCCGCTCCTCACTCCCGCGCAAGAATCCGTGCAGCGAAGGCGTCTGCGTCGGGCAGCGCGGGCACCGCACGCCACGGCTTCAGCGCCTGCAGGTCCTCGATCGTGTGCGTGTTGCTCGCCACCGCCAGCACCGGTACGCCGATGGCGTGCGCGCCTTCGATGTCGTGCGGCGTGTCGCCAATCACCAGCGCTTCGTCCGGATGCAGATCCGGCCAGCGGCGCCGCACCGCGGCCAGCGCGCGTTCGACGATACGCGCGCGCGGTTCGACGCGTTCCGAGAACACACCGTCGAGCGGCGCGGACGGATCGTCCGCAGGACGGAAGAACCGATCGAGGCCGTAGTGCGCCAGCTTCGCCGTCGCGCCGGGGCGCGTGTTGCCGGTCACCAGCCACGACGTGTGAATGAACGGCAGCGAGGGCAGCGATGCGAGGATCGCTTCGACGTGCTCGAGGACGCGGCCCTTCCTGAGCGGCAGCGCCGGACCGAGACCGGCTTCATAGCGCGCCACCATGGCCGCCGCCTGCGCCTGCAAATCTGCGCCTGGCGTCGACGTGTGATCCTCGTGGCCGAGCAGCCACGCAGCAATCTGATGATCGGTCAGGCCGTCGGGACGCACCGGCGGAAACGGCTGGCCGCCGCTCTGTTCGCGATACGCCTCTTCCCACGCGATGAGACCGGCACGTCCCGTCACCAGGAGCGTGCCGTCGATATCCCAGAACAGCACGCGCGTCGCGCGCTTGGCGGGCGAGTTCACTCGGCTACAGACCGAAGATCTTGTCGCTCTTCACGCCCTTCAGCGCGTTGCGCGTGTCGACGATGAGCGGGAACGCGTCGACGATGCGCGGGTAGTCGAACACCTTGTGGTCGGTGATGATGACCACGGCGTCGGCGCCGGTCTTGATCGCCTGATCGATCGACACGCCCTTCATCTCGTGCGCGCCGTGATCGATCTCCGGCACGTAGGGATCGGAGTAGGTGACCGACGCGCCGCGGCGGATCAGCAATTCGATCACGTCCAGCGCCGGCGACTCGCGCACGTCGTCGATGTCGCGCTTGTAGGCGACGCCGAGCACGTGCACCTTCGATCCGTTCAGCGGCTTCTTGTGCGCGTTGAGCGCTTCGGCGACGCGTGTCACCACGTGTTCCGGCATCGAGCCGTTCACCTGGCCGGCGAGCTCGATGAAGCGCGCCTCGAAGTTGAACTGCTTCGCCTTCCACGACAGGTAGAACGGATCGATCGGGATGCAGTGGCCGCCGAGGCCGGGGCCGGGATAGAACGGCATGAAGCCGAACGGCTTGGTCTTCGCCGCGTCGATCACTTCCCACACGTCGATGCCCATGCGGTGGCACATCAGCGCCAGTTCGTTGGCCATGCCGATGTTGACGGCGCGGAAGGTGTTCTCGAGCAGCTTCACCATTTCGGCGGCGCGCGTCGAGGTCACGGGCACGACGGTGTCCACCACCTGGCGATAGAACGCGCTGGCGAGATCGGTGGAGATTTCGTCGATGCCGCCGACGACCTTCGGAATGTTTTTCGTGTGATACGTGGGGTTGCCCGGGTCGACGCGTTCGGGCGAAAAGGCGAGGAAGAAGTCGCGGCCGGCCTTGAGGCCCTTGGCCTCGAGCGCCGGTTTCACCACTTCGTCCGTGGTACCCGGATACGTCGTCGACTCCAGGACGATCAACTGCCCTTTCCGCAGCACCGACGCCGTCGTCTCCACCGCCTTGACGACGTAGGAGAGGTCGGGGTCTTTCGTCTTGCGGAGCGGCGTCGGGACGCAGATGTCGATGACATCAGCCTCGGCGAGCGAGGCCGGGTCGGTGGTCGGGATCAGCATCCCGGTGTTCACCGCTTCGGCCACGTGCTCGGACGGGACGTCGGGGATGTAGCTGCGGCCCGCGGCGAGGTCGGCCACCTTGCGCACGTCGACGTCGAACCCGATCGTCTTGACGTTCGCGCGTGCCAGTTCCACCGCCAGAGGCAGGCCGACGTATCCGAGGCCGATGATGCCGGCGACGGCTTCCTTTGCTTCGAGTCGCTGTTTCAGGTCCATTGGCTGCTGTCTCTGTATCGGCGCCAGCACTACTTGCGATAGTAGGCGGCGATCGTCTCGACGACGTAACGCTGCTGATCGATGGTGAGTTCGGGATAGATGGGCAGCGCCAGCACTTCGGCCGCGGCCTGCTCGGCGTGCGGGAACTGCGCCGGCGTGTAGCCCAGATGCGCGAAGCACGCCTGACGATGGAACGGCACCGGGTAGTAGATCTCGGTGCCGATGCCGGCGGCGTCGAGGTGCGCCTTCAGTCCGTCACGGTCGGTGGCGCGGATGACGAACTGGTTGTAGATGTGGAAGCGATCGTCGCGTTCGAAGGGCAGGCGGACCTGATCCTGCAGATCGGTGTCGGCGAACAACGCGCGGTATTGCGCGGCGTTGCGGCGGCGGCCCTCGGTCCAGTCCGTCAGATGCGGCAGCTTCACACGGAGGACGGCGGCCTGAATCGCGTCGAGGCGGAAGTTGCCGCCGATGAGCGCGTGGTGATACTTCGGCTCCATCCCGTGGTTGCGCAGCAAGCGGACCTTGTGCGCGAGCTCATCGTCATTGGTGGTGACGAGACCGGCGTCGCCGAAAGCGCCGAGGTTCTTGCTGGGAAAAAACGAGAAGCAGCCGAGCTGGCCGATGCCGCCCACCTTGCCGCCGTGGTCGGTGGCGCCAATGGCCTGCGCGGCGTCTTCGATGACCAGCAGCTTGTATTCGTCGGCCAGCGCCAGCACGGCGCTCATGTCCGCGGCCTGGCCGAAGAGGTGGACGGGCAGCAGCACCTTGGTGCGTGCGGTGCAGGCGCGCGCCGCGGCGACGACGTCGATGTTGAAGGAGTCGGGGTCGATGTCGACGAGCACCGGCCTGGCGCCGACGCGGGCGATGGCGCCGGCGGTGGCGAAGAACGAGAACGTGGAAGTGACCACTTCGTCGCCGGGCCCGACGCCGAGGGCCATCAGCGCCGCCAGCAGCGCGTCGGTGCCGGACGACACGCCGATGGCGTGGCGAACGTCGACGACCTGCGCCACCTCGCGCTCGAAGGCGTCGACTTCGGGGCCCATGATGAAGCGCTGGCTGTCGGCAACGCGGGTGAGCGCGTCGAGGAGGGGCTGCCGGAGCGGCTGATACTGCGCCTGAAGGTCGAGAAGAGGGACGGTCACGAACCTCCGATCGTAATCGGTCGCCGCCCGGGGCGCAATGGAAGGGCGGGAGGCGGGAGGCGGGAGGCGTTGCTATCGAGCCATCGGGAGACTGGCGATCGGGCCATCGGCATCGGGCGATTGGCGACCGGAGATCGCGAGTCGGCCGGTCAAGGGCTGTAAAGCATGAGTCGCGGCGCGAGCAGGTGCGAGGTGCAGCCCCGGCTCCGAGGCACGGTTCCTTGTGCGTGTGCGGCGCCGGTCGCGGCCGCCGGTGGCCCGTCGGTCGGCCGGTCAAAGACCGTGACGCGTGAGTCGCGGCGCAAGCAGGTGCGAGGTGCAGCCCCGGCTCCGAGGCCATGTTGCGTGTGCGGGGCCGGTCGCGGCTACCGGTGGCCCGTCGGTCGGCCGGTCAAGGACTGTGACGCGTGAGTCGCGGCGCGAACAGGTGCGAGGTGCAGCCCCGGCTCCGAGGCCATGCTGCGTGTGCGGCGCCGGTCGCGGCCGCCGGTGGCCCGTCGGTCGGCCGGTCAAACGCCCCGCTGGGGCAAACAAGCGCTTGGGCCAACTCGCCTGCCTCATTTCGCTCAGACACGGCCGAGTGCTGACCAGCGGGTCGTTTGTCGGCACCCTACATCGGCCGACCTCCAAGGGCCACCAGCAGCCGCGACCGGCCCCGCACCCGCGTGTCCGCGCACGGTCGTGAGCACCTCCGTGTCGCACCTTCGTGTAGCACGTGCGTGGAGCACCCCCGTGTAGCACCTGCGTGGAGCACCCCCGTGGAGCACCTTCGTGCAGCACCTTCGTGCAGCACCTTCGTGCAGCACCTTCGTGCAGCACCTTCGTGCAGCACCTCCGTGTCGCACCTTCGTGTAGCACCTGCGTGGAGCACTCCCGTGGAGCACCTCCGTGTAGCACCTCCGTGTAGCACCTTCGTGCAGCACCCCCGTGCAGCACCCCCGTCCTGCTACTGTGTCTGAATGACCGAAATCGATGTCGCCGTCATCGGCGGCGGCGTAGTCGGCCTCGCCTCGGCTCTGGCGATCGCCGGGCGCGGGCGGTCGGTGTGCCTGCTCGAGCGGCACGGCCGGCTGGGGCACGAGACCT
>JADZCY010000395.1 GCA_020851325.1 Acidobacteriota bacterium | reverse complement strand
TCAGCACCTGTCAGCACCTGTCAGCCCCCTTCAGCACCTTTCCCCGCAATCACCGCCAGCACCGCGTCCGGCTCGGCCGGCTTGGTCAGGTGCGCGTCGAAGCCGGCGTCCCGAGCCCGCGCGCGGTCGTGATCCTGGCCCCAGCCGGTGATCGCCACCAGCCGCAGCGCCGGCTGCTGCGACCCGCGCAGGCGACGCGCCAGTTCGTAGCCGTCGATGCCGGGCAGCCCGATGTCGAGCAGCGCCACATCGAACGCGCGCTCGCCCGCGGCGCGCAGGCCGCCTTCGGCGTCGTAGGCCACGTTCACGGCATGCCCGTAGGCGCGCAGCAGCGCCGCCAGCATCTCGGCCGAATCGGCGTTGTCGTCCACCACGAGCACGCGCTGCGGCCGCGCCGGCACCGCCGCGCCATCGATGGCCGGCCCGACGTCGGCTCGGCGAATCGGCGACATCGGCAGGAACACGCGGAACTGCGAGCCGCGCCCCATGCCGTCGCTGTGCGCTTCGACGCGTCCGCCGTGCAGATCGACAATCCCGCGGACGATGGCGAGGCCGAGGCCCAGACCGCCGCTGCCCGGTCCGCCGGTTTGCGTGAACATGTCGAACACCCGATGCAGATCCGCGACATCGAGCCCGATGCCGGTATCGGTGACCGACAGCAGCGCTTCGTCTCCGCTCGTCGACACGTCGACCCCCAGGCGACCACCGGGTGGCGTGTAGCGGATGGCGTTGTTCAGCAGGTTGGTGATCACCTGCGACAGCCGATCCGCATCGGCGTCGAGCCACACCGGCGCTGACGGCAGTCGCAGGTCCAGCCGCTGTTCGGCGCCGTCGACTTCCGGCATCAACGCGTCCACCGCATGCCGGACGATGGCGTTGAGATCGATGTGGGCGCGGCGCAACTGAATCTTGTTGCTCGACAGCCGCGTCGCGTCGAGGAGATCGTCGACCAGCCGCACGAGCTGCTGAACCTGCCGGTGCAAAACACCGATGGCACGATCTTCCGGTCCGCCCTGGTCGATGAGCTTCAACGCGTAGCGTATGGGCGCGAGCGGATTGCGCAGTTCGTGCGACAGCGTCGCCAGGAACTCGCTCTTCTGCTGATCGGCCTGGCGCAGGGCCGCCTGCAGGCGCAGCGTCTGCAGCAGACGCCCGCAGAGGTCGGCCAGCCATTCGAGCAGCTTGAAGTCGGAGTCGCGCCATTCGTGCACGCGCGAACAGTAGATCGCCACGACGCCCGACGCGGTGTCGTTGAAGCGAATCGGTGCGCACAGCATGGCGTGCACCGGCACCGGCAGCGACGCCGGCGCCAGGTCCGGACGCAGCGCCACATCGTCGAGCGCGGCAGTGCGGTTTTCGTGGAAGACGAGCGAGGCAAGCCCACCGGGGACGAGATCCGCTGGTGGCTGCGAGACGCCGTTGACCGCCAGCGCCGTCGGCTCGAGGGTGACGTCGCCGCGGCTTTCGAACACCGCGGCGGCGCAGCAGGTGTCGCCGAAGAGTTCGAAGGCCGAGCGGACGATCTGCGTCAGCCCCTCGTGCTCGCCGCCCGACACGCGCGCGGCTTCGAACAGCGCGTCGAGCAGCCGTTCGCGATTCTGCAGCGCCGTCGCCGCGGCAATGCTTTCCTCCGAGAAGGCCTGGAGTTCTTCGTTCTGATTGGCGAGCTCCTCGCTCTGCTGCGTCAGCTCTTCGTTCTGCTGCGCCAGTTCCTCGTGGTGCGCCGCCAGGTCGGTCATCGCCGCGTCGAGCCGGCCGCGCAGACCGATCAACAGGTGCACGACCACACCGCCGATGGCGATGTTGAGCAGCGTCGCTGCGAGGTTGGCCCACTTCATCTCGTCGGCCAGCGCTCCATCGGGCAGGATGACCAGCAGCTTCCAGGCGTGCAGCACGACAAAGGCGGCGGCCATGCTCCACAGCGCGACGCGGTCGCGCGTCCACACGCAGACGAGCAGCGGAATGGCGTAGGTGAGCGGGAAGATGATCGTGTCGAAGACGACCAGCCGGATCGTGGCCCACACCACCACGAGGGCGACGGAGACCGCGATGGACAGGGCGCGTGACGGCGGCGGGGGGAAGGAGAGGTCCGGCACGTTACACCTGATAGACGCCGCGGGCGCGTTCGTGGAGCCCGAGTCCGCGCGGCGGTTGTTCAGCCTTGCCGAGCACGAGCGCGCCGCCCGGACGAAGGTCCTGCACCAGCGCGCGGAGCAGCGCATCGGCGGATCGCGACTGCAGATAGATGCAGACGTTGCGGCAGAGCACGAGGTCCCACGGCCCGGCGGGCGTCGCCTGCAGGACGTCGTGCAGCACCCAGGTGGTGTGCCGCCGCAGCGCGTAGGCGACGCGCCATCCGCCGGACACCGCGTCGAAGTACGCCTGGCGCCTCGACGGCACGATGCCGGTCATGGCGGCATCGGGGAACACGCCGGCACGGGCCGCGCTCACCGCGTCGGGCCGGCAATCGACGCCGACGAGTGTCGCGTCGTGCAACCGGCCGGCCTCGGCCAGCAGCATCGCGACGCTGTAGAGTTCGGCGCCCGAGGAACAGCCGAC
>JADZCY010000394.1 GCA_020851325.1 Acidobacteriota bacterium | reverse complement strand
TGCTGGCGGCCGCCGGCTACGTCGTGCTCGCCATCAACTATCGCGGCAGCGCCGGACGCGGCAGCGCGTACCAGCGCGCGATTGCCGCCGACTGGGGACGTCTCGAAGTGCTCGACCTGCTCGGCGCCGTGGACGAAGCGGTGAAGCAGGGCATTGCCGATCCTGATCGCCTCGGCATCGCCGGCTGGAGCTACGGCGGCATCTCGACCAACTACACCATCGCCAGCGACACGCGGTTCAAGGCGGCGATCAGCGGCGCCGGCGCGTCGTTGTGGACCTCGCTCTACGGGCTCGACCAGTACACGATTCAATACGATCAGGAACTCGGCGTGCCGTGGAAGGCACGCGACGCCTGGGCGAAGATGTCGTATCCGTTCTACAACGCGGATCGCATCCGCACGCCGACGCTGTTCCTCGGCGGCGAGAAGGACTTCAACGTGCCCATCGCCGGCGGCGAGCAGATGTATCAGGCGCTCCGCAGCCTCGGCGTCCCGACCGAACTCGTGATCTACCCGGGCCAGTTCCACGGTTTGACGATGCCGAGTTACGAGCGGGATCGGTTACAGCGATACGTGGCGTGGTTCGGCAAGTTCCTCGTCGCGCCGACGACCTCGTCGCCGCAGTGAGCACGACGGGCGACACACCGCCGGGCCTGCGCGTGCCCGTGCCGTTGATGGAGGCCACGGTCGCGGATCTCCGCGTCGCCGTGGACCTCGGCGTCCTCACCATCGTCGATCTGGCGCACGCCGTGCGGGCGCGCATCGATGCGTACGACCGCGAGGGACCGGCGCTCAGGGCCATGCTGGCCGTGAACCCGCGGCTCGAAGAAGACGCGGCGGACCTCGACCTCCGCCGCGACGATCGCGATCACCTGCCGCTCTTCGGCGTCCCGCTCGTCGTCAAGGACAACATCGACGTGCTCGGTTTCCCGACGACGTCGGGATCGACGGTGCTGCGCGATCTGCAGCCGGTTGGCGATGCGACGGTGGTGGCGCGCTTGCGCGCGGCGGGCGCCTTGATCGTCGGCAAGACCAACATGACGGAGCTCGCGTTCGGCGGGTCGTCGCTCAGTTCGCTTGGCGGGCAGACGCTGAACCCGTACGACATGACGCGCACGCCCGGTGGATCGAGCGGCGGCACCGGCGCGGCGCTGGCCGCCAGCTACGCGGTGCTCGGCCTTGGCACCGACACCGGACAGTCGGTGCGGTCGCCCGCTTCCGCGTGCGCGCTCGTCGGCCTGCGGCCGACGCATGGTCTGATCAGCCGTCACGGCATGGCGCCGTTCTCGCCGACGCAGGACGAGATCGGTCCGCTGGCGCGAACCGTGGAAGACGTGGCGCGCATGCTGGACGTGATCGCGGGCGCCGACGCGGCGGATCCCGACACGCGTGATGCGGATGCGCGACGTGCGCAGTCGTATGTGGATGCCGTGGACGCGGCCGGGTTGCGCGGCGCGCGGATCGGACTGCTGACGTCGTGTCTCGGCACGGAACGCCATCACGCGCCAGTGAACGCCGTCGTGCGTCGAGTCGTGGCGCGGATGACACGGCTGGGCGCCACGGTGATGCCGGTGGGCATCGACGGTTTCGACGCGCTCACCGACGGCCTCAGCCTGATGAGTCTCGAGTTCGCGGATGCGTTCGCCGACTACATGGCTCGTTACGGAGCCGCGGCGCCGGTGCAGTCGCTTGGCGCACTCGTGGCGCGCGGCCTGTGCCCGCCGTCACTCGTCGACGGACTTCGGCGCGACGCGAAGCAGATTGGCCAGTCGCAGTCCGAGGCGCACGCGCGCATGCTGGCGCGTCGGGACGACTTGCGCGCGGCGATCCTGCGCACGTTCGACGACAAGCGTCTCGACGCCGTGCTCTATCCGCATCAGCGCCGGCTCGTGGTGCCGGTGGGGGAGGAGCAGGTGGAACGAAACGGCGTGCTGTCGAACGGCACCGGCCTGCCGGCGATCACGTTCCCGGGCGGTTTCTCGCCGCCAACCGCGAACGCGCCGATCGGCGTGCCCGTCGGCGTCGAACTCCTCGGCCGCGCCTGGAGCGAGCACCGGCTGTTGTCGTTTGCCGCGGCGCACGAGCACGGCGTCCGGCTTCGCCGGCCACCTTCTTCTGCGCCGACTGTTGCTGACTAGTGAATCTGTTGATCTCGTGATCTGGTGAGCTGGTGATCAAGCTGGAGATCTTGAGATCGTCAGATCTATCTGGTGATCAGTGGATCTATCCGGTGAGCCGGTGATCGCCGCGCGGCGGAGCTGAGGGCCGACAGTCCCGTCAGGATTGCCGTCCCGGTCGATCGTCCCTCCCGATCGGAGTGTCGTCCCGGCGGTGGGAGGCAGCTCAAGTCCCGGCCGCGATCAGACGTAGCCCGCGTGGTAGCATTCGAAAAGTGAGACCTCATCTCACTTTCCAGCCATGAATGCCTCGTCCCCGCGCCGTACGTTGTCGCGCGTTCCCGTTGGCTCCACCGCCGTGATCGCGCGCGTCACCGGCACCCGCGCCATCGTCCGTCGCCTGCTCGAGATGGGCCTGGTGCCCGGCACCGCG
>JADZCY010000393.1 GCA_020851325.1 Acidobacteriota bacterium | reverse complement strand
GCCATTCGGAAACGTGACGAGCAGCGCGTCGCCTTGCCCGACATCCCACGCCGTGATGTGCAGACGCCCGTCGCCGTGTCGCCGGGCCAGCGTCTGCGGTGCGATGGCGATCCACAGCAACAGGACGAGGGCGATGATGCCCGGGACCATGCGGCTGATGCGCGACGACGACAGCCAGCCGGCGGCCAGCGTTGCCGCGATCGACGCGTAGTACGCCAGCAGCACGAACGGTGACGGACTCGGCACGCGCCAGGTGGCCCACGGCACGCGCTCGACCAGCGCGCTGCTGCCCGTCAGCGCCTGCGCCGCGACGTGCGCGCCCCAGCCAGCGATCGACGCCACCCGCGTGAAGTCGAGTGCATCGGCGAGGACGCACAGCGACGCCGCCATCTGCACGCTCGCCATCGCCGGCACGGCGCCGAGGTTCAGCACGAGGCCGGCCAGCGTCACCCGCTGGAAGACGTACGCGGAGACGGGAACGAGGAGCAGTTCGACGACGAGGCTACCGGCCACGATCGTCACTGGTGCGTGCCACCAGCGCGCGCCACCGCGCCAGGCGACACTCATCAGCAGCAGCGCGCCCGTGGCACCGAAGGTGAGCCAGAAGCCGGCGTTCGCCAGTTCCAGCGGATTGGCGACCAGCATCACCGCCGCCGCCACCGACAACGCATGCGCGGGACTCGTACGCTGATCGACGACACGCAGCGCCAGATATGTCACCGCCATGGCCGTCGCGCGAACGACAGACGCGCCGCCGCCGATGATCCACGCGTGCGCCACGAGCAGCAGCGCCGTCAGGAGCGCCGCCGTGCCAAAACGCACGCCGGCAATCCACAGCATGCCAAGCAGCGTGCCCGCCAGCACGGCGATGTTGCCGCCAGAGATCGCGACGACGTGATAGGTGCCGGCTTCCTGGAGTTGGCGCTCCAACTCGGGATCGAGCTGCGTACGATCGCCGATCAGAATCGCGGTGGCGATGTCGGCGGACACCGGATCGAACGGCGCGACGTAGCGCCGCATCGCCGCGCGCACCGAGGCTCGAACACCGGCAGACGCTTCATCGACGACACTGCCCTGCTCGATCATCTCGACCAGCGCCGCGCTCTTCGTCGAGCCGACAAGCGCGGTGCCGCGCCGGGCCAGCGCGCGGGCGCCGTCGGGCACGCCGTGATCGAGATAGGCCGTCGGATGACGCAGCGACACCGGCAGCCGGACGCGCCGACCGCCTCGCCAGGTGACGAGCGCCACGGCATCCAGCGCACCGCCGACGGTCACCGCAATGCCGCCGCGTGTGTCTTCCCACGCGCCGCCGAGTCGCGCGACGCGAACGACTGCTAGCGTCAACGAGATGCCCGTGGCCGACGGCGCCGCGTCGCGCAGCAGCCAGCCTTCCACCATCACCGGTTCGTCCAGCCGCGCGCTCAGTCCGTCGGGCAGGCGTGCCTCGAGCCACCGCGCCAGCGGCGGCCGTTCAGCGTTCGTCACGGCTTGCGCGCCGTGCACGAGACCAGCGCAGGCGAGCGCGAGCCCTCCGAGCAGCGCCGGCACCACCGCAAGGCCGAGACGCACGCTGGCGGCGGCGGTGACGAGGGCCGCTGCCGCAGTCAGGCCGGCAATCGACGCCGGCGGAGTGTCGAGGAGCATGCCCAGCGCCAGGCCGAGCACGAGGCAGCAGGTGACGAGAGGAGTGAACAGCATGCCGCGGCTGCTGCAAGCCGCGGGGCAGGCGAAATCAGGCCGGGATCACACAACAGCCCGTGCTGATGTCGCACGGGCTGCGATGTTCGAGCGGCCGCGGTTACGCAGATTCTGCGCTTACCGCGGCGTGATAGTCCTGCAGCGCCCGCACGTCCAGGCCCTCGACGCGCAGTGCCCGGATGGCCTGCACGGCCGCCGCCGCGCCGGTGATGGTGGTGATGCACGGCACACCGGTCATCATGGCCGCGCGCCGCACCGCCTTGTCGTCGAAGAACGACTCGCGGCCGAGCGGCGTGTTGATCACCATCGCGATCTTGCGGTTGACGATCTCGTCGGCGAGGCTCGGCCGGCCTTCGTTCACCTTGTAGACGACCGACGCGTCGATGCCGTGCGCGCGCAGATACGCCGCCGTGCCGCGCGTGCCGGCGATAGTGAAGCCGAGATCGGCCAGCTCGCGCGCAATCGGCAGCATCTCCGCCTTGTCGTCGTTGTTGACGCTCAGGCACACCGTGCCGGATTCCGGCAGCCGCTGGCCGACGCCCAGCATCGCCTTGACGAACGCCATGCCGAAACTGCCGGCGCCGCCCATCACCTCACCGGTGCTCTTCATCTCGGGCCCGAGAATCGTGTCGACGCCCGGGAAACGCACGAACGGGAACACTGGGCTCTTGACGAAGATGCCGGTGGGCGTCAGATCCTCGACGAGGCCGAGCGACGCCAGCGTGCGCCCGGCCATGACGCGCGCCGCCGTCTGCGCCAGCGGCACGCCGGTGGCCTTGGCCAGATACGGCACCGTACGTGACGCGCGCGGGTTCACCTCGAGGACATAGACCATGTCGTCCTTGATGGCGTACTGCACGTTCATCAGGCCGACCACCTTCAGCGCCCGCGCAATGCGGCGCGTGTAGTCGCGGATGGTCGCCAGGTGCTTCTCGGGCACGAACGGCGGCGGCACCACGCACGAACTGTCGCCCGAGTGGATGCCGGCCTCTTCGATGTGCTCCATCACGCCGCCGATGATCACCGCGCCGGTGGCGTCGGCGACGCAATCGACGTCGATCTCCTTGGCATGCTCGAGGAAGCGATCGATGAGGATCGGCCGATCGTGTGACACGTCAACGGCGGTGGCCATGTAGCGGTCCAGCGTCGCGACGTCGTAGACGATGGCCATGTTGCGGCCGCCGAGAACATAGGATGGGCGCACGACGACCGGGAAGCCGACCCGCGCCGCCACCTCGCGTGCGTCCGCGCGTGAGGTCGCCGTGCCGCTGGCGGGCTGCGGAATGCCGAGGTCCCACAGCAACTGCGCGAAGCGCTGGCGATCCTCGGCGAGGTCGATCGAATCCGGCGAGGTGCCGAGGATGCTGACCCCGGCTTCCTGCAGCGACAGGGCCAACTTCAGCGGCGTCTGGCCGCCGAACTGCACCACGCACGCGACGTCGGGATTCCCCTGGCGCTCGCGTTCGATGATCGACATCACATCCTCGAACGTCAGCGGCTCGAAGTACAACCGGTCGGCGGTGTCGTAGTCGGTCGACACCGTCTCGGGGTTGCAGTTGACCATGATCGTCTCGAACGATTCCTTGCGGAAACCGAAGACGGCATGGCAGCAGCAGTAGTCGAACTCGATGCCCTGGCCGATGCGATTCGGCCCGCTGCCGAGGATGATCACCT
>JADZCY010000392.1 GCA_020851325.1 Acidobacteriota bacterium | reverse complement strand
TCGTCGATGCCTACGTGATGCGACCACGATCCGTCGACGCGATCCAGGCCGACTGGCGCGCCATCGATCCGAATGCGCTGGTCGTCACCAGCCCGCGCAACGCGCAGGCGCTGATCGACGCCATCGGCATGAACGCCCTCTCCGCCCTCGACATCGTCGTCGCCATCGGCGACACGACACGCGAGGCGATTCACGCGTGGCCAGTGCGCCAGGCTGTGGCGCCCGAGGCGGATCTATCCACACTCGAGCACTGGTGGGCCACCGTGACCGCCATCAAGGACGCGGCCCCGTGACGACGCAGCAGGTGGACTTTCTCGGTCCCGATCTACTGGACCGGACGTTTGTCGAGTGCAGCGCGCTCGGCTTCCAGTCCGTGCTCACGACCGTGCTCGCCGCCGCGTGCTACCTGCTGTGGCGACGGCACCGCGGCGAGTATTTCCTCACCTGGTCGGCGGCGTGGTCGATATACGTGCTGCGCCTGGCCTGCATGTCGGCGTTCCTGGTACGGCGCGATCTGGTGTGGCTGTTCCTGCACCAGGCCTTCACCGGCGTCAGCGCGCTGCTGCTGCTCGCGGCGGCGCTGCAACTGGCGCGCGGGTTCCGCCTGCGTCCATGGCACGCCGTCGGCGTGCCGCTCTCGGTGCTCTGGGCCTGGATCACCATCTACGGCACCGACAACATGCTCGTCGGCGGCATTGTCGCGACGCTGTCGTTGTCGGCCATCACCATCGGCACCGGCGTCGTGTTGTGGCAGGCGCGTCGAGTGGTGTCACCCGGCGCGGCGCAGGTGCTGTCGATCGTCTTCATCGTGTGGGGCCTGCACCATCTGGACTACCCGTTGCTGCGCGCGTTCGGCGCGGCCGTGCTCTACGGCGTGTTCGCGGATGTCGTGTTCCTGTTCGCGATCGGACTGGGAATGCTGTTCATGGTGCTGGGCGCCGAGCGCCAGCGTCTGGCGGCGCGCAGCGCGGAACTGGAGCAGCTCACGCGACTGATGCTGCGCGTGCAGGAAGACGAACGCCGCCGCATCGCGCAGGAGCTGCACGACGAAGCGGGCCAGGTGTTGACGGCCGTGAAGATCGAACTCGAACTCGATGGACGCAAGGAAGCCGGGGCGCTGGTCGGCCGGGCGTTGAGCCAGGTGCGCGACCTGAGTAACCTCCTGCGGCCATCGGTGCTCGACGACCTGGGTCTGGTGGCGGCGCTGCGCGCGCTCGTGGACGACTTCGCGGCGCGCACACGGATCGAGGTGCGGCTCGACATCGACGGCGTCGGCCGGCGGCTGCCGCCGGACGTGGACGTCGTGATCTATCGTGTGGTGCAGGAAGCGCTCACCAACGTCGCCCGGCACGCCAACGCCAGCGAGGCGCGCGTTCGGGTGACAGTGGGGGCCGGGAAGATGCAGGTAACGGTGGAAGACAACGGACAGGGCGCCACGGCACACGCGACGCCGCACATGGGATGGCTCGGCATGCGCGAGCGCGTCACGGCGGTGGGGGGACAGTTGTCGATCGGCCCGGCGGACGGCCAGGGCCTGCGCGTGCACGCCGACATCCCGCTGGCGGAGCCGGCATGACGCGGCCGGTTCGCGTGCTGCTGGCCGACGACCACACGCTGGTGCGGGCCGGTATCCGTCGCATCCTGGAATCGCAACCTGGCGTGACGGTGCTGGCCGAGGCGGCTGATGGCCCCGGCGCGCTGGCGCTGGTGGCGGCGCACGAAGCCGACGTGCTCGTGCTCGATCTCAAGATGCCCGGCCTCGACGGCATCGAGGTCCTGCGCTCCGTCAAGTCCTCGCATCCGGCGCTGAAGGTCGTCGTCGTCACGATGTTCGAGGCGCGGGAATACGTGGCGCGGGCCGTCAAGCTGGGGGCCGACGCTTACCTGCTGAAGGATTCCGCCGTGCAGGACCTGACCGCCGCGCTCGACGCGGTGATGGCCGGACGGTCGTATTTCAGCCCGGCGATCCAGGCGCAGATGGCCGAACTGCTGCGGGCGGATGGCGCCCAGGTGACCGGCGGACAGCTGCTGACCGACCGCGAACGCGAGGTGCTGGGCTGGCTGGCCCGCGGGCTGTCGAGCCGCGAAGTGGCTCAGCGGCTGGACATCAGCGTCCGGACGGTGGAAACCCACCGCGCCAACCTGATGCACAAGCTGGGGGTGAAGTCGGTGGCCCTGCTGATCCAGGTGGCCCTCCGCGAGGGCCTGCTGGATCCGTCGGATACTCCGTAATCGTACGGATAGGCTCCGTAATCCTGCGAATTGTCGGGGCTGACGGCCGGGCATACGCTTCGGATATCAGCGTCATGCCCGATCTGCTAGTACAACCGGGAGGACTCGGTTCGCTCCGCGTCCTGACCATCAATCACCGCGGCGACACGCCCGGGCGCAGCAAGCCCGGCGACGTGCCCGTCGAGGCGCTGGCCGAGCTGCACCGCGGCCTGCACGCCTCCGGCATCGCCAGCGTCATCATCGCCACCTGCCACCGCACCGAGGTGTACTGGCACGGCGCCGCCGACGACGAAGCGGCGGACTTGCACGTGGCCACCGCGCTGCGCGCCGCGCGTGGCGCGACGGCGCCGGTCAGGAGCGTCGCCCGTCTTGCTGGCATCGACGCCGCGCGTCATCTGTTCCGCGTCGCCTGTGGTCTGGAGTCGATGATCCTCGGCGAGGCCGAAATCCTCGGACAGGTCCGCACGTCGCTCGAAGCCGCACCGCACGCCGATGCATTCCTCACCGGTGTGTTCCAGGCCGCCATCCGCACCGGCCGTCAGGCCCGTTCCGAAACGGCGATCAGCGTCGGTGTGCAGTCGGTGGCCTCGGCCGCCGTGCAGGTGCTGGCGCGTCAGCTCGAGGTCAGCGCCAGCCGCATCCTCGTGATCGGCGCCGGAGATGCCGGGCTCACCGCCGCCCGTCACCTCCGGTCGCTCGGCGCCAGCCAGCTCGTGATCGCCAACCGCACACCGGCGCGCGTGCAGGACGAAGCCGCGGCGCTCGGCGCGCTGCTCGTGTCGCTCTCGGCGCTGGAGGAAGAACTGGCCAAGGCCGATGCGGTGGTCTGCGCCGCGACGATGCCGGGGCATCTGGTGTCGGCGGCACAGATTCGCAGTGCGATGGCGCGTCGCGACGGCCGTTCGCTGCTGCTGGTGGACATCAGCCGTCCGGCCGGCATCGAGCCGGCGACGATCGACAACACGACGCGCATCGACCTGTCGACGCTCGAGCAGTACATCGCCGACGATCACGCACGCCGCACCAACGAAGTGCCGGCGGTGGAAGCGGTGATCGCGCGCGAGTTGCTGCGCCTCGAAGCGTGGGCGCGGCAGCACACGCTGCGTCCGCTGATGTCGGCGCTCCGCCGCAAGGTGGAAACGATTCGTCAGGAAGAACTTTCCCGCATGCGCGGCGAACTCGGCCACGCCTCGACGGTCGACATCGCGATGCTCGATCGCATGACGTGTCGCCTGCTCGACCAGGTGATGGCCCTGCCGCAGCGCGCCCTCGAGACGAGCTCGGCGCCGATCGATCCCAACGAAGCACGGTTGGTACGCCGGCTGTTCGCGCTCGATGTCGGGGGCCCCGTGTGTCCGTGATCCGCGTCGGCACGCGCGGCAGCGCGCTGGCCCTCTGGCAGACCCGCTACATCGCCGCCCGACTCGCCGAACTGATTCCCGGCACCGCCATCGAACTGGTGGAGGTGGTGTCCACCGGCGATCAGATCACCGATGTGCCGCTGCAGTCGGTTGAAGGCACCGGCTTTTTCACGGCAACGCTGGAACAGGCGCTGGTGGACGGTCGCGTTGACGTGGCCGTGCACAGTTACAAGGATCTGCCCGTCGAGGAAACCGCGGGCCTCACCGTCGCTGCCATCCCCGGACGCGGTCCGGTGGAAGACGCGCTCTGCGCGCGCGACGGTCTGACGCTGGCGGCGCTGCCGGCGGGTGCGCGCATCGGCACGTGCAGCGCGCGGCGATCGGCGCAGATCCGTGCCGCCCGTCCTGATCTCGATCTGCAGCCGCTGCGCGGCAACGTGCCGACACGCATCGGCCGCATTGCCTCCGGTGAACTCGATGCGATCGTGCTGGCGCGCGCCGGTCTCGTGCGGCTGGGACTCGACGCGCACATCACCGAAATCTTCGCGGTCGATCGCATGATGCCGGCGCCGGCGCAGGGCGCGCTGGCCGTGCAGTGCCGCGCCGCCGATGCGGATCTCGTCGCTCGCATTGCGCGCCTGGACGATGGCGCCACGCGTCGCGCGGTGACGGCGGAACGCACGCTGCTGCACGCGCTGGGCGGCGGCTGTTCGGTGCCGGTCGGCGCCGTTGGCACGATCGACGGAGACGAGGTGGTGTTGACGGCGGGTGTGTTTGCGATGGACAACACGCGCGCGGTGCGCGCGTCGGGCCGTGGCGTCGATGCAGTGGCGCTGGGCGAACACGTCGCGCGCACGCTGCTCGCCGGCGGCGCGGGCGACATCCTGGCAGCGTTCGACAAGGCAACGCGTCTGGCGCCGCCGGAGGTGCGGTCGTGACTGCGCCGTTCCATCGCGGCCGCCGGCTTCGGCAGAGTGCGGCGATGCGCGGACTCGTCCGCGAAACGCATCTGTCACCGTCGCAACTCGTCGCGCCGCTGTTCGTGCGCAGCGGCACGAACGTCCGCGAGCCGATCACGTCGATGCCCGGACAGGATCGCCTGTCGGTGGATCTGATCGTCGAAGAAGCAAAGCACCTCGCCTCGGTTGGTGTCGGCGCCGTGTTGCTCTTCGGCATCCCCGATACGAAGGACGACACCGGCACCGGCGCGTGGGCCGAGGATGGACCGGTGCCCACGGCCATCCGCGCCATCCGCCGCGAGGTGCCCGGCATTTCGATCTGGGCGGATGTCTGCCTCTGCGAGTACACCAGCCACGGCCACTGCGGCGTGCTGTGCGGCGACACGGTGGACAACGACACCACGCTGCCGCTGCTCGCGAAAGCGGCGGTCGCCTACGCGCGCGCGGGCGCCGACGTGATTGCCCCGTCCGACATGATGGACGGCCGTGTCGCGCACCTGCGCGGCGCGCTGGACGAGGAAGGCTTTGTGGATGCGGCGATCGTGTCCTACGCCGTGAAGTATGCGTCGGCGTTCTACGGTCCGTTCCGCGAGGCCGCCGGCTCGACGCCGCAGAAGGGCGATCGCCGCGGCTACCAGATGGATCCGCCGAACGTCCGCGAGGCGCTGCGCGAAGCGCGCGCCGATGTGGCCGAAGGCGCGGACATGGTGATGGTGAAACCGGGCCTCCCCTACCTCGACGTCATCCGCGCCGTCCGCGAACACGTCGACGTGCCGATCGTCGCGTATCAGGTGTCCGGTGAATACGCCATGCTGCACGCCGCCGCCGAACGCGGCTGGATCGACCTGCCGAGAGCCATGCACGAAACGACCACTGCGCTGCGCCGAGCCGGCGCCGACATCCTGATTACCTACTTCGCGCGCGCACTCGCCGAGGGCCGGTCATGAGCGTTGCCTTCGACCGCGACACCTGGTTCAGCCGCGCGCAGGCACTGATCCCCGGCGGCGTCAACTCACCCGTCCGCGCCTTCGCGTCAGTGGGCGGCGAACCGCTGGCGATTGTGTCGGCACGCGGGGCCACGGTCACTACCGCGGACGGCCGCACGCTGATCGACTGCATTGGCGCGTGGGGACCGGCGCTGCTCGGCCACGCGCATCCCGCGATCGAAGCCGCCGTCACCGCGCAAGCCCGCCACGGCCTCGTCTTCGGTCTCTCCACACCCGACGAAGTGACGCTCGCCGAGCGCATCGTCGAACGCGTGCCCGGATGCGAGATGGTGCGCCTTGTCGTCACCGGCACCGAGGCGACGATGAGCGCGGTGCGGGTGGCGCGCGCGGCGACGAAGCGGCGCGTGGTGATCAAGTTCGCCGGCGGGTATCACGGCCACGCCGACATGTTTCTCGTCAGCGCCGGTTCGGGTGCGGCCACGCTCGGCGTGCCGGATTCTCCCGGTGTTCCGCAGGCGGCGGTGCGCGACACGCACATCGCGACCTTCAACGATCTCGACAGCGTCGACCGCGCCTTCGCGGCGGCGCCCGGCGATGTCGCCGCGCTGATCGTCGAACCTGTCGTCGGCAACATGGGCTGCGTGCCGCCAGCCCCGGGCTTTCTCGAAGGCCTGCGCGAGCGCTGCACGCGTGAAGGCGCGCTGCTCATCTTCGACGAAGTGATGACGGGCTTTCGCGTATCGCGCGGCGGTGCCGCGGCGCGCTACGGCGTGACGCCGGATCTGGTGACGCTCGGCAAAATCGTCGGCGGCGGCATGCCGCTGGCGGCGTTTGGCGGCCGGCGCAATCTGCTGTCGATGGTCGCGCCGGCGGGCCCGGTCTACCAGGCCGGCACGTATGCGGCGCATCCGTTGAGCGTGGCGGCCGGTCTGGCGATGTTCACGGCGATCGACGCCGAGCCGACGCTGTACGACACGCTCGAGGCCACCGGCGCGCGTCTGCAGGCCGGTCTCGAAGCCGCGGCGGCCACGGCAGGGGTGGCCGTGTCGGTGCAGCGTGTCGCGTCGATGATTACGGTGTTCTTCTCCGCGCAGCCGGTGCGTTCGTGGAGCGACGCGGATCAGGTGGATCGCGCCGCCTTCGGACGCTTCTTCCGTGGCATGCTGGCGCGAGGAGTGCTGCTGCCGCCGTCCCCCTTCGAGGCGGCTTTCCTGTCCCTCGCGCACGACGCCGCGGTCATCGATCGCATCGCCGCCGCCGCCGAGGGCGCGTTCGTGGAGGCACGCGCATGAACGACCGCTTCCTGAGAGCCTGCCGGCGTCAGCCGGTGGATCGCACGCCGCTGTGGATCATGCGGCAGGCCGGCCGTTATCTACCGGAGTATCGCGAACTGCGTCAGCGTGTGGACTTCCTCACGCTCTGCAAGACGCCGGACCTCGCCGTCGAAGCGACGCTGCAGCCGCTGCGCCGTTTCCCGTTCGATGCGTCGATCATCTTCTCCGACATCATGCTGCCGCTCGAGGCCCTCGGCTGCCGCATGACGTTCAACCCGGGTCCGAAACTCGCCGAGCCGGTGCGCACGCGCGCGCAGGTGGAGGCGATGACGCTGCGGCCGATGGCCGAGGTCGTGCCGTACGTGGGCGAAGCAGTGAGCCTGCTCCGCCGCGAACTCGACGGCAAGACGCCGGTGATCGGGTTCTGCGGCGCGCCGTTCACCCTGTCCGCGTATCTCGTGCAGGGCGAAGGCAAGGAAGGCTTCGGCAAGGTGAAGGCGATGCTGTTCCGCGAGCCGGCGACGCTCGAGCATCTGCTGGACAAGCTGACGATGGCGATGACGGATTACCTGCGGTTGCAGATCGCGGCCGGCGCGCAGGCCGTGCAGATCTTCGATTCGTGGGCGGGTCTACTTGCCGAACCCGAGTTCCGCCGCTTCGCGCTGGAACCGGTGAAGCGCATCGTCGCCGGCGTGCGTGATCTTGGCGTGCCCGTGATCTACTTCGTCAACGCCGGCCCGCATCTGGTCGACGCCGCCGTCGAAGCCGAATCCGATGTGCTTGGCCTGTGCTGGCGCTCGCCGATCGGCGCGACGTTCGATCGCCTCGGATCGCGCGTCGCGTTCCAGGGCAATCTCGATTGCCATGCGCTGTTCGCTGAACCAGCGGAAGTGGCCGCGCGCACGACAGCCATTCTCGACGCCGTTGGCGGACGGCCGGGTCACGTGATGAACCTTGGCCACGGCATCCTGCCCGAGACGCCCATCGCGAGTGTCGAGGCGATGGTGAGCGCCGTGCAGTCGTGGACGCCGCGTGAACTGGCCGCTGCCGCGGAGGAGCGTGCGTGATGCCGGCGCTGTCCGACCAGGCGCTCATCGCCCGCTACGACAAGCCCGGGCCGCGGTACACGTCCTACCCGACAGCGGTGGAGTTCCACGCCGGTGTCACCGCCGACGACTACGCCGCCGCGCTCGGACGCGCGGATGCGCTCGCCGACGAACCGCTGTCGATGTACGTCCACCTGCCCTTCTGTGAAGAACGCTGCGCCTACTGCGGCTGCAACGTCGTCATCACGAAGCATCGCGAGGTGGCGGCGCGGTATCTGGATTACCTGGACATCGAGATCGATCTGCTGGCAGCGCACCTGCCGCATCGCCGCACGGTGTCGCAGTTGCACTGGGGCGGCGGCACGCCGACGTATCTGGACGCCGACCAGCTCGCGCGCGTGTTCGGCCGCATCCACCAGCACTTCACGTTCACGCCAAACGCCGAGATCGGTATCGAAGTGGACCCGCGCGTCACCTCCGCCGAGCAACTGACGATGTTGCGGGGGTTGGGGTTCAACCGGTTGTCGATGGGCGTGCAGGATTTCACGCCGCAGGTGCAGGAAGCCGTCAACCGCATCCAGCCGTACGACGAAACGCGCGCCCTCGTCGAGCATGCGCGTGCGATCGGCTATCCGTCGATCAACATCGACCTCATCTACGGCCTGCCGTATCAGACGGTGGAGTCGTTCAACGAAACGCTCGCGCAAGTGATCTCGCTGAGGCCCGAGCGCGTGGCCGTGTACTCGTTCGCGTTCATCCCGTGGATGCGCGCGCACATGAAGTACCTCGCCGACGAACACATGCCGGGACCGGCGGAGAAGCTGTCGCTGGCGGCGGCCGCGCGCGACGCGTTTCTCGCCGCCGGATACGAGCCGATCGGCATGGACCATTTCGCGCTGCCGGGCGACGAACTCGCTCGCGCACTGCGGGCACGGCGGCTCCACCGCAACTTCATGGGCTACACCGTGCAGACCGCGCGCGACATGGTGGCGGTGGGTGTCTCGGCCATCGGTGATGTGGCCGGGACGTTCGTCCAGAACACCAAGAAGCTGAACGAGTACTACGAGGCGCTCGACGAGCGCCGCTTCCCGATCGAGCGCGGCTACGCGCTGCAGACCGACGACCTGATTCGCCGCCAGGTGATCACGACGCTGATGTGCAACGGCCACCTGTCGATCGCCGACGTGGAGGCCGAGCACGACATCGTGTTCGCCGACTACTTCGCGACGGAACTCGCGGAGCTGTCGGCGCCGGAGGGTCCGGCGGAGGATGGCCTGGTGATCGTCGGCGACGAGGCGATCGAGATGACGCCGCGCGGCCGGCCGTTCGTCCGCAACATCTGCATGATCTTCGACCGCTATCTCGCCGCCCGCGTCGGCGGCGCGAAGCCGGTGTTCAGCCGCACGGTATGAGCAGTCGGCGCGTGGTGGTCGTGGGTGCCGGCATCACGGGGCTGGCGGCGGCCGCCACCCTTCAGGCGCACGCCCGTCGGGCGCGGCAACCGCTGGACCTCACCGTCGTCGAGCATGCGCCGCGGGCCGGTGGTCACGTCCGTACGATTCACGCCGATGGGTTCGTCATCGAGGCGGGGCCCAACGGCTTCCTGAATCGCGAGCCCGAGGTGCTGGCGCTCGTCGACGAGATGCGGCTGACGCCACGGCTGGTGAGCGCGCGGCCGGAAGCGGCGCGCCGCTTCATCCTGCGTAACAACCGCCTGTGCCAGGTGCCCTCATCACCGGCCAGCCTGATCACGACGCCGGCGTTGTCGTGGCGCGGCAAGCTGCGTCTGGCGATGGAGCCGTTCGCGCCGGGCCCGCCGGGCGGCGACGAAACGGTGTACGCGTTCGCGTCGCGACGCATCGGCGCCGAAGCCGCCGACATGCTCGTCGACGCCGCGGTGTCGGGCATCTCGGCCGGTGACAGCCGCGCCTTGTCGCTGCGATCGCAGTTCCCGATGATGGCGGAGATGGAACGGGACTACGGCAGCCTCGTCCGCGCGATGTTCAGCCGTCGCAGCAGCGGCAAGGGGCCGCCGGTGCTGCTCAGTTTCGATCGCGGCATGGCGGCGCTGCCGGATGCACTCACCGCGCGCCTCGGCGACGCGTTGCGCCTCGATTGGCCGGTGCAGCAGGTGCGGCGCGACGATCGCGAGTGGATCGTGCGTGGTCCGCGTGGCGAGGTCCGCGCCGATGATGTGCTGCTGGCGACGCCGGCGCGCGTCACGGCGACGCTGATGCGCGCGCAGGATCAGGCGCTGGCCGCGGCACTCGGTGCCACGCCGTACGCCGGTGTCGGTGTGGTGGCGCTCGGGTATCGCGTCACCGACATCCCTCGTGCGCTCGATGGCTACGGCTACCTGGCGACGCGCGGTGAAGGGCTGACCACGCTGGGCGTGGTGTGGGAATCGTCGCTCTTTCCCGGCCGCGCGAAGGACGGCACGGTGCTCGTGCGGGCGATTCTTGGCGGCAGCCGCACGCCGTCCGCCGTCGACAGCGGTGAGTCCGCGCTCGTCGAGACGGCGCGGGCCGAACTGCGCCGCGTGATGCAGGTCACCGCCGAGCCGCTGCACGTATCCGCCGTCGCATGGCCGCAGGCGATCGCGCAGTACGTCGTCGGTCACGAAGAGCGCGTGCGCGATATCCGCCAGCGCGTCGCGGCGTTTCCGGGCCTGTCGGTGTGCGGCACGGGTTACGACGGCGTGTCGTTCAATCACGCGGTGAAGGCCGGACGGCAGTGGGCGCATCGGCTCGCCGAACGCGAAGGATGGATGGGATCCTCAGGGCCGATCGTGGCGTCTCGATCTGCGGAAGGAGCGGTGCGGTGAGCAAGCGTCATATCGTCCTCGTCACCTACGGAGAGCCGACGCGGCCCCATTTCGTCGATCAGCTCGTCTATTCGTGGCGCATCCTCGTCGGCTTGACGCGCACGGTGGCGCCAATCCCGGCGCCGGTGGTGCCGCTGATCGCGCTGTCGCGCGCACGCGGCCGCTCGTCGTCGTGGACGACCGAAGCCTACAGTTCGCCGCTCGAGCCGATCAGCGAGCGGCAGGCGGGCGTACTGCGATCGCTGCTGGGCGCGACCGACGAGGGAGCGCCGTGGGTGACGCACGTGGCGTACGAGTTCCGCGCGCCGCTGCTGGCCGATGTCCTCGGCGGGATTCCGAGCGACGACCCGGTGTGGATCGTGCCGATGTATGCGGCCGACTCCGCCTTCACGCACGCGCTGTCGCGCACCGTGGTGACACGCGTGCAGCCGCGGCGACGCGGCGCCGTGCACGTGCTGCCGGCGATCGACGTCGATCCGCTCGCCGAGGTGTCAGCGGCGCATGTGCTGGCACACACGCCGCATGAAGAAGGCTGGCGCGGCGCCGACGTCGCCGTGGTGCTCGCCGCGCATGGCACGGTGATCGATCCGACCGAGCCGATCGACACCGGACTGATCGCCACCGAGCAGTTGTGCGAAGCGGTGGCGGCGCGTCTGCGGCCGCACTTCGGACAGGTGGTGAATGGCTGGTTGAATCACACGCGCGGCGGCACGTGGACGAGTCCGCCGGTGGAAGAAGCGCTGCAGCACATCGCCGACGCGGGATTTCGGCGCGTCGTGTATTACCCGTACGGGTTCCTGGCCGACAACGCCGAGAGCGAATTGGAAGGACGCGTCGCCTTGCGGGCGCTGACGAACGTGGAGTCGCGCCACCTGCCGTGCCTCAACGAATCAGCCGCGCTGATGCGTCTGATCGTGACGCAGGTGCATCACCACGCCGAACCAAGCCGCGTTTCGGCGTCAGTTGCATGAGTGGAGCGACGCGGCTTGGCGAGGCCTGAGCGAAGTCGAAGGCCAGCCGCGTCGTCCTCGTGATGCTACTTGCCCGCCACCGCCACCGTCTCGATCAGATCGAGATTCGTGCCCTTGGCCGCGCCGCCGATGATCAATAGCCGGTCACCCGCCGGCACCATGCGGTGAACGATGCGCGGCGTGCTGGTGGCGACCGACTCCCAGCTCTTGCCGTCGGCTGACAGGCGGTGCAATCCGCCGTCGCCAACGCTCACGTACAGCCGGCCCCCGTGCGCGCACGCGGCCGGGCTGAAGCCGTTCATGTTGCCGGCCGGCAGTGCTGGCCCTTCCGACCACGTGCCGGTAGCCGTGTCGAGCACGTTCACCGTCGGCTGCACCTTGTCGGTGTTGTCGATGCCGCCGAACACATAGATGCGATCGCCAGAGGCGGCGGCAATCAACGCCCGGCGGCGGAACGGCTGCGGGATGCTCGTCCACGAGGGCGAGGCAGCGGCGAGATCGAGCACCTCCACCGTCTCGGCCCACGTGCTCGCCGACCCGCCTTTCATGTTCCAGCCGCCGAGCACGAACATCCGCGTGCCGACGATCACGACGTCGTGCGACGAGCGTCCCGCCGGCAGCGGCGGCAGCGCCGTCCAGGCGGACGTCGCCGGATCGAACCGCGCCACATCCGCCACCGAGTGCAGGTCCTGCTTCGCACCCGGCTCGTTGCGCGCTTCCATGCCGCCGACGCGGTACACCTTGCCGTCATGCGCGGCGAGGTTCATGCCCTGCAGCTTCGGCCCGCCCGGCAGCGATTCCCAGGCCGTTCCGCCCTTCAAGCCCTCCAAGCCTTTCAAGCCCTCCAAGTCCTTCAAGCCCTTCAAGTCGATCCTGAGACGATGAAAGCGGCCCGACATCGAGGCGGTGGAGTACGAATGCGTGCGGGCGACGTGGCCGCCGTAAACGTAGAGCCACCCGTCACTGGCGACGGCGCCAAACGACGATGTGGCTTCCGGCAACGACGGCGAGAAGCCTGCAGCCGGATCCACCGCACGGCTCGACACCTCGTCCGCGCGGGTCAACGCGTCCGGACCGGTCGACAGCAGATGTGCCGCCAACGTCGTCGACGCCGCGACGGCCAGACATCCCGAGAGGATCGCACGTGTCATCATCAGTCTCCTTCTACCAGCCGTAGGACAGGGACAGCAGTGCGGCCGCGCCCGGGCTCGAGTAACGATCGATGTTGATGTCCGACGCCTGACGGCCGCGCACGTTCGACCATTCGAAGTAGCGCGTGTTCGTGAAGTTCAGCACGCCGACGCGGACGATCAGATCCGGCGCGACGCGCAGCCAACCGGTGGCGTCGGCAACGGCAAAGGCCGCCGGCGCGTAGAAGCCGGTGCCGGCAACGTCCGGCCGCTGTCCGCGGACGGCGCGCACGATCAGTTCGCTGCCCCAGCGGCCCGACGGCACGTCGTACTGCAGGCCGAGCGTGCCCTGATCCGGCGCCACGGTGTTGATCGGCACGTCGACGTCGGTGGACACATCGTTGCCGCGGATGATCGTGTAGGCGGCGCGCAGCCGCAGGTCGCGCGCGAGACGCGCATCGCCCTGCAGTTCGAGGCCGTTCATGCTCACCTTCGAGACGTTCTGGTACTGATACTCCATCAGCCCCGTTCCCGGGTTGATGCCGCGGAACGCCTGGAGGATGAAGTCGTCGTAGTGGTTCGAGAACACCGTCGCGCCAAAGCTGACGCGGCCGGTGGCGGCGCGCAGCGAGCCTTCGAAGTTGTCGCTCGTCTCGGGACGCAGATCGGTGTTCGGCAGCGATGTGTAGCCGCCGGCGAGGTTGGTGAAGCCGCTGTTGACGGCGCTGTACGGCGGCGCCCGGAACCCGCCCGAGTACTGCACGTGCGCGCTGAGCGCGTTGGTGAGGCGCAGGCTGGCGCCGACGCGCGTGGAGACGCGATCGGCCGAGAAGTCGGCGGCGCGCGGGTTCTGATTGTCGATGTAAACCTGATCGGCCTCGTCGCCGTCGAGCGTGAAGCGATCGTAGCGAAGGCCCGGCAGCACCGTGACGCGGCCGAACTGCGCTTCCGCCTGCAGATACGCACCGCCCTCGCCCACCGTGCTCTTCGGGAAGTACTTCGACGGCAGGATGGTGTTCACCGCCGGCACGATGGCGCCGGTGGCGGCGTTGTGATCGACGCGGTCGCGAATCATGTCGAACACGTCGCGCTTGTAGCTGCCGCCGAAGGTGAGCAGCACGCCCTGGCCGCCGGGCGTCACCAGCTTGCGGCCCTGCGCCGTGCCGCCGATGGTCTGCTGTTCGTATTCGAGCGTGCCGTTGCGCAGCACCGTGAGCGATGTCGGGCCGGTCATGACGCGCACTTCGTCGACCACCTGATCGGTGTCGCTGTTCTGCGCGTAGAGGCTCCACGACAGGTGATTCATGCGCAGGCGGTTGTCGATCGTCTGATCGATCGAGTAGCGCTGGCGGCGCATCGTGTCGACGGAATCGATGTCGGTGACGCTGGTGACCGTCGGGCCGGCCGCGGTGACCGTGCGCGAGAAGAACGCTTCGGTCGTGACGTCGTTGTCGGCGACTTCGACGGCGCCGCGCAGCGTGTTGCCGTCGCCGAGCCGCACCGTGACCTTGCCGAGCGCCTGGATGTTGGTGCGGTCCTGCGGGTTGGGCGCGGTGCGCGTGGCGTTCTCGGCGGTGATGCGGCCGCGATTCCGCATCTCGTGGCCATTCGCGTAACTACCGAAGAGCGACGCCTGCACGCGGTTGTTGCCGCCGGCGAGCACGGCGTTGCCGCTGGTGTCCTCGGCGCGGCCGTCGAAGAGCAGCTTGCCGCCGATGTGGCGCGACTGGCCGTTGAGGTAATCGGCAGGGTCCTTGGTGAAAAACGACACCACGCCGCCGAGCGCGTCGCTGCCGTAGAGCGACGAGGCAGAGCTGCGGACGATCTCTGCCGTCTTCAGCGTGTCGAGATCCAGCGAGAACTGGTGGACGTTGAACGGACCGAAGTCGAACTGCTCCGACGTCTCGACGCCGTCGACGCGCGTCATCACGCGGTTGCCGCCGATGCCGCGGATGTTGAAGCCGTTGAGGCCGACGCGCGTGACGTTGGCGTCGATGTAGACGCCGGGCTCGAACTTCACGAGGTCGGCGGTGCTCTCGATCATGCGGCGCTGGATCGTCTCGGCGCCAATCACCGACACGGTGCCGGGCGTGTCCCTGACGACGGTCGGCGACAGCGTGGCGCTGACGGTGACCGAGTCGAAGAAGCGGGCCGGCTGCGGCTCCTGTTCCTGCGGCGGATCGGCCGGCGGTTGCTCGGCGGCGGTAGTGGCTGCGGGAGCCTGGCTGCCCTGCGCCCAGGTGTTAACCGGGGCAGCAAGGGCGAGGACCAGGGCAGCGGCGGGAATGGCAATCCAGGCCGGCTGCGACAAACGGCGCGACGTCATGACGGCAAACTCCTCACGGCGGGTCTGCCACGTCGTCCCCTACAATGACGGGGTCGAACGCGGTCGGGCACGCACGTGTCTGATGGGCTCTCCTCGGGCCTTCGTGTTCGAACGGCCCGTCGGGTGTTGACGCACCCGGCGGGTCACTCCTGCAGCGCAGGAGGTCGTGCGGCACTCGCGAGGGTCAGGACGGCCGCGTCCAGGTGAGGCTGGCGCCAGAAACGCCGGAGACCGCGGGCCCGTACGAAAAGACGGGCGCGCAGTGACCGACGCTGCTGTCGGGCCTCGACCTTTGAGGACGCTCTCAATGGCCAAAGACGAGATAGGCGAGTTCGAGTATATCCGACCTAATTAGTCCGTCAATAGGGATTGCGCGGCTCCGCTACGAGACGACGACCGTCACCTCGTTCGAGGGTGCGCTGGTGCCGGCGGCATTCGTGGCAGTGAGGCGCAGGTAGTAGGTACCTCGTGGCACGCCCTGGAACTGCGCCCCGTTTCCGCCGACAGGAATCGTCGCGATCGGCGCCCCGCCAGGAGAGGCCGCGGCGACCAGTGTGTAGCCCGCCGGCGTCCCACCACCACCGGGCGCCCATGAGACGTTCACTGTCGTGCCCGCCGCCATCGCGGTGAGCGACGGCGCGCCAGGAGGCGCCAGCGGCGCCACGACGACGGTGACCTCGTTCGACGGCGCGCTCGTCCCGCCGGCATTCTGCGCCACCAGTCGCACATAGTAGGTGCCGGGCGGAACGTTCGGCACGTGCGTGCTCGTCGCTGCCGGCGACAGGGGCAGCACCGCAATCGGCGTGGAGAAACCGGGCGTCGATCCGGCCAGCAACTGATAGCCGCTGAGCGGCGCGCCCGACACCGGTGGCGTCCACCCGAACGTCGCGTTGTTGCCGGCGAGGTTCACCATCAGTCCCGTCGGCGGGGTCGGCGCCGGGACGACGCTGGGGAACGTGACGCTGATGGCGGCCGATTCGGGACCGGTTCCAAAGGCGTTGCTGGCGGTGAGGCTCACCAGATAGGTACCGTTCGGAGCCGTCGCCGTAAACGTCGTGGTCAGCCCCAGTGGCAGTGTGAGCAGCGGTGCCGCTCCGGGTGCCGTGCGCGCCACCAGCGTGTAGCCGGTTGGCGCCGCGCCTGAAGCTGGCGCCGCCCACGACATGAACAACGTGTTGCCGCTGGCCGTCGCCTGCACCGCGGTGGGCACACCCGGTGCGCTGGTGAGCGGACGAATCTCGATGGGTTCGGGCTCCCCGCCGACATCGCTGCGGACGACCACCAGGGACGCGGTGCCGCCTGGCGCCCCGGCCGGCAGTACACCGTCGATGCGACCGGGACTGACGGCCGTCAGGCCCACGGCAAAGCCGTTGATGCGGACCTCGACGTCGCCGAGCCTCGTCACCGGCGCTCCGCCCGGTGCGGTCGTGGTGCTCGCGGCCAGCCGCCATCCGAGAATCGTGAACGGGGCGCCGGGCCGCAGACCCGGTTCACCGGAGGCCGTATCGACCACGCCCTTCTGGGCGCGGATCTGCGGAATGACCGCCGTGGAGTCGACATACGCCGGCAGCGCGCCAACGTCAACGGAACTCCCTGCTGGTTGCGCCGCGACGCCGTTGAACATCGCCGTGTCGAGCCCGGTGGCGTCGTTGTCGCCGCCGTCCTCGGAATAGTTGGTGATGTAGGCGAAGCTGCGGCCGTTGGGCAGGTGGTAGACCACCGACATGGTGCCGCGCAGCCCGCCGGCAAAGCGGATGCGATTGCCGGCCGCGACCGGAATGACCTGCCAGCCGAGACCGACCCAGCTCGTGGCGTCGGGGGCGATGAACGACGGGCGCGCCTGGATCTCGGCCAGCGTGCTCGGGCTGAACATCGCCGGGCGGCCCGGGCGGCCGAACACGGCATCGATGAATCGCACCAGGGTCGGCGCCGTCGCCACCCAGCCGCCCGATCCCTCGAGGCTTTCGTTGTACCACTGGCCGTACGGGTCGGGCACGGGTGCGCTCACCCACGGAAACACACTGGGGCCCTGCGGCGCGCCGGCGGGCTGGTGATACACCGCCTCGTGCCGCAGCGGATTCCCCGGCTGCGAACGGCCCTCGGGCAACGTGCGGCCGATCCGCATCGACGTCCGGATGCCGAGCGGCTCGAGCAGCGTTTCGCGCGTGTAGCGCTCGTACGGCATCCCCGACACGCGTTCGACGACGAGCGCCAGCATGGCGTAGGCGACGCCGGTGTAGGCGTAGCGCGTGCCGGGATCGAAGTGCAGCGACTGCTGGAACAGCCAGCGCGTGACGTCACTGGAGGTGGCCGGGCCGCGAATGCCGAGCGCGGCCGCAATGGCGCGGCTGTTCTGGATGGGCTCGCCGCCGATGGCGCGGTCCCAGCCAAGAGAATGCTGCAGCAGCGTGCGCAGCGTCACCTGGGCCCAGCGCGGATCGGCCGGACCACCGGCGGGGGCGAGGTCCGCGAGACGGTCGATGACGCGGTCGTCGAGCGACAACTGCCCGGCCTCGCGCAGCCGCATGATCGCCATGGCGGTAATCGGCTTCGAGATACTGCCGATTCGCATCATGGTGGTGGGCAGCATCGGGCGGCTGCCGGCCGCACTGGCCAGACCGACCGCGCCGCCGCAGTTCAGCGTGCCGTTGGCCGACATCGCCAGCGCAATGCCGGTCAGCGAGAAGTCGGCGCGCGCGTTGCGCAACACGGTCTGGACCGGCGCCGTGCATTCGTCGAAGGTCTCGGGTACGGGCTGCGCCTGGGCGCAGAGCGGAATCAGGGCAATGAGGGCAGCGAGAGCGCGCACGCGCATGGGGATCCTTTGTGACGGGAATCGAGGCGGCTGAACGAGCGGCATGGTCCGCTTCGTTGAATAGAAGCGGAAACGAGGCGCGCGAGGGCTCAGCCTCGAGGGAAATCGCCGCTACGGTCGCGCTTCGCGTGACACGGCCCGACAACATCGTGGATCCGCACGGGCCAACCTCGGCTACTCTGGAGCAAGTGTTCCGTCGCGCGTTCTTCTTCGCTTCCATCGCGACTGCGATCGTTCACGCTCGTCGGCCCGCCGCACCGTGCCGGCGCGTCGGTCTGACGCGGCTTGTCGCTGCTGTCCTCGGCGCCTGCGTCCCCGTGGTGGCCGCGGCGCAGGGATCCGCGCCGCCAACGACGATGACGGTGGTCGGCTCGGGGACGGCCACGCTCGTCAGCCTGGACTTTGCCGATCCCGCACCGGCCACCTCGCGCGGACTCAAGCTGCCGTCGTTCACGTTCGTCACCGACACGAGCGGTCCGCGGCTCAACCACCTGATCCTCACGCTGCCGGACTTCGACATGGGGCATGTCGTCGTCGCCTCGCGCGTGGGTGATCAGCCGCTGCCGGCCGTGTTCCGCAGCGGACCTCTCGCGGGGGCCGGGCTCACCACGCCGATCCGCGGCGTGACGATGACCACCACGGGCGGCGCGCCGATGAGCCTGACGTTTGGTGAACGCACGCCGGAGGCCTTGGCCGCTGCGCCCGACGCGACCGCGCCCGCACTTGCCGCGGCCGCGGTCGACTTCACGCCTGGCGGACGCGTGTCGGTGACGCCGCAGGTGCTGTTTGCCGTTGGCGACACCGATCGACAGGGTCGGGTTGGCACGGCGGTGCGGGCGAACGTGGCCGACAACCTGACGCTGGCCTCCGACGTCGGCCTGGCCGGCACGGCCGACACCGCGTGGACGCCGCTGGCGTCGGCGCGTCTCGTCGGGCAGTGGGCGCGTGCGGGTATCGAAACCAGCGCCGTCCGCGGCGCCGCCTCGCCCACCGACACGTCGGGCGACATCGGCGCGGGCGTCGTCTCGACGCGCGATCGCGAACTGGCGCGCGCCGAGGTGCAGCCGCTACCCCATCTCACCGTCGTCGCGCAGGCGAGTTCGTCACGCCCGTCAGCGCGTCCCGCCGCCGCGGCCACCGTCAACGGCTCCGTGCGCGTGGCCTACGAAGGCTTTTCCGGCGGGCAGTTGATCACGGCGCGACAGCGTGAGCGAACCGGCTCGAAGGAATCGGTGAGCACGTCGCTGGCCTGGCGGCAGAAGGGCGCGGGTCGTCTGGCGGTGCGCTACGTGCACCAGCAGCGCTCGGATGAAACCGTCATCGGAGACGACGATCAGACGACGAGAGTGGAAGTGGATTTTCCGGCGGTGACGGCACGCTGCGCCGGCTGTCTCGACCTCCGTGCCGGTCTGACGGCGGGCTCGGACACGCAGACGGGACGCAGCATGCGCTCGCGCGTCACCGGTCGCGTCGGCCTGCTGAACGACACCGCGCTGACCGGCGAAACGGAACTCGGTTTCACCGATGATGCCAGCCAGTTGCTGCGCGTGCTGCGACTCACCACCGACCTGCCGGTCGTGGCGGCGACGCGGCTGCTCTTCACCTACAGCTATCGCGCCGGCCTGTCGCCGGCGATGGGTCAGGTGTTCGAGGCGCGCCTGCTGCGGCGCCTGAAGCTGGGCTGGTAGCGACGGGGACGACACGCCACTCGTGACAGATGCGTCGATCACCATTGCCATACTCGACGGCACCGACGACTGGGCGCAGCTGCGCGATGCATGGACGGCGCTCTATCATCGCTGCGGCGTCGAGCTGTCGCTGTCCCACGCGTGGACGTCGGCGGTCGCCGCGCTCTACACCTCGCGCGCGGATCACATCCGCACCGTCGTGCTGCGTCGCGGTGACGAGCTCGTCGGTCTCTTTCCGCTGATCACGCGGACGCGTCGACGCGCGTACCGGCATCTGACGCCGGTGGCCGAAGAACACAGCACGCACAGCGACTGGCTGGTCGCCGAGTCGTCGCCCGAGGTGGCCGAGGCGCTGGTCGAAGGGCTGATGGCGATCGGTCTCACGTGGGATCGCTTCCGCATGTCGCGGCTGTTGCGCACCCACCCGCTGCTGCCGCACGTGCTCGCCGCCCTGCGGCGCCGCGGCCTGCGCGTGCTGCTGCGCGCCGAGCCGCCGTCGTACGTGTTGCCGCTGCCGCGGAGCTTCGACGCCTACCTCGCTGATCGGAGCGCCAAGTTCCGCAATCACCTGAAGCGCGTGCACAAGAAACTGGAAGCGCATCAGACGGAGGTGACCGTGATCGCCGGTGACACGGACGCCGCGATGTTCGGCGACACGTTCGAACGCATTCTGGCCATCGAGCAGACGAGTTGGAAGCACTGGCACCAATGGGCGATGGAGCCGGGGACGGCGGCCGCCGAGTTCTGGCGGCGCGTCTGCGCCAGCGCGTGGGCCGACGGCCGTCTTCACGTGCAGTGGTTGACGATCGATGGCCGCGCCGCGGCCTACAACCTCGGCTACCTGACGGGCCGCCAGTACGCGTATCTGAAGACGACGTTCAGCGACGAGTTTCGCGAGCTGGGCGCCGCGACGTATCTGCGGGCCAGGCTCATCGAGGATCTGATCGCGCGCGGCGTCGAGAGGGTGGACTTCCCCGGCGAGCCCTACGCGTGGGAGCGTCAGTGGACCAACGACGTCCGCGAACACGTGATGCTGACGGCGTACTCCGGCACGGCGCGATCACGAATCCTCGAGGCGCTCGAACGGGTTCGGCATTTCAAGCGGCAGATGGTTTCACCGTGATGGTGCTGCACGAGGGTGCTACACGAGGGTGCTACACGGAGGTGCTGCACGATGGTGCTGCACGGAGGTGCGGCACGATGGTGCGGCACGTCGGTGCGATGCAAGCGCGGGCGCAGCGCGTCGTCTCAGGCTGTCATCTCGGAACCAATCGTCCACACGAAACCGTCGGGATCTACGACTTCGAATGCCCGCGTCTTCCACTCGGTGTCGTGCGGCTCGGACTTGAGGGTGACACCGCCGCTCTTGGCGCGCGCCGCGATCTCGTCGATGTTCTGCGCCGTCGACATGTACATCCGCATGCCGAGGCCCTTCTGGCGATCGCGTCCCTTCTTCCAGTCGTCCTGGTTCAGGCCGACCTCACATCGGCCGGAGCGCATCATGACGCCAAGCAGCGTCCCGTTCTCCTCCCATCGTTCTTCGACGATGAAGCCGAGCGCCTCGTAGAAGCGGAGGCTCGCCTGCAGATCATCGACGGTGAAGCTGGGAACGAGCGAGCTGAGCTGGGACAGCGAGTTGTCTGTGGTCGCCATGTACCCTCCCTGATGTCCGGTCGAACGCGCATGCTAGCACGCAGACACGGACGTGCTGCACGGGGGTGCGACACGGACGTGCTGCACGAAGGTGCGACACGAGGGTGCTCACGATCGTGCGGCAGGCTCGTTCGGACGCCGCCTACGCGGCCTGGGTTGGGCGATGGTGAAGCACCAGCAGCTGCTCAGGCGACAGCGCGGCCTGCGCGTAGGTGCGGCCTTCGTCGTCCGAGAACTCGACTTCACACGCGCGGTCGAATATCTCAACGACAGTTCCGACTTGCCCTCGGCGGAGATTCAGCGATGGGAGGTCGGCGAGCAGCGCCACAACATCCAGCAGGCGCGGTGTGGTATTCATGTTCGCCTCTACTTCACGTAGCAGGAGGTGAGCCGGGGGAACAACTCCCCACCTCTCACAATCCACGAACTGACGATGGTGGCGGTGCCGCCAGGCCCCCGCATAGAAAACTCTAGCACGTAGCGCTCGCCGAACTCGTCGGCGAACGACAGGCGGGCGTCACTGCTGGCCGCGGCTTCGAGCAGAGCCAACCGCAATGCATCGGCGTTGGCGACCGTCAAGCCCAGCGCCGACGCAAACACACGGGCCTTGTGCTTTCCCCGTGGATGGTCCGGGTCGAGACAATAGCCAGTGAGCTTGTTGATGTCGACGACCGCCGAGTTGGCGCCAGGGAGCCGCACGTCAAGATACTACGGCAACGCCACCAGGCTGCATCGCCACACGCCATCCGCGGCCGTCCTGGAGGTCGCGGAAATGATCGTCACCAGCCGGAACGGCTGCAGTTGTGAGGACTACGCGTGAAGGCACCGATTCAGTTGGAGACCGATCGTCTGCGCCTGACCGCGCCGACCGCGGCGGATGCCGGCGAGATGTTCGCGCGGTATGCGAGCGATCCGGACGTCACGCGTTACATGGCGTGGCCGCGGCACCGCTCCGTGATCGACACGCAGGAGTTCCTCGCGTTCAGTGACGCGGAGTGGCAGCGCTGGCCCGCGGGGCCTTACGTCATTCGAGGACGCTCGGACGGTCGGTTGCTTGGCAGCACCGGCCTCGCCTTCGAGCGCGCCGGCGAAGCGAGCACCGGCTACGTCCTCGCGAAGGATGCATGGGGTCTCGGCTATGCCACCGAAGCGCTGCACGCGATGGTCGATCTGGCGCGCCGCCTGCACATGGCGCGTCTCTACGCAATCTGTCATCACGAGCACCGCGCGTCCGCGCACGTGCTCGAGAAGTGCGGGTTCACGCGCGACGCGAGTTGGTCACGGCTGGTGCGGTTCCCGAATCTCGCTGTCGACGCACCGCAGCCGGTGCTGTGTTACGAGCGAGTTTTCGACGCCGCCGCGACACACTGATGGTGCAGCGTTGCCGCGGCGGTGATGCGTCAGTCAGTGTCCAGCGACGCGCGTCTCGATACACGCACTCAGCGCGGCGTGACGATCGATCGCACCGTAGCCGGGGCGCCGCTGGTCAGGTCGCCCGGCTTCACGCCGCGAAACGCGTTCTCGGCCGCGGCGCCGTCGGCCGCCGCCTTCGTCACCGCAGCCACGAGTTCCTTGTAGGCAGCGGCACTGCCGGCGGTCAACTTCAGTTCGATGAGGCCGTCCGACGCGATCGCGTTGACCGAGTTGCCGCCGGTCAGGTTCAGGATCTGGTAACTGCCGGCCGGCAGCGCCTCCTGCATCAGGATGACGGTGCGGGCAGCGGCGTGGAGGGCGCTGACCCGTCCATAGTTGCCGGAACTGTGGCCGCCGGGGCCCTGGAACTCGATGCGCAGGTCTCCGGACTGCTGGGCAAGGGCGGTCGTGCCGGCCGCGACGACACTGACGACGAATACGAGCGAGTACATCAAGCGCTTCATGATCGGATGCTCCAGCGTTAGCGGACGACTTCTCGAGTTCGCTTGCCCATCGGACCGATGGCTGGCGGCACGACGGTGCCATCCGCGGCGTGGAATCCCGACACGATCAACGCCGCCGTGAGGACGCGGTGCATGCGGGACACTTCGTTGGCGGGCAGGCCGCGCGTGCCCCACTCCCAGAACGCATGGCCGCCCGCGCCGGCGGCCGACGACGCCAGGCTGAACTGATAGGTCGGGACGCCGGTGTGCGCCGGCACGTTGTCGTTCAAGCTGCCCGAGCCGGTGCCGACCATGGGGGACTTGATCGCGCCCAGCTGGATGCCCGACTGGAGCCCGGCGTGGACCGCGACGTTGTCGACGCTCTCGGCCACGTAGGCCGGCCGCAACCCGTACCACAGCAGCTCGAGGCTGATGGCTTCATCGCTCCCATCCCGGCGCCCATGCCGCGCGTTCTCGGCGGACACACCGGCCTGGAACATCGGCTCGATGGTGTTGCGCATCACATCGAGCGTTTCCTTACGCGTCGAGCGCATGTCCACTTCGAGCGTGCAGCTCGGCACGCTCGTGCCAGGCGCGGGCGGAGGCTCGCAGCTGGCGCGGCCGACGGTGTAGGTGGTGCGCGGCGCGGGGCCCAGGTCCGACGGCGTCTTGACGTCGGCGATCTTCGCGATGGCCGCCGCCATGGCCGCCGGTGCGCTCGGACCATCCGGGCGCGGCGATGGCGCCTTGAACTTCATCTCGAAGCGGTAGCTGCCGATGAAGTTGACGGTGCCGCCGCCCTCGAGGCCGAAGTTGGCGACGAAGTTCAGGGGATTGGAACCGGTGCCGAGACCCTGGTCGAATCCATACAGCTGCTTGACGCCGGCCAGGTTGCCCTTGCCCTCTTCGCCGGCGGTGCCGCAGATCCAGATGTCGTACACCGGGCGAATCTTGTGCTTCTTCATCGCCGCCGCCATCACGAACGCGTTCGACGTGCTGGCCATCATGTCGCCGTAGCCGGGCAGGTAGATGCGCACGCCACCACCGGCTTCGGCGGCCGCGGCGTTCGCGAAGATCTGGCTCGCGCGTGCGTACTGCTCGTTCTCAATGACGCGACCGGCGGCGTCGAACGACAGTTCGTCTTTGATGGCGGCCAGTTCGGCGGGCGTCGCGACGACAGGCTGCGCGTACGGCTGCAGCTTGATGCGGAGGAAGGGGTCGCTCGGCGGCGGCAGCACTTCCGGATTGACGACGTCGATGTGCCCTTCGACGAGGACTTTCGGATACTCGCCCTTGTAGTGCTGCGCGCCGGCGCCACTCGAATACGAGCCCTTGATCACGACGCACGCGTTGTAGACCGGCAGGCCGTCAACGATGTTCGTGTCGGTGCCGGCGATCGTCCCGTCGGCGCGCGTGACGACCTCGTCCGGCGAGAATCCCCATTCGCTCACCAGCCGGCGATGGATCTCCGCCGCCTTCCAGAGTTCGTACCGCGGCGGCGACGGGATGCGCGTGATTTCGAGGAACTGATTCCAGCGCGCCTTGGCGGCCGCATCCGTGCTCTGCTCCTTGAGCAGCGCGGCGATCTGCGGGTCGTTGGCGATCTTCTCCGCCGCGGTGACCACAGATGCCGGAATCGTCGCCGGCGTCCCTGCAGGCGGCGCAGGCGCGGCAGGTGCTTGAGGTGTGGCCGGCGTCTGCGGCGCGGCCGGCGCGCTCGCGGCTTGACCGTGCAGGACGCTCTGGCCGCTTCCTGCATGGCTGCCGAGCGCAACGAGCGCCGCCAGCACGAGCATGGCGGCGGTGAACCGCGTCCTTCGGGTGTCAGGTCTCTGCATCTTGGCTCCAGGTAACGGCGAACACGAACGGAGGGGACGACGTGGTCGGGAAATCATCCCTGTAATCATGGATCTCCACTCCACAATTGCAAGGTAGTTTGCTGGGCTGCACCGATCCGTCAAGGCAGCCCCGCCTTGCTGTAATATCACCCACAATGTGGTTTAAGCCCGATACGCCCGTGCTCGGCGACTTCGAACAGCTCGTCCTGCTGGGGGTTCGCCGCCTCGAACTTCGGGAGTCCGCGTATGGCGCCGCCATCCGGCAGGAGATTCACGCCCGCTCCGGGCGCGACGTCTCGATCAATGCGGTGTACACCACGCTCGAACGCCTCGAGAGCAAGGGACTGCTCGAGTCGTGGATCGGCGAACCGACGCCGCAGCGCGGCGGCCGGCGACGAAAATTCTACGCGCTCCGCCCTGCCGGCGTGGCGGCGTTGCGGTTCGCGTATCAGTCCTTCAGCCGTATGGCGGACGGACTCCACGACTGGCTGGAGGCGAAGTGAGGCGCGCGCGTGGTCTGCCCCGTCTCGCGGCGTGGCTCCTGACGCTGCGGCTGCCACCAGAGTGGCGCGACTTCGTCCTCGGCGATCTGGAAGAAGAGTTTCAGCAGCGGCGCGGCGCTTCTCCGCTCAGCGCATTTATCTGGCTGTGGTGGCAGACCGCGCGCTGTGTGATCTCGCCGATTCAGCCGCGGCCCACGGCAGCGGACTCATCGTCCGGAGATTCCATGATGCGTCTCGTGTGGAACGACGTCCGATCCGTCGGTCGCTGCATTACCGTCTCTGAACTTCGCCTGGCCTTGCGACTGATCGTCAAACAGCCAGTCCTCTCCTCCACCATCGTCATAGCGCTGGCCATCGGCATCGGCCTGGCAACCGTGGGGTTCACACTTCGCGACGCGCTGCTGTATGGACAGTTGCCGTTTGCCAACGGCGATCGATTCGTGCGGCTCGTGCTGCACTCCGAGGCCGAGGACAACATCGAACTCGACCTCGAGGCGTATCACGCCGTTCGCGACACCTCCGACAGTTTCGTCCACGTGGGCGCCGTTGGCGACGGTGAGTACGCGCTCGAGGCCGAGGACGGCACCGTGCAGGCGATTCGCGTCGGCCTGATCACACCGCAATCGTTCCGGTTCCTGCCGGCGGTGCCCATGCGCGGCCGCGTGTTCACCGCCGAGGACGGCGCCCCGGGCGCCGAGCCCGTGGTGCTGGTGCGCGAGAGCCTGTGGCGCCGGCGATTCAACACCAGCGCGTCGATTGTCGGGCAGGCCATTCAGCTCGCCGGCGTGACGCGCACGGTCGTCGGCGTGCTTCCCGACTCGTTCGAGTTTCCCGCGTCGGGAGAGATATGGCTGCCGCTCGACGAAGCCACGCTGACTGGCCGCGCCAATCCCACCAGCGCGTCGCTCACGGTGTTTGGCATCCTGCGCGACGGGCTCGAACGAGGCGGCGCCACGGCGGAGCTCAGTGCGTATGCGAGCGCCGAGCAGCCGGGACGGCCCGGCAGCGCCACGTCCGTGCTCGCCCTTCCGTTCACGGGCGATGACGATGCCATCAACGTGGTGATGGCGGGATTGGTCGCGGTGCTGGTGCTGGTTTTGATCGTGGCGGCCTCCAACATCGCGTCGCTCGTGTCGGCGCGCACGTGGTCGCGATCCTCGGAGTTGGCGGTGCGGACGGCGCTCGGCGCCAGCCGTGCGCGCCTGGTCGGTCAGCTGTTCATGGAAGTCGCCCTGCTCAGCGCAACGGCATCGGTCATCGGGCTCTTTCTCGCGCACGTCGCGCTCGACTACATGGCCGCGGCGATCAGGAACATTCCGTTCTGGATGACATTCGATCCCACGCTGCGAACGATGGCGTTCGTGGTGGCGCTGGCCATTCTGGTGAGCGTTGTGAGCGGGCTGGCTCCGGCGCTCGCGGTGACCAGGGAACACCTGAACGGCGCCCTGCATGCGAGCGGGCGCGCGCTGGCGACGGGCGGCTTCGGCAGCGTCGGCCGTGTGTTGGTGGTGGAAGTGGCGATCTCGGTGGCGCTGTTGGACTGCGCGCTGGTGACGGCCAGTGCGCTGGCGGCATATGTCGGCGACATTCCGTCGTTGCCCAAGGGGCAGGTGCTGACGGCACGTCTCAACGGCGAAGTATCGAAAGAGACGCGGGATCAGTTGCTGGCGGCGATTCGGGTCATTCCCGGTGTTGCGTCCGCCGGTGTCGCCAGTCATCTGCCTCGGCTCGATCCGGTCGCGCAGCCCATCGTCATCGAAGCGCTCACGCCTGATACGCAACCGCTGGCAGGTTCGGCGCCAACGACGCAGGTGAGCGACGGCTTTCTCGAGAGCGTTGGTGGCCGGACGATGACGGGCCGGTCGTTCACGGCAAACGATTTCGTGAGTGGCGCTGCGCCGGTGGCAATCGTCAACCAGCCGTTTGTCGATCGTTTCTTCGACGGCCGCTCGCCCATCGGCCGTCGTGTACAAGTTTCGACCGATGGATGGCGCGAGATTGTCGGCGTGGTGCCGGATCTTGGCGTGAGCGCGGCCGATCGCCGCAACGGCGTTGGCTTCTACCTGCCGCTGCCGGACCGCACGCTGACGCTGCAGATCGCCATTCGTGTCAGGGGCAATCCGAATCAGATGGCGGGTCCGCTGCGCCGCGCCGTGGCGGACATCGCGCCAACGGCCGATCTGCGCAGCATCCGGCTGCTCGAGGACGTCGGCTGGGAGCAGCGGTCGTTTCTCTCGGGCATGGCCTCGGCGATGACCGCACTGGGTGCGATGACGCTGCTGCTGTCGGTGGTCTCCATCTACGCGCTGCTGTCGTTCATGGTCACGCGCCGCACGCGCGAGATTGGCATTCGCGTCGCCCTCGGCGCGCGTGGGTCGCAGGTGCTCATGACCGTCGCCGGCCGCGCGTTTGCGCTCGTCGGCGTCGGCGTCGTGCTGGGCACCATCGTCGGCGTCGCGCTGGCGGGCTTCCAATCGGTCATGTTGATCCGCATGCCCGACGCGGGCGTCACGACACCAGCGATCGTGATCGGTGGGCTGACGTTAGCCACCATCGCCGCCGCGTGGCTGCCAACGCGACGCGCGCTCGCGATTCGACCGTCAGAAGCGCTCGCGAGCGAATAGCCTCTGCGTTCGAAGAGGCCGCAGCGTGATCCGGCGTCGTGAGCGGATCGATTGCGAGAGCGAACCGGCTCGACGCGGGTGCGGCAGGGTGAGGCACCGCCGGGCGCGTGAAAACGGCGCGCATCGCTGAACCGGCCCCCTGGTGATATATTCGTTTGGTATATCTCATCGGGGAGGCGTGCATGGAAACGGCAAAAGTCTTCTGGTCGGGGCGGTCGCAGGCCGTGCGGTTGCCCCGCGCGTATCGGGTCGATGGCCGCGAAGTGCGCATCCGGCGGCGTGGGCGGGCGATTGTGCTCGAGCCGGTGCCCGACTCCTGGGAATGGCTCGATGCCCTCGCCGGAGCGCTGGATGAAGATTTCGTCGCGGCGGTGCACGAGCGGCCCGAGGCGACGGAGCGGCCCGGGATCGACAAGGTGTTCCGCTGATGCGGTACCTGCTCGACGCGAACGCGGTCATCGCGCTGCTCAACGATACGACGTCGCCGATTGCTCGCCGCATCCGGCGATACAAGCCGCGGGATATCGGCGTGCCCGCCGTGGTCATCCACGAGCTGTACTACGGCGCGTACAAGAGCCAACGCGTCGAGCAGAACGTCGCCCGCGTGGACGGGCTCCAGTTTCCGGTGCTGGAGTTCGATCAGGAGGACGCCAGGCAGGCGGGAGAGATTCGAGCGCAACTCGCGTCGAAGGGAACGCCGATTGGCCCCTACGATGTGTTGATCGCCGGGCAGGCCAGAGCACGCAGACTGACGCTTGTGACACACAACACGACCGAATTCGCGCGTGTGTCGGGGCTGAAGGTGGAAGACTGGAAGGGCCACGCGACGCCGACGACGGCTGCGACCGGTGGACGGAGTTCCCGGACGACGTCTCGCCCGCGGTGACGGTTTCCCGCAGCACGCGGAAGCGGGAAAGGCCAGGTGACGCCCCCTCGATGTCGGCGCTGCACAAAGAAGGCGCTGGTGCACAGACGAGGACCATGAACGCTGGGACTCCTCAGCCCGGAGGTGCGGCTGACTTCACGCGCGAGTCGTGTCAGCCATGTCCGTTCGAGACCGAAGCGGCCCTGCTCTCGCGACCGAGCGCGCTGATGCGATGTGGCCTCGGCGCCAAGTCCTGGCGGCGGCGTCATAATGCGCCGATGCGACTCCGCCTTGCCCTCATCGCGATCTGCGTCGCCGCGTCCGTGAGCGTCATGGCACAACTGCGCTACCGGCCCACCGAGACCGGGCCGTGGCGACCGTGGTCGTTTACGGCGGTGGACCACGCGCGGAAGAGTCGTGGCGCGACCGCCGCGGAGGTCCAGGCGTTCCAGGCCCGCCTCCAGGAACTCGCGGCCATCGTCAAACGGGCGCCGGGCGTGTCACCACCGATCGGGTTTGCCGGTGAGTTGTGGGGCAGCCTCACCAGCCACTACCCCGAGACCGGACGCCCACCCGGGCGGGCCGTGCCTCTTGCCGGGGCGCTGTCGTTCGGCGCCTTTCCGCTGATCGAGTTCATGCGCGGTGGACGCCTGGTCAACGAAGATCTCAAGGGGGGCGAGACCGAGCTGCTGCAGTTCGAAGTGAACGAGATCGGCGAACGGATGTACGGCGGCACCAGGCCAGATGGCTGGGGCGAGGTCCAGCTCGACGCCTTCGTCGAGCCGGCGGCCGGTGCGGCGGTCGCAGGCCTTCCCCGTCTGGGCGACGTGTTCGTCGTTCGCAAGAACCCCAAGCCGCTGTGGGTGCCATTGGCGCTGTCCGAGGCGCTGCAACCGATCGAGACGACGCGGCGCGGCGCCTTCGAGCAGGCGCGCGATGTCTACGCCAAAGAAGTCAAGGAGTTCGCGGAGTGGACGTCGCCGGCCAAACGCGCGGCTCGTCGCCGGGACTGGCAGCAGGCCGCCACCTCGATGCCCAACGGCGGCGCTGAGTTCCTGGCCAATATGGAGCAGTCGGAACCGCAGATCGAGGCCGCAACCGCGGCGCGGCTGGCGCCAGGCGGGCCCGAGGACAAACGCGTGCGCGAGGCCGAGAGTGAGTGGCGGGAGATCGACGGGATTGTCGCGGCGCTGTCGCCCGACGCGCGCAACGCACCGTCCTGCTACGACCGCGGTGCGAGCCGGCTGGCGGATCGCTTCCGCGCGCTCGCGGGAGCACCGGCGTCGTGCCGCGCACTGGTCCGTCCCAACGCGGACTATTTCGACGCCAACCTGCCGCGTTCGTCGCCGCAGGTGCTGATGATTGCCACGTTCACCCGCTGCCTGCGGCCGCAGTCGATCGCCGACACCACGTCGCGGGGCGGCTGCGTGATCAACCGCGCGCTGGTGGAGTCGATGGACTGGGACGCCGTCCGCGACTGGCTGGATCGCTGACTGGCCCCGCAGCGGGCAACGTGACTTCCGTGTGGCGCGCCCGCCCCGTTCGTGATGGAATCGAAGCCCAATCTTGCCGTCCTTCATTTCCAGGATCACGATCGCCGGCACGAACGCTTCCACTCACAGCACACGCGGGTGGCTTCCGCTCATCGGCGCCGTCATCCTGGCGTCAATCGCCACCATCGTCCTGACGTGGCCCCAGTTCCTTGCACCGACGAAGGTCGTCGATCACTTCGATCCCTTCTTCAGCGTCTGGCGCCTTGGACACATCGCACACGCGTTGACGCGCTGGCCGGTCGCGCTGTTCGACGGCAACATCTTCCACCCTGCCAGGGGGACGCTCGCGTATTCCGACGCGACGTTGCTCGAAGGCGTGCTCGCGGCGCCGCTGTTCTGGGCGGGCGTCGCACCATCACTGATCTACAACGTACTCCTCTACGCCGGCTTCATCCTCTCAGGGGCGGCGATCTTCATTCTCGCGCGGCACCTCACGACGTCGATTCAGGCCTCTTTCATCGCCGTCGTCATCTTCGTGATGCTGCCGTACCGCGTCGAACACCTGATGCACCTCGAACTCCAGTGGGCCGCATTCATCCCACTGACGTTCTGGGCGGTTCATCGCCTGGTGGAGTCGGACCGGTGGCGCGACGCGGCACTCGTCGGACTCTTCGTGTGGCTCCAGTTCGTCGCCTGCATCTACTACGGGGTGTTTCTGGCGCTGGTCCTGCTGCTCTTCGTGCCGCTGGTGTTGCTCCTGCCGGAACAGCGATCGAGGCGCACGTTCATGCTGAAGATCAGCGTCTGCGGAGTGGTCACCGCGCTGCTCGTCCTGCCGTATCTCTGGCCGTATTACGAAGCCTCCCGCGTTGTCGGCGTACGCAGGACAGACGAAATCGTGCAGTTCAGCGCGCGGCTGACGAACTACTTCGCGACCAGCGAATGGAACAGGCTCTGGGGATGGACCGCCGATCGGTGGGGCGCCATGGAACTGCGGCTGTTTCCGGGAGCGATGGCGCTCGCCCTGGCGGCGACCAGCCTCTTGCATCGGCGCTGGCGACATGTCGCGATTTACGCGGCGGTTGTGGGAGTGGCCGTCGAACTGTCTCTGGGACTGAACGGTTCGGTGTACGGGTTGCTGCTCGAATACGTCACGCCATTACGGGCATTCCGCGCCGTCGCGCGCGCCGCGGTCATCGCTGGATTCGGAGTGGCCATACTGGCGGCATTCGGCGCGCAGGTTCTGCTGCGCGCAACGCCGAGACCCCTGCAGAGATGGCTGGGCCTGGCTCTCGTCGTCCTTCTCTTTGTCGAGTACTCGAATCGGAATACCCCTCTTGTGCCTGGTGTCGCGGCAAAGCCCGCGGACGCCTACCGCGTACTGAAGGATGCGAAAGAGGGCGTGATTGTCGAATTGCCTCTGCCGGATATGGACCTGGCGCCGCGACCGCCTGGTTTTGACCCGTACTATCAGGCGTGGTCCGTTTGGCACTGGCGGCCCCTGGTGAACGGCTACAGCGGCTTTACTCCGGCGGCGTACGAACAGTTCGCCGCGGACCTCGAAGGATTTCCGGACGAACGATCAGTGCGGGCGTTGCGCGCGCTCCAGGTCCGATACGTCTTGGTCCATCAGGCGTTCTACGCACCCGCTGATTACGCCGACCTGGTATTGAAGCTGACAACCAGTTCGGCACTCACGCTGCGGGGAACCTACCAGGACCCCGTCGGAAACGCCAATCTCTTCGAAGTCGTACCGTAGCGTCGCTATCTTGCCGGGGCGCGGCCGGATGCGGCTGCTTCCGGTAATGCGTCGAGCCGCATCCACAGCTGCACGGCCTCGAACTCGTCGACTCTGTGAAACTGCCGCGTTTCGAGCTCGGCGCCAATCGCGGCGGAGTGCATGTCGCCGGCCATGAGCAGCACGGTGCCGCACTCTGACACCCCGACATTCGGATCGATGACTTCCCTCGGGTGCAGATCGTTGGGGATCAGCGCCGCGACACCGACCGAGGCGCATGGCAGCGCCCCGGACGGGCCACCGGAGGCAAAGGTTCGATGCGTCCTGCGCGCGAACGTTCGCATGTCTTCGAGACGGAGAATCGGCCGTTCGAATGACCATGGCACCACGTACCAGAAGTTCGTCTGGATGCCGGCCGCCGCTTGTGCGGGGGCGGTCATCGCGATGGCACAGACAACGATGGTGACCGCTTCGGCGAGCGACCCGCTCCCCAGTCCTCGGCGTCTGGCCAGGAGCACCATCCAGATGACCGCGGGAAGCAGCCACGGCAACGCGAAGTACAGCGTGAAGTGCCCGTGCTCGTCACGAACGGAAAGCACGTGGAGCAGGAACAGCGGCAACAGCGCCAGACCCGCGGCGTATCTCACGTCGAACCAGGCCAGCACGCAGCAGCCAAGCAGGACCGGCACGATGTTCGGGTTGGTGACGGCGGCGTAGGCGCGATCGGCGACAAACCGCCAGGACAGGTGACTCCACGACTGTCCAGCGAAGTTCGACTCGAAAGCGTCGAAGCCGGGAAACATCTGGCTCTTGAGCACCATCGACGCGGCGCTCACCGCGACGCCACCGAAGAGCAGGGCGAGGAGCATCGTGCGATCACGCGCCCGCCGGTCGGGCTCGGCGATGAGCCACGACGCCACGCCGACGAACGCCGCATAGAAGCCACCATCCTCGCGAATCAGCGGCAGCCAGACGACGCACACCAGGAACAGGCGACGCCAGCCTTTCTCCCAGGCGACGAGCGCCAGCGCGGTCACCGACAGCATGGCGATCTCGTAGTGCGGATAACCGGCGGCCTGGAGCAGGATGTTGCTCGCGGCACCAATCGAGACGGCACTCAGGAATGCGAGGGCCATGAACAGCCACCCGCCGTTCACGTAAGCGCCCCACAGCACGGCGGCGGCGAAGAGTCCGAAGAACACGGCTTCGTGCGTGGCCAGAATCTCGAAGCCGTTCAGATCCAGCAGGCGAGCGAAGGGCACGCCGAACAGGAAGAGATGCGGCGACACATGATGCGCGTAGAAGCTGAGATCGTTGACGCTGGACGGATTCTTCAGCAGCGGGTCCGCTGTCTCCAGCAGGTACGCCAGCCAGCCGCTGTCCAGGAGGTAGCCATCCGTGGAGAAGTGCCCCAACACCCAGCGGTAATGGACAACTGAATCGGCCCGGGTTTATCGGAGAGCCCCTTATGAGAGAGGATGGCTTCGATGCCCCGACCCAGCAAGTATTCTCCCGAGCTCCGTGACCGTGCCGTGCGCATGGTCTTCGATCACGCCCACGAGTACCCATCGCAATGGGCGACGATGCGATCGGTCGCTGACAAACTCGGGTG
>JADZCY010000391.1 GCA_020851325.1 Acidobacteriota bacterium | reverse complement strand
CGCGATCGAGTTGCCACCGCGCCACCACCGGGCTCTTGTGCGTCTTCGCATGCGGCCGCAGACGAATCCCACGCGACGAAGCCGCGGCCGCCATCCGATCGAGGTTGCGCCGGGCGCGAACGCCGTCAACGAGAACGGCAGGGGTACGAAGATCGGCGAGGCTCACGACAGGGTCCTGACGTTGCATTGGTGATTGGAGGATTGGTGAATTCGCGATTGTTGTTGATGGGTGATTGTGTGATGGCTGATTCGATTGCCGATCGCCCATGCCGCCGTCCTGTCAGGTCACTTCCATCGCCGGCGGCCCCGGGCGTGCGATGAACACTTCCATCCTCGCCGCCGACTTCGGGCAGCAAGCGGCGTAGGCGGCGCGCCACGCGGCGGCGAAGCGGTCCGCATCCGGTGCCGCGACGAGCGACCACACGCTGCCGCCATAGCCGGCGCCGAAACTGCAGGCCGCCAGCGCGCCTTCGCGCCGCGCCAGCGACGCCAGCGCGCGCGTCTCGGGGACCTGATTGCCGAGGCTCTCGTCGGCGTCGCGCTGCGAGTCGTCAGCGAGTTCGCCGAGCGCGTCGGCGTCCTCGCGGGCAAACGCCTGCGCCGCGGCCGGCACGCGCGCGTCCTCGTTCATGAAGTGCTCGAGACGCTGCAGCAGGTCCGCGGCGGCAAAGCCATCAGCCGGCTGCTGCTTCACCAGCCGCACCAGCCGCGTCATGCCGCCCGGTTGCGCGAGCACGCCCGCCAACGACGTGGCCGGCGGCGCACCACTCGCATTCCACGCGCTCAGCAGCGCCCGCGCCGCCAGCGCGGCGCGGTTGAATCGATCCTTGACGGAGCCGGCCTTGTCGGCGTGCACGCCACTCGACGCAATCACGAACGTCCACGCGTCCGGCATCGGGACGTCGCCGACGGCACTCACCGGCGTGAAGCAGAACTGACTGACGTGACCGTGACGCGTCGCGAGGATCGCCGTGTGATCCTCGCCGGCGGCGTGCGTGCCAACGCCGGCGGTGCCGGCCAAACTGCGATAGTCGAGACCGTTCTCGACGCAGCCCAGATACCAGGCCAGGTCGATCGGCGCGTCGATCGCCGCGCGCCATTCGGGTCGATCGGTGAGCGCGGCACGCCGCGCCAGCGCCGAGGCGATGCCCACCACGAGCGCACTCGAACTCGACAGCCCGGCCGCGCGCGGTAGATCACTGGCCAGCGCAAGATCGACACCGAGCGACGCACCTGGAAAGTTCGCCGCCAGGCGACGCGCCACCACCTGCACGTACGACGCCCAGCCGGTGAGCGTCACGGCATCATCCGCGGGATCGATCGTCGCGTGGTGATCGTTGCGCACGTCGAAGACGCGCACCAGGCCATCGAAGCGCGGGCGAGCAGCAATGGCAAACCCGCGCGGCACCGCCGCCACCAGCGAACGTCCACCGGCGTAACCGGTATGACGGCCGAACACTTCGATCCGCCCGGGCACGAACCACTGCCACTCGGCAACGCCCGCCACATCGTCGAGCCCGCGCGCCACACGCGACACCAGCGCGGCCCGCGCCTGCGCGTCGCCGTCCGTCATCCCCAGTGCAAGAAAGTGATCGACGCTCACCGCTTCACCGCATCACTACGGCCCGTGCTCGCTGCGCCACCCCTGATGAGTTGCCGCCGCGAACATCACGGCCCCACTGATCATGCACGTCACGACGGAAACTGCCAAGGCGACGCCGTGGCCCATCAGCGCATGGCCGGCGCCAAAGAGCGCCGCGTAGACGAACGCGCATCCCGCGATGGTGCCACGAAACGCGGCGCCGAGGTCGTCGGTGGACGGCAGCCCGCCGAGCGCGGCACGCACGTGCCGCCAGCCAGGTCCGGCGGGACGCACGCGTTGATAGAAGCGCTTCAACGTTGCTTCGTCCGTCGGCTCGGTCAAAACGGTCGCCGCCATCCACACCGCCGTGGTGATCATCACCGTGCCCACCAGCGACAGATGCTGGGGAATGGCCACGCCACCGCGTTCGAGCACGAACAGCATCAGCGCCAGCACGAACGAACTCGCCATGGCCGCGATCTCGCTCCACGCGTTGATGCGCCACCAGAACCAACGCAGCAGGTAGAGCAAGCCAGTGCCGGCGCCGATCGAGAGCAACAGGTTGAACGTGGCGCGCGCCGAGTCGAGCGACAGCGTGAGCAGCGCCGCCGCCAGCATCAACAGCGCGGTGACGAGACGGCCGACGGCCACGTAGTGACGCTCGCTGCGATCGGGACGCAGGAAGCGGCGATACAGATCGTGGACGAGATACGACGTGCCCCAGTTGAGATGCGTCGAGATCGTCGAGACATACGCCGCCAGCAGTCCGGCCACCATCAGCCCGAGCCAGCCTTCCGGCAGGAACGTGAGCATCGCCGGATACGCCATGTCGTGGCCGACGAGCGCGGCGTCGACGTGCGGCAGCGCGCGCTGGATGTCGGCAATGGTCGGAAAGACCAGCATCGACGCCAGCGCGACGAGAATCCACGGCCACGGTCGCAACGCGTAGTGCGCGACGTTGAAGAGCAGCGTGCCGCGCATCGCGTCGCGTTCGCTGTGCGCCGCCAGCATGCGCTGTGCGACGTAGCTGCCGCCGCCCGGCTCCGAGCCGGGGTACCACGTCGACCACCACTGCACGGTGAGCGGGATGATGAAGAGCGGCAGCGCCACCTCCCAGTTCGAGAGGTCCGGCACCACGGCAAGCGTCGACGCGGGAATCTGATCGAACAGTCCGGTGAGTCCACCGACGCGCGGGTGCGACAGCGCGTATGTCGCGGCGGCGATCGATCCGGTCATGGCGATGCCGAACTGGATGAAGTCCGTCACGAGCACGCCCCACAAGCCGGACGTCGCCGCGAACGCGACGTTGATGATCGCGCAGACCAGCAGCGTCTGCCCCATCGGCCAACCGAGCAGCACGTTGGCGATCTTCGCCGCCGCCAGGTTCACCGACGCCATGATGGCGACGTTGAAGATGACGCCGAGGTACACGGCGCGAAACGCGCGCACCCACGTCGCTTCGCGGCCCGAGTAGCGCAGCTCGTAGAACTCCAGGTCCGTGATGACGCCGAGCCGCCGCCACAACTTCGCGTAGAAGAACACCGTCGTCATGCCGGTGGGCAGGAAGGCCCACCACACCCAGTTGGCGGCGATGCCGCCCTCGCGCACGAGATTGGCCACCAGGTTGGGCGTGTCGGTGCTGAACGTGGTCGCCACCATCGACACGCCGACCAGCCACCACGGCGCGGCGCGGCCCGAGGCAAAGAACTCGGTGGTGCTCGACGCGGCGCGGCGCGCCAGCCACAGGGCCGGCGCGAACGACACCGCGATCGACACAACGACGATGAGCCAGTCGAGGCCGGTGAGCTGCACGGAGATGCCGTGTGCTCGCCTACTTCGTGACGTTGCTGATCTGCAGATCCCAGCCGTCGGGATCGAGCACGTGATAGCTCTTGAAGTCGTTGCCCACCATGTCGGGCCGCGGCTTCAATCCGCGCCGTTCGAGTTCGGCCTTGACGCCGTCGGTATCCCACGGCGTCACGCCCCACGACACATGATTGATGACGCCGGTGACGGGCGGACGATCAGCAGCACCGGGGGCGGCGGGCGCGGCCGGTGCGGCGCCGGCGGCCGGACGCCGCTGGTTGCGGATGATGATTTCGCCGATGTCGCCGATCTTCATCGTCGCCTGCGTCTTGCCGTCGTCGTTGGCGATCTCCCAGCCCATGAGGCTGGCGTAGAAGTCGGCGCTGCGCTTGTAGTCGGTCACCGCATACGAGATGTGGTCGAGGCGCACGGTCTTCCACGGCGCCTTGGTCGCCTGCGCGGCGCTGGCGGTGGCCGCCGCCGGGCCGGCCACGGCCACCATCGCCAGGCTGCGGATCAATTGACGACGATCCATGCGACCGTCTTCGAAGTCCTTGATGAGCGACGCGATCATCCCTTCCATGGCTGGTCCTTTCGAGCGCTCGCCGCGGCCAACAGGGCCGACGGGGTACTGTGCGCCGAGTCTAACAGGGGACTGGAGGGCTGGAAGGGCTGGAGGGCTGGGGGACTGGAGGGCTGGAAGGGCTTGGGGCTTGGAGGGCTACGGCTTCTTTGATGCGCCCATGATCCTGGTTCCCTGCCGACGCGAAGCGGCGGTCCCTGATCCGTTGATGCCCCCACCGTCTCGACGCAGCGCGAAGCGCGCAGGCGAGCGGTCCCGACCGTCCTACCGACGCGAGAGCGGCGGTCCCTTCGGTTGTCATACAATCCGAGGCGTGGCGGACAACGTCGAATACGGCGAAGCACTCGGGATGGTCGAAACGCGCGGCCTCATCGGCATGATCGAGGCGGCCGATGCCATGGTGAAGACGGCGAACGTCGTGTTCGTCGGCTGGCAGAAGGT
>JADZCY010000390.1 GCA_020851325.1 Acidobacteriota bacterium | reverse complement strand
TGACCGAACAGGGCATGTTGAAGGTGGCCGACTTCGGCACCTCGCGCTTCCTCGAGATCGCGGCGCATGGCACCACCGTCATCGGCAGCCCGCCCTACATGGCGCCCGAGCAGTTCCAGGGCAAGGCGGTCTTCGCGTCGGACATCTATTCACTCGGCGTGACGATGTATCAGATGCTGACGGGGGCGCTGCCCTACAACACGCCGGCGCCGTCGGATCTGGATCGGCTGATGCGCGGCGAGCTGACGACGCCGCCGCGCCTGCGGAACGGCAAAGTGCCGAAAGTCATCTCGGACATCGTCATGAAGGCGATGGCCCCGGAGCTGACCGAGCGCTATCAACGCGCCGCGGATCTGCTCGACGCGGTGCTCGCCGCCCGGGCCGAGATCATGCCGCGACGCCCGTGGCGGCCGGCCGGCGCGCCGCCGCCCGGCAGCAGCAGCGAAATGCAGGACGTGCAGGCGCGGCTCAAGGCGCGCGAGACGCCGCAAGCGCGCTTCTGCTGGCATTGCCGCAAGGCCCTGCCCGCGCGCGCCGACGTCTGCCCGTTCTGCCAGGAACGCCAGTAGCCGCGGCTCTCGCGCCCGTTTGGGACATAATTCCCGGATGGCTTTCAGTGATTCCGGCAAGGTGTGGATGAACGGATCGATCGTGGAGTGGAAGAACGCCACGGTCCACGTCGCCACGCACGCACTGCATTACGGCACCGCCATCTTCGAAGGCATTCGTGCCTACGAAAGCAAGGGCGGCAGCGTCGTCTATCGGCTGCGCGAGCACATGCGGCGCCTCTACGACTCGTGCCGCGTCTACCGCATGGAGCCGCAGTGGCCCGTGGAAACGCTCTCGGCGGCGGTGCTCGAGACCATTCGCGCCAACGGCTTCAAGTCGTGCTACATCCGGCCGCTGCTCTATCGCGGTCTCGAACAACTTGGCCTGGATCCGCGCCCCTGCCCCGTCGACGCCACCGTCATCGTCTGGGAATGGAAGGACATGTTCGGCGCCGACGGCCTCACCAAGGGCATCGATGTCGGTGTCAGTTCGTGGAACCGCCTGGCGCCGAACACGCTGCCGGCGATGGCGAAGGCGTCGGCCAACTACGCCAACTCCGCGTTGATCAAGATGCAGGCGGCGCTCGATGGGTACGGCGAGGCGATCGCGCTCGACGAAAGCGGCCTGGTGAGTGAAGGCTCGGGGCAGAACCTGTTCCTCGTGCGCGACAACGTTGTCTACACGCCGTCGATCAGCTCGTCGATCCTCCAGGGCATCACGCGCGACAGCGTCATCGTGATGGCGCGCGATCTGGGATACGAAGTGCGCGAAGTCCCGATTCCGCGCGAGTTCCTCTACCTCGCCGACGAAGCGTTCTTCTGCGGCACGGCGGTGGAAGTGACGCCGGTGCGATCGATCGACAAGATCACCGTCGGCAGCGGCACGCGCGGTCCGGTGACGGCGGCGATCCAGCGGCAGTTCTTCGGCATCATCAAGGGCGAGCTGCCCGATACGCATCGCTGGCTGACGCCGGTGCCGGCGCTGGCCACGCGGTAGCGCCGAAGTGTGCAGCGGGCATGACTTCTGCAAGGTGAGCCGCTCATGCACGTAAACGACTTGTTGAAGCTGGCCGTCGAACAGGGAGCGTCCGACCTTCACCTGAAGGTCGGCACCTACCCGATGGCCCGGGTCCATGGCCGTCTGGTCCGCGTCACGCAGGACAAGAAGCTGGATCACGAGGACCTGGTCGAAATGGCGGCGTCGATCATGTCGGCGACGCAGCGCCAGCGCTTCAAGGACGCGCAGGAAATCGACCTCGCCTACAGCGTGCCCGGCCTCGGCCGCTTCCGCTGCAACGTCTTCCAGCAGCGCGGCACGATTGGCATGGTGCTGCGCGTCATCCCCTTCAAGATCAAGTCGATCGACGAACTGCAGCTCCCCGAGGTGCTGAAGCGCATCGCCGAGGACGAACGCGGTCTCGTGCTCGTCACCGGCACCACCGGTTCGGGCAAGAGCACGACGCTCGCCGGCATGATCGACCACATCAACAACACGCGCTCGTCGCACGTCATCACCATCGAAGACCCGATCGAATACCTGCACCGCGATCTCGAGGCGATCATCACGCAGCGCGAGATCGGCGTGGACACGCGCTCTTTCGCGTATGCGCTCAGAAGTGCACTGCGCCAGGACCCGGATGTGGTGCTCGTCGGCGAAATGCGCGACATGGAAACGATCGAAACCGCGCTGCACGCCGCCGAAACCGGTCACCTTGTTTTCTCGACGTTGCACACGCTGGACGCCACCGAGACCATCAACCGTATCATCTCGGTGTTCCCGCCGCACCAGCAGAAGCAGATCCGCCTGCAGCTTGCGGTCGTTTTGCGGGCGGCTGTGGCGATGCGCCTCATTCCGCGCGCCGACGGCAAGGGCCGCGTGCCCGCACTCGAGGTGCTGGTGGCGACGCCGTTCATCAAGGACTGCATCATCGACAAGGAAAAGACGCACCTGATTCAGGGCGCCATCGCCCAGGGCACGTCGCAGTACGGGATGCAGACCTTCGACCAGTCGATCTTCAGCCTCTATTCGCAGGAGCTGATCACTTACGACGAGGCGCTGCGCTGGGCGTCGAACGTCGACGAGTTCAAGCTCAAGGTGCAGGGCATCTCGACCACCGCCGATCAGGCGCGCGATCAGATGGCCAGCAGCCTGTTCAGCAAGCCGGCGGTTTCGAATGCGCCGCAGCCCGAGATCACGCGCTTCAGCAAATAGCGACGCGCCGCCGCCCGACGCCTTCACCACGGCGCTGGTGCTGCTCGGCCAGCGCGA
>JADZCY010000389.1 GCA_020851325.1 Acidobacteriota bacterium | reverse complement strand
GCCGGCTTGAGCTGATTGGTGGCCGTCGCGCCCTTGATGGCCGGGACGGTTTCCACCACCTTCAGGTCCACCGTCTGCGGCAGCTCGATGCCCACCGGCTCCTCGCCGTAGAACTCGACGCGAATCAGCATCTCGGGCTTGAGGAAGCCGACGCCGTCGCCCAGCGCTTCTTCCGAGAGATGGATCTGCTCGTATGACGCCGTGTCCATGAAGTGATACCCCTCGCCATCGGCGTAGAGGTACTGCATCTCTTTCTCCTCGAGCGTGGCGCGCTCGATGACGTCTTCCGACCGCGCCTTGTGGTCGGCCATCGAACCGTTGCGCAGGTTCCGCATCTTGAGCCGGACGAACCCGCGGAGATTGCCCGGGGTCACGTGCTGCCGGTCGTGAATGCGGTACAGCTCGTTTTCGAACTTGATGATCATGCCCTTGCGGAGCTGCGTGGCGAGGAGTGTGTCGGCCATGTTGTCCCTGCGGATGTGTGTAGAACCGTCGGATTTTACCATGCTACGATGCGAGTCTGTGGCATTCGCCCGATGGGACCCCTTCCGTGATCTGATTGCCCTCCAGCACCGGATGGACCGGCTGTCCACCGGCGGCACGGTCGGCTGGTCGCCGGCGGTCGATCTGTCGGAAAGCGCAGCCGCGTTCATCATCACCGCCGAGTTGCCCGGCCTCACCCGCGCGCAGATCGACGTCACCGTGCGCGATGGCCGCCTCACACTCACCGGCCGGCGCGACACCCGCGTCGCCGGCTGCGATCACTATCACCAGGTGGAACGCGGCCACGGCGAGTTCTCGCGCACCTTCGCACTGCCGCCGGCGGTGGACGCCGATCACATCACGGCCGATCTGTCGAACGGCGTGCTGACCATCACCGTCCCGAAACGTGCCGACGCCGGTCGTCGGCGAGTCGACGTGTCCTGACGGGCACGCGCCCGGTCCCCGATGTTCAAGCGGCTTTCTCTTTCCTTCCTGCTGATCGCCACGGGCCTGGTCACCGGCCTGGTGCTCTCGGGCCGCGTCGCCAATCGCGACGAGGTGGTGGCACTGCCCATGGAGGAACAAGCGCCCGCCGCCACGGCCGCGCGCGCGTCCACGCCAGCCGCACCGCAGGCCGGACCCGACTTCACCGCCATCGCCGCGCAGACCACTCGCGCCGTCACCAACATCTCGGCCGTGCAGGTGGTGCGACGGCCGAACTCACCCTTCGCCGCCGACCCGTTCTTCCAGCAGTTCTTCGGCGACCCCGGAGAGATGTTCGGCTATCGCAACCGCTACGAGTCGAGCCTCGGCTCCGGCGTCCTCATCTCCCCAGACGGCTACGTCGTCACCAACAGCCACGTCGTCGGCGAGAACAACGCCGAGGTCACGGTGTCGGTGGGCGACAAGCGCGAGTTGAAAGCGCTGATCGTCGGCACCGATTCGTGGACCGACCTCGCGCTGCTGAAGGTGGACGCCACCAGCCTGCCGGTCGTGCCGTGGGGTGATTCGTCGAAGCTGAAGGTGGCGGAGTGGGTGATGGCCATCGGCAACCCGTTCTCGCTCAACCAGACCGTCACGCTCGGCGTCGTCAGCGCGCTGGGCCGCGCCGGCGTCGGCATTTCCACCTACGAGGACTTCATCCAGACGGATGCCGCCATCAACCCGGGGAACTCGGGCGGCGCGCTAATCAACAGCCGCGGCGAGCTGATCGGCATCAACACCGCCATCTTCTCGCAGAGCGGCGGCTACCAGGGCATCGGCTTCGCGGTGCCCAGCAACCTGGCACGCCGCGTCGTCGACGACCTGATGGAATACGGCGAGGTCCGCCGCGGTTCGCTCGGTTACGTCGATGTCTCTCCCGTGACGACAAGGCTGGCCGAAGAATTACGCGCGCCAAACACCGACGGCGTGGTGATCACGCAGATGAGCCGCGCCTCCGCGGCGTACAAAGCCGGCATGCGCCCGGGCGACATCGTCCTCAGCGTGAACGGCACGGCGATCACCAACCCGTCCCAGTTCGTGCGCCTGATCGCGGACGCCGCCATCGGCAGCACGGTGCGCCTCGACGTGCGCCGCGAAGGCCGCACCGAAGCGGTGCGCATGACCGTCGAGCGCCAGCAGCCACGCGTGGCGCCGCGCCGCTAGCTGAATGATGCAGCCCTCGCCAGCCGCCGCGGCCGTCCCCGACAACACCGTCGAAGTTCTCGTCGCCCTCACCTTTGCCGCGGTCATCGCCGCGGCGCTGGCGCTGATCGCCGGCGGGCTTGTCCGCCGTCTGGTCGCCAGCATCGAAGGGCACGCGCCGGCGGCCGCCATCCGCAAGGTGCCGGTGACGTTCGTGCGTCTGGTCGCCTTCATCGTGGCGATGACGGCGCTGACGGTGCCGGCACTCAGCCTCGTCGGCGTCGAGATGCCGGTACCGCTGCAGGGCGAACGCCTCGGCGAATGGGTGGCCCGCACGGCGCTGCGCATTGGCGTGATCCTGCTGCTGGCGATCACCGCGAGCCGGCTGGTGGCGTCGATCATCGCCCGCGCCGAGCGCGAGATCAGCAGCGGGCCCGGCCCGGTGGACGTGGAGCGCCAGAAGCGCGCGCAGACCATCGGCCGCACGTTCAGCCGCTTCCTCGGCTCGATCATCTGGATTGCCGCGCTGCTGATGGTGCTGCGGGCCGTCGACGTCGACATCACGCCCGTGCTCACCGGCGCCGGCATCCTCGGCCTCGCCGTCGGCTTCGGCGCGCAGACGCTGGTGAAGGACGTCATCTCCGGCTTCTTCCTGATCCTCGAGGACCAGGTCCGCGTCGGCGACGTCGCCACCGTCAACGGCATCGGCGGCGGCGTCGAACAGATCAACCTGCGCACCATCGTCCTCCGCGACATGGAAGGCACGGTGCACGTGATCCCCAACGGCCAGATCACGACGCTGGCCAACCGCAGCAAGGACTTCTCCTACTACGTCATCGACCTCACCATCGGCTTCGACGATGATGCGGATGCGGTGGTGGATGCGGTGAAGGAAGCCTCGGCGAGTCTGGAGAGCGACCCGGCATTCAAGCCGCTGATCCTCGAGCCGCTCGAGGTGGTCGGCATCGACAGCTTCAGCGGGTCGTCGATCGTCCTGCGGTTCCGCATCAAGACGCTGCCGCTCAGCCAGTGGAACGTCGGCCGCGAGTTGCGGCGCCGCATCAAGGCCGCGTTCGGCCGTCACGGCCTGCACATGCCGCCTCAGCAGATCGAAGTGACGCTGCGAAAATAACCCGCGCTTCACGACTGCCACAGAACTGCCACACTCCGGTCACGGCGCGGTCACGGCCGGGCCGTCTCACAGATCAGGACACCGCATATGAAGCGCCTGATCTGGACCTTGCCCATCGTCACCGTCGTGCTCGCCGGTGGCGCCTATTACCTCAACGGCGACGCCAGTGCCGACGCGCCGCAGGTGACCGTGGCTCCGGTCACGCGCGGCGATATCGTCGTGCGCGTGGCGGCGACGGGCACGCTCGCGCCCGTGGACACCGTGGAAGTCGGCACGCAGGTGAGCGGCACGATCGCCTCGCTCGGCGCCGACTTCAACCAGCCAGTGACGCGCGGGCAGACGATCGCCACGCTCGACCCGGCCGTGCTGACCTCGCAGGTCACGCAGGCGGAAGCCACGGTGATTCGCCTGCGCGCCGAACTCGAGCGCACCAGCGTGCTGCTGGATGACGCACGCGTGAAACTGACGCGGGCGGAACAACTGGCCGGGCGGCAGCTCATCGCCATGCAGGAAGTGGACACCGCCCGCTCGAACGCGCGGGTTGCCGAAGTCACCGTGTCGGCGGCGAAGGCGCAGCTCGATCAGGCGGAGGCCGCACTGCAACAGGCGCGCGTCAACCTCTCTCACACAGTGATCGCATCGCCCGTCGCCGGCATCGTGCTGAGCCGCAACGTGGAAGTGGGCCAGACCGTGTCGGCCGGCCTCCAGGCGCCGACGCTGTTCGTCATCGCCCGCAGCCTCGACACGCTGCAACTGGATGCGCGCGTGGACGAATCGGACGTCGGCCGCGTCAAGCCCGGACAGTCGGTGACGTTCACCGTGGACGCGTGGCCCGGCGACACGTTCACCGGCGCCGTGCGACAGGTGCGACTGCAGCCGACTGTGACGCAGAACGTCGTCAGCTACACGACGGTGATTGACGTGCCGAATCCGCGCGGGCAACTGAAGCCCGGCATGACGGCGACGCTCGATATCGAAGTGGCGCGCGAGGCCGATGTGCTGCGCGTGCCGGCGGCGGCGCTGCGCTTCACGCCGGCGGACGCGCGACTCGTGGCGACCGGCGAAGTGCCCGCCGCGAACGCGCGCCGGGACACCTCCGTGTGGGTGCGCACGCCTGCCGGTCTCGAGCCGGTGCGCGTCACCGCCGGACTCAGCGACAACGTGTCCGTAGCGATCAGCGGCGACGGGATCGCCGAAGGCACCGAAGTGGTGACGGCCGCGTCGATCGGTGGCGCCGCACCGGCGGCCTCCTCCAGCACGCCGGCCAGCGGATCGCCGTTGATGCCGTCGTTCCCCCGCCCCCGCAACGCCGGCACGCAGCGGCAGGCACGGTGACGTCATGACCACGCCATCCAGCACCATCCGCACCGCCTTCGAGGCGATCGGCCGCAACCTGCTCCGCTCGGCCCTCACCTCGCTCGGCATCATCATCGGCGTCGCCGCGGTCATCGTCATGATGGCCATCGGCGGCGGCGCCCGCGCCTCGATCGAAGCGTCGGTCTCCAGCCTCGGCACCAACATCGTCACGGTGAGCGCCGGGTCGATGAGCTTCGGCGGTGTGCGCATGGGCCAGGGCGCGGTGACAACGCTCGTCCCGGACGATGCGCGCGCGATCCGTGAAGGCGTGAGCGGCGTGTCGGCGGTGTCGCCTGGTGTGTCGACGCGCACGCAGGTGCTGTCGTCCACCGGCAACTGGCAGACGCAGGTGCAGGGCGTGGGATCGGAACTGCCGGTGATGCGCGCGTGGCCCGTGGACCTTGGCGTGTTCTTCGACGACGAGGCGGTGACGCGAAGCGAGAAGGTGGCGGTGCTTGGCGCCGTCGTGCGCGATCAGTTGTTCGGCGCCGGCGTCGACCCGCTTGGCCAGACCATCCGCGTCAACAACCAGCCGTTCACCGTGATTGCGGTGCTGTCGCGCAAGGGACAGTCGCCGATGGGCCAGGACATGGACGACACCGTGATGGTGCCGTACACCACCGCGCAGAAGCGCCTGCTCGGCATCACGCACATCGCCAATGTGACCGTGGGGCTGGACGGTTCACGCAGCGCGGCGGCGGTGTCGGACGACATCAGCAGCCTGCTGCGTGTGCGTCATCGCCTGCAGCCCGGCGCGGAAGACGACTTCTCGATCCGCTCGGCCGAAGAGATGGCGACCGTGCTCACCTCCACCACGTCGACGATGACGGCGCTGCTGGCATCCGTCGCGGCGATCTCGCTCATCGTCGGCGGCATCGGCATCATGAACATCATGCTGGTGTCGGTCACCGAGCGCACGCGCGAGATCGGCCTGCGCCGCGCCATCGGCGCGCGACGCACCGACGTGCTGGCGCAGTTCCTGATCGAAGCCATGGCGCTCAGCCTGCTCGGCGGCCTCACTGGCGTGCTCGTGGGCATCGGCACCGCACGCGGCCTCACCGCGCTGCTGCAATGGACCACCGTCGTCTCGCCTTCATCGGTCGCCGTGTCGTTCGGCTTCGCCGCGCTCGTCGGCGTGATCTTCGGCTACGTCCCCGCCCGCCGCGCCGCGGGGCTGAATCCGAGGGAGGCGCTGCACTTTGAGTAGGTCTTAGGTCCTAAGTCCTAAGTCCTAGGAAAACACCGCGCCCACGAACACCGAACACGCTGATCAGCGATCTTTTGCCTAAGACCTAAGACCTAGGACCTAGGACCTAGGACCTAAGTCCTAGGACCTAGACGACACTGCGGGATGCCCTTTCACGAACGCGCGCCAGGCGTGTTCGACGCCGCGGCTGATGCCGATGCGTGGGCCCCAGGCGATCTCGCCGGGGGTGGTGCCCCAGTCCTCGATGGTGAGCGCGCCGGTGTAGAGCGGCAGCAGGTTGCACGCGAGGTCGATGCCGAGCGCGACGGTGAGGTTGCCCGGGCCTCGGCAAAGATGCATCTCGGGCACCGGCGGCTTGCCGCGCCGCCAGCGCATGCGGCCGCGGCGTTCCTGCATCAGCGTGATGCCGTCCAGTGGCGCGAGGGCGCGCATGAGCACCGCGGCGGGAAAGCCCTCCGGTTCGGTCACCGCGTTCACGAGGTGATGCAGGCCGTAGTTGAGATAGACGTAAGCGTGACCCGGCGGTCCATAGAGCGGCGCGTTGCGCTCGGTCGGACCGGGGAACGCGTGGCAGGCCGGGTCGTCCTCGCCGATGTAGCCTTCCACCTCGACGATCATGCCCGCCGTGCGGCCCTCGTCGCTGTCGTGCACCAGCACCTTGCCGAGCAGATCGCGCGCGACGTCGAGCG
>JADZCY010000388.1 GCA_020851325.1 Acidobacteriota bacterium | reverse complement strand
CGCGCTCGTCACCAGCATCGTCAACAGCGTGATCGGCATCACGCCCAGCACCAGCATGCTCATCGCCGTGGCGCTGCGGCAGCCGGGCATCGATGCCGAGGCGGTCAAGCGGAACGGCCAGTTGGCGCCGAGGTCGGTGGGCGTGGCAAACGCGCGACGCACGCCGAGTACCAGAGCAAATGTCAGCACCAGAGGAATGGAGACCAGATAATCGTACGGCCGGTCGAGCGGCAGCGGCATGTCGCGCACTTGCGCGGCGAGGATGCGCGTGCCGGCCAGCGCCAGGCCGAGGCCGAGCGCGGTGGCCACGGCCAGCAGCGGGCGCGAGTTGCGGAGCACGCTGGTCACCGTGAAGCGAAATACGGCGCGCTCCTGCGGCCGTCGCAGCAACAGCAGGGCGAGCGCGCTCAACAGCCGCGGCAGCATCACCGAACGCCGGTTCGACTCTCGCGACTCGATGGCGCGTCGCGCGTTCATGCGCGCGGGAATCACGTAGACAACGGCCGCGAGAGCAACAGCGATGAACGGCGCCGCGATCGCCCACGGAACGAAATGCGCCAACACCTCCGGCTTTGGTCCGGCGACGTAGGTGTAGACGCCGATGAACCACAGCGGCGGCGCCCACGTCCATGTCGCGTTACCGCTCAGGATCTGCTGAACGACACCACCGACGACGCCGGGAAGGAACATGAAGGATTCGAACAGCAGCAGCACGGCGACGAACTGCACCACCACAGCCATCTTCCCCGCAATCGCCGCGCCGGCGGTGGTGACCAGCAGCCCGCGCACCACGAGCAGCGCGCAGAACACGAACATGCCGCCCGTCATTGTCGCCATCAGATGCGCGGCCATCACCGTCGGGATGGTGCCGATCACCGGGTCTGCGGCGCCTGTCAGGCCATAGAGCACGCCCGTCGGCACGGCGATGGCGACCGCGAACACGATGCCAGCGATGAGCGCGGCGGTCAGTCGTGCCGCCGCCACCGTGCGGCTCTTCACCGGCAGCACACCGAGCACCTGCTGATCCGTGCGATCCGGAAAGAGCGCGTCCCACAGCATCGACACGATGAGCAGCATCGCCAGTATCGACCAGACGACGAAGAAGATGCGGTCGGCGAGGGCGAACTGCTGCAGCGCCTCGAGCGAGCGGCGACGCAGCCATGGATACGCGCTGACGCGCATCACCGCATAGAACAGCGGCGGCGTAAGCAGCAGCGCCGCGCTCCAGATGACGAAATACTCGGCGGCGATCTCGCGGGAACCGACGGCCGCATCCATCAGGCGACCGAACGACATGCGCAGCAGCCGCGTGAACTGCCGTCGCTCGTCGTGCTGGCCCGCCGGCGCGGGCTCCGGCGCGTCGACGCCGGTTGGCTGTATCACGCGCGCGCCACCTCCGCCAGCGCCTGCCCCACCGTCTCCACGTCGGTGTCCACCGCCAGCGCCGCAAACACTTCCTCGAGCGAGGCCGCCTTCGCCAGTTCGCGCAGGTGATCGACACGGTCCTGTGCGACAACCTGACCGCGGTGCAGGATGAGCACGTCGGAACACACCTTCTCCACCATGTCGAGCACGTGCGAGCTGTAGACGATGACCTTGCCCTGCTGCGCCAGCGTGCGGACCAGGCTGCGGAGAATCAACGTCGACGCCACGTCCAGGCCCGAGCACGGTTCGTCGAGGATGACGACCTGCGGATCGTGCAGCAGCGCCGCCGAGATCAACACCTTCTGCCGCATGCCTTTCGAGAACGACGACAGCGGCGTGTAGCGATCGGAGTCGAGGCCGAACAACTCGAGATAGCGATCGATGCGTCGGTTCACGATGCTCTCGGCCAGCCCGCGCAGGCCGCCGATCATCGACAGATACTCCGGCGCGGTGAGGTAGCCGTAGAGCCGCGGCTCCTCAGGCACGTAGCCGAGCACGGACTGGTAGGCCAGCAGATCGTCGTGGATGTTGCGCCCGTGCCACCGCACCTGCCCGCGCGTCGGCTGCAGCAGGCCGGTGAGCATGTTGATGGTGGTGGACTTGCCGGAGCCATTCGGCCCGAGCAGCCCGATCACCTGACCGGGCACCGCCGTAACGCTCAGGTCCTTGAGCGCGATGATGCCGCCGTACGACTTGATCAGGCCCGATGCAGACAGCATGACGCCTCCTTGTTCGCTCTATTCGGCGCGCAGAGTCTCGCCCGGGTCCACGCGCAACGCACGAATGAGCGGTGGTACGCAGGCCGCAACAAATGTCAGAACAACCAGCGCCGCAATGGCCACGACGCTACCGGACCCGCTCGCATGCTGGCCGATGGCGACTGTACCCAGCAGACGCTTGACGCCGCTGCCGCCCGCGGTGCCGAGCAGCAGGCCGATGGCTACCGCCGGCAGCGCGCGCCTGGCAACGAGCGTGGCGATGTCACGCGCTCCGGCGCCCAGCACCAGCCGGACGCCGATCTCGTGAAGGCGCTGTGTCACACCCTGCGCGGTAACGGCGTAGACACCGGCCATCGACAACGTGAACGCGATCAGCGCGAACACCGACATCACCAGGCTCACCGTGCGTGAGGCCCACCGCACGGTGTGCGACAGCTGCGCCATGGTGTTGAGGGAGTGAAGAGGGACGTCGGCATCGAGACGCGCGAGCGTCGCGCGAACTGACGGCGTCAACGCGAGTGGATCACCGGACGCGCGCACGATCAGCGCGAGGGTGGTCCCTGGTTCGTCCTGCAGCGGCACATAGACACATGGCCGCGAGTCGCCCATCGGCGTCTGCCGAATCGATGGCACGACACCGGCAATCGAAAGCCACGGCCCGGCGTCGGCACCGCCCTCGCGCGTCAGGCGCAGATGCCGGCCCATCACGGTCTGATCCGACGCGACGACGCGCACGAACGCATCGTTGACGACGACCTCGGTGCGTGACGCACGTTCTGGTGGGCGGCCGGCCACGAACGGAAGCGACAAGGTGTCGAAGTAGTGCGCGTCCACGCCAACGATGCAGACCGACGGCCCCGCTTCTGCGGACGATTGCCCGCCGTCCATCTCGACCGTCGCAGACGGCGCGCCCACCAGCGGCAGCGTCGTCGCCACAGTGGCATGCAGCACGCCGGGCAGCGCGCGCACCTGATCGCCGAATGCGGT
>JADZCY010000387.1 GCA_020851325.1 Acidobacteriota bacterium | reverse complement strand
GTTTCGCTGGCGCCGGGCGTTTCGTAGACGTGGATGTCGAAGGCGCCCCACTCGGTGGGCAGGCGTGACGAGGCGACGCGAGCAACAGCGACGCGACGTGGGGCTTCAATCGGGGTGGGAGATCCGAGGAGTTTGCGGAACCAGGTCAGCAGGTCAGGCATCAGTCTGACGACGCCGTCAGAAGCCCATCGTAGGTTTGAACGTCACAGGTGTCAACGAAGGGCGCGGCGTTCGTGAACAGTAAGACGTCAGAAACGGAACAGGCGGTTCACCTTGACGACGAACGCGCGATTGCGCAGGCCGGGATAGCCAGCCACCGTGGTGTCGCGCTCATCCGTGTAGACGACGAAGATCTCGCTGCCGGGCTGGTACTCCCAGCGCAGGCGCACGTTGCTGCTGAAGGTCTTGTTCGCCGAGTCGTACTGCAGCAGCGTGCTCAGGAACCGCAGCGGCGTGAACGCGTAGTCGAAGCGGGCGCGGATGAGCGTGTTGACGAAGCTGCCGGCCGAGATGTCGATGTTGTTCACCGTGATCGACGGCTCGACCGAGAACTGCTTGAGGATGGCGACGCGCGCGCCGCTCAGCGTGAGGCCGTGGATGGTGCCGTCGTAGAACTGGCCGGCCTGATACGCCACCGTGCCCGATGCCCGCCGCTGCTGCCCGAACGCGTAGCTCATCGTCGCATTGCGGAACGGGTAGCGTCCGGGACGGATGTTGACGCCGGGTGAGACCTGGAACGGCGCCAGCAGCAGTTCGAAATTGTCCTGGTAGTCGACGGTGATCGTGTCGCTGGTCTGGAACTCGGTGAGGAAGCGGCCGGTCCACCGGCTCGACTCGATGTCGCCGGCGCGATTGACGACGTACTCGGCGGCGGGTTCGAAGAGCATGCGGCGAACGCGACGGCCGCGCCGCATGCGCGGGCTGAAGCGCACCGAGCCGAACGTCCGCGCCATGCCGCGGCGCTGCACGAACCCGATCTCGGGGTAGTAATTGGCGCCGACGTCCAGGAAGTCGATGCGGGCGCCGTAACGGTCGCCGTCGTAGTCGATCTTGGCCTGGTAGCTGTCCTGGTCGCCCTGCCGGCTCGGCGACTCGCTGCGCGCGTAATAGGCGTTGGCGGTGACGTTCTGGAAGAACGAGAAGTTGGCGTCGACGCCGTAGGCCTGGTTCGACTCGGCGTTCGCCGGCGAGTTGGACCGGTTGGTGAAGATCACGCCAATGGTGCTGCGGCGGAGGATGTCGCGGCGCAGGCGGACGGCGGTGAAGTTCGTCGCCGGCGTGCAGGTGCCGTACGGCGCCGCACATGCCGACCGCTCGATGTCGCGCGTCGTCTCGTAGCCGGTTTCCATGTTCATCAGCGCCACGGCCGTCTTGCCGACCGTGCCGGTGACGCGCGCGCCGGCCATGATCGGCACCTCGCGTCCGTTGTTGAGGCCGACGCGCCGCGTGAAGAACAACTGCGGTGCGTTGTTGGCAATGCCGACCGTGCCGGTGAAGCCCGGCGGCCCGGACGACCGGCCGAACTCGAAGGTGCCGCGGCCCTCGAGGAAGAATTCGCGCTTCTCGGGGAACACGACGGGGAAGCGGGTGAGGTTCACCTGCTGCTCGTCGACTTCCACCTGCGCGAAGTCGGTGTTCACGGTCAGGTCGGCGGTGAGATTGGCGTTGATGCCGTATTTGAGATCGAGACCGGCGTTTGGTTCCCAGTCGTTCGAGAGCGGCGGCGTCCGCAGGCGATCGCTCGTCAGCCGGGAGATCGCATACGGCTTCAGCTCGATGTTCTTTGCCGCCGGTGGCAGGTCGAGACCAATCAACGTCGCCGCTACCGAGGCGCGGAAGATGCTGGTGATGCCGCCAGTGGCCGCCGGGACGAAGGTGAGGTGCGTCCACTCGTTCTTGCGGCGGATGGCGCGGCGGATCTGCAGCCCCCACACCTGATCCGATCCCGACACGTAGCGGATCGACTTGAACGGGATGGCCATCTCGACGGTCCAGCCGCCGTCGAACCGTCCGGTGCGGACGAACCACACGGGGTTCCAGTCGCTGTTCGGATTGCCCTCGTTGGTGACGATCTGATCGGCGCGCGCGGCCAGCGGGTTGGTGTAGAAGTTGAACCCGTTGCGGCGATCGTGGAAGGTGTCGATCATCGCGCCGAACATGTCGTTCTGGCGCAGTTGATTGGTATCGCGACGAAGTTCGTTGGCGGTCCACTGCTCGGGCGGCGCCGAGTCCCAGCACTTGCACGACAGATAGAAGTTGCTCTCGTCGTAGGTGATCCACGCCTCGGTGCGCTCGGTGGACGGCGCGCCTTCGTTCGGCACGGTCTGGATGAAGTCGCCGACCGACGGCACCGTGGTGTAGACCTCTTCATCGAGCACGCCGTCGATCACCAGCGGCGTCGTCAACTTGGTGGCGCGAACGACGACGCGCCCGTTCTCGCCGCGCGTGATGACGGAAGGCGCGATCGGGGCCGCCGGATCCGCTGCGCCCGGCAGATTGAACTGCCGCAGTCCCTGCCGCCGTGCCGCTTCGTCTGCCGCCGCGGGCTGCGTGGCAATTGTCTGACCCTGCGGTGCGGCGCCGTTGCCCGAAGATCCGGCGGGAGCCTGCGCTTCGGACACGCCAGCCGCCACGACGGCCAGCAGCCACGTGGCGACGGTGACGATGAGGGGACTTCGCCAGCGAGCACGCGCACGTCGGCCGACATCCAGCATGTGTCTCTCGCACTCCTCGGGGGGAAATCACGGGTTCGCCGCGCACGGGCGCCACGGCAGAGTCGGGGAAGGATATCCGGAAAAGCTCGGCGGTGCCAGAATGACGTGATGTCCCACCTGTTCGACGCCTGGACCCTGCGCGATCTCACCTTCACCAACCGCATTGTCGTGTCGCCGATGTGCCAGTATTCCTGCGAGAACGGCTTCGCCACCGACTGGCATCTGGTGCACCTGGGCACACGCGCGGTGGGTGGCGCCGCGCTCGTGTTCACCGAGGCGACGGCGGTGACGCCCGAGGGCCGCATCAGCCCGCACGACCTCGGTTTATGGAGCGACGCGCACGCCGCGGCGCTGGCGCCGGTGGTCAGGTTCATTCGCGCGCAGGGTCGCGTCGCCGGTGTGCAGTTGGCGCACGCGGGACGCAAGGCGAGCACCAAGCGGCCGTGGGACGGCGTGGGCGGGGTCGCGGCAGGCGAGGGCGGATGGGAACCGATCGGGCCGGACACGCAGGCGTTCAGCGACAACTACCCGACGCCGCGCATGATGACGCTCGACGACATCCGCGCCGTGCCGCGGGCCTTTGCCGACGCGGCCGCACGCGCGCGTGACATCGGCGTCGAGGTCGTGGAGGTGCACGCCGCGCACGGCTATCTGCTGCACGAGTTCCTGTCGCCGCTCAGCAACACGCGGACAGACGCGTATGGCGGTTCGTTCGAGGGGCGCGCGCGCCTGTGTCTGGACGTGGTTGATGCCGTTCGCGCGGTGTGGCCGGACCGGCTGCCGCTGTTCGTCCGCATTTCGTCGACGGACTGGACGGCCGGCGGCTGGGACATCGACGCGTCCGTGGCCCTCGCGCATCTGCTGAGGTCCCGCGGCGTCGACCTGATCGATTGCTCGTCGGGCGGGAACGTCGCCCGCGCGACGATTCCGCTGGAGCCGGGATATCAGGTGCCGTTTGCGTCGAGGATTCGTCGCGAGGCGGGGATTGCGACAGGAGCGGTGGGATTGATCACGACCCCGCAGCAGGCCGACGCGATCATCGCTGACGGCCACGCCGACAGCGTGTTCCTGGCGCGCGAGTTGTTGCGGAGTCCGTATTGGCCGCTGCACGCGGCGAAGGAACTGGGGCAGGAAACGGCCTGGCCCTCGCAGTATCTGAGGGCGCGGACGTAGAACGGGAGGCGGGAGGCGGGCTTCCGCCTCTTGCTTGCCGGGACAGGAGCGTTTTCGGGACAGTCACGTTCTCGGGACTGCGACACTCCCGGGACCGATTGCCCTCAGTTCCACCGAGCCGCGAGAACGAACGGGGTGGAGTGGAGAAGGAACCGGGAGTCAGCTGACGCCAACTCCCGGAACCCTGACTTACTTCTGCAGGAGGAAGCGCTGGACGCGGCGACCGGTCGAGGCTTCGCCGACGATCAGGTTGCCCTTCGAGTCGATGCTCATGCCGTGCGGGCGCAGCATCTGTCCGAGCTGGCGGCCGCCGCGGCCGAACTCGCCGACCACTTCCATCGTGCTGCGGCGCAGGATCCAGATCTTGTGGTTGGTGCCGTCGGCCAGGTAGAGCCACTGCTGCTGCGGGTCCTTCGACAGGACGATGACGAAGG
>JADZCY010000386.1 GCA_020851325.1 Acidobacteriota bacterium | reverse complement strand
GTTTCGCTGGCGCCGGGCGTTTCGTAGACGTGGATGTCGAAGGCGCCCCACTCGGTGGGCAGGCGTGACGAGGCGACGCGAGCAACAGCGACGCGACGTGGGGCTTCAATCGGGGTGGGAGATCCGAACAGTTGGCGGAACCAGGTCAGCAAATCAGGCATCAGTCTGACGACGCCGTCAGAAGCCCATCGTAGGTTTGTACGTCACACCTGTCAACGAAGGGCGCGGCTTCGTGAGCGTACAGACGTCAGAAACGGAACAGACGGTTCACCTTGACGACGAACGCGCGATTGCGCAGCCCGGGATAGCCGGCCACCGTCGTGTCGCGCTCGTCCGTGTAGACGACGAAGATCTCGCTGCCGGGCTGGTATTCCCAGCGCAGCCGCACGTTGCTGCTGAAGGTCTTGTTGGCCGAGTCGTACTGCAGCAGCGTGCTGAGGAACCGCAGCGGCGTGAACGCGTAATCGAAGCGCGCGCGGATGAGCGTGTTGACGAAGCTGCCGGCCGAGATGTCGACGTTGTTCACCGTCACTGACGGCTCGACGGAGAACTGCTTCAGGATGGCGACGCGCGCGCCGCTCAGCGTCAGGCCGTGGATGGTGCCGTCGTAGAACTGGCCGGCCTGATACGCCACCGTCCCCGATGCCCGCCGCTGCTGCCCGAACGCATAACTCATCGTCGTGCTGCGGAAGGGGTAGCGGCCGGGACGGATGCTGACGCCGGGTGAGACCTGGAACGGCGCCAGCAGCAGTTCGAAACTGTCCTGATAGTCGACCGTGATCGTGTCGCTGGTCTGGAACTCGGTGAGGAAGCGGCCGGTCCAGCGGCTCGACTCGACGTGGCCGGCGCGATTGACGACGTATTCGGCGGCGGGTTCGAAGAGCATGCGGCGAACGCGACGGCCGCGACGCATGCGCGGGCTGAAGCGCACCGAGCCAAACGTGCGCGACATGCCGCGGCGCTGCACGAAGCCGATCTCGGGGTAGTAGTTCGCGCCGACGTCGAGGAAGTCGATCCGGGCGCCGTAGCGATCGCCGCCGTAGTCAATCTTGGCCTGGTAGCTGTCCTCGTCGCCCTCGCGACTGGGCGACTCGCTGCGCGCGTAGTAGGCGTTGGCGGTGACGTTCTGGAAGAACGAGAAATTGGCGTCGACGCCGTACGCCTGGTTCGAATCGGCGTTTGCCGGCGAGTTGGAGCGGTTGGTGAAGATGACGCCGATGGTGCTGCGGCGCAGGATGTCGCGGCGCAGGCGGATGGCGGTGAAGTTCGTCGGCGGCGTGCAGGTGCCGTACGGCGGCGCACACGCCGAGCGATCGACGTCGCGCGTCGTTTCGTAGCCGGTCTCCATGTTCATCAGCGCCACGGCCGTCTTGCCGACCGTGCCGGTGACGCGCGCGCCAGCCATGATCGGCACTTCGCGTCCGTTGTTGAGGCCGACGCGTCGCGTGAAGAACAACTGCGGCGCGTTGTTGGCGATGCCGACGGTGCCGGTGAAGCCGGCTTGCCCCGACGATCGGCCGAACTCGAAGGTGCCGCGGCCCTCGAGGAAGAACTCGCGCTTCTCGGGAAACACGACGGGGAAGCGGGTGAGGTTCACCTGCTGTTCGTCGACTTCCACCTGCGCGAAGTCGGTGTTCACGGTCAGGTCGGCGGTGAGATTGGCGTTGATGCCGTACTTGAGATCGAGGCCGGCGTTTGGTTCCCAGTCGTTCGAGAGCGGCGGCGTCCGCAGGCGATCGCTCGTCAGCCGCGAGATCGCATACGGCTTCAGCTCGATGTTCTTCGCCGCCGGCGGCAGGTCGAGACCAATCAACGTCGCCGCCACCGAGGCGCGGAAGATGCTGGTGATGCCGCCCGTCGCGGCCGGGACGAAGGTGAGGTGCGTCCACTCGTTCTTGCGGCGGATGGCGCGGCGGATCTGCAGGCCCCAGACCTGATCCGACCCCGAGACGTAGCGGATCGACTTGAACGGGATGGCCATCTCCACGGTCCACCCGCCCTCGAAACGCCCCGTGCGTACGAACCACACCGGGTTCCAGTCGCTGTTCGGATTGCCCTCGTTGGTGACGATCTGATCGGCGCGCGCGGCCAGCGGGTTGGTGTAGAAGTTGAACCCGTTGCGGCGATCGTGAAAGGTATCGATCATCGCGCCGAACATGTCGTTCTGGCGCAGTTGATTGGTGTCGCGGCGCAGTTCGTTGGCGGTCCACTGCTCGGGCGGCGCCGAGTCCCAGCACCTGCACGACAGATAGAAGTTGTTTTCGTCGTAGGTGATCCACGCCTCGGTGCGTTCGGTGGACGGCGCGCCTTCGTTCGGCACGGTCTGGATGAAATCGCCGACGGAGGGCACCGTGGTGTAGACCTCCTCATCGAGCACGCCGTCGATCACCAGCGGCGTCGTCAACTTCGTGGCGCGAACGACGACGCGGCCGTTCTCGCCGCGCGTAATGACGGACGGCGCGGTCGGCGCCGGTGGATCCGGTGCGCCAGGCAGATTGAACTGCCGCAGTCCCTGCCGCCGTGCCGCTTCGTCTGCCGCCGCGGGCTGCGTGGTCGTGGTCTGACCCTGCGGCGCGGCGCCGCCATTGCTGGACGAGCCCACGGGCGCCTGCGCGCCGGCCACTCCAGCCGCCACGACGGTCAGCAGCCACGCGGCGCCGCTGACGATGACGCGACTTTGCCAGCGAGCGCGCGCCCGGAGGCCGGCATGCAGCATGTCTCTCTCGCAATCCTCGGGGGGAAGTCACGGGTTCGCCGCGCACGGGCGCCACGGCAGAGTTGGGGAAGGATATCCGGAAAAGCTCGGCGGTGCCAGAATGACGTGATGTCCCACCTGTTCGACGCCTGGTCCCTTCGCGATCTCACCTTCACCAACCGCATCGTCGTGTCGCCGATGTGCCAGTACTCCTGCGACAACGGCTTGGCCACCGACTGGCATCTGGTGCACCTCGGTACGCGTGCCGTCGGCGGCGCCGGACTCGTGTTCACCGAGGCGGCGGCGGTGACGCCCGAGGGCCGCATCAGCCCGCACGACCTCGGTTTGTGGAGCGACGCGCACGCCGAGGTGCTGGCGCCGGTGGTCAGGTTCATTCGCGCGCAGGGTCGCGTTGCCGGCGTGCAACTGGCACACGCGGGGCGTAAGGCGAGCACGAAGCGACCGTGGGACGGCATGGGCGGCGTGGCGGCAGACGAGGGCGGATGGGAACCGATCGGGCCGGACACGCAGGCGTTCAGCGACAGCTACCCGACGCCGCGGATGATGACGCTGGACGACATCCGTGCGGTGCCGCGCGCCTTTGCCGATGCGGCGGCGCGGGCGCGGGACATCGGCGTCGAGGTCGTGGAAGTGCACGCCGCGCACGGCTATCTGCTGCACGAATTCCTGTCGCCGCTCAGCAACACGCGCACCGACGAGTACGGCGGTTCGTTCGAGGGTCGCGTGCGTCTGTGTCTGGACGTGGTCGATGCGGTGCGCGCGGTGTGGCCGGAACGGCTGCCGCTGTTCGTCCGCATCTCGTCGACGGACTGGACGGCCGGTGGCTGGGACATCGGGTCGTCCGTCGCTTTGGCGGTTTTGCTGAAGTCCCGCGGCGTCGATCTGATTGATTGCTCGTCGGGCGGCAACGTCGCGCGCGCGACCATTCCGCTGGAGCCGGGGTATCAGGTGCCGTTTGCGTCGAGGATTCGTCGCGAGGCGGAGATTGCGACAGGAGCAGTGGGATTGATCACGACGCCGCAGCAGGCCGACGCCATCATCGCTAACGGCCACGCCGACTGCGTGTTCCTGGCGCGCGAGTTGTTGCGGAGTCCGTATTGGCCGCTGCACGCGGCGAAGGAACTGGGGCAGGAAACGGCCTGGCCTTCGCAATACTTGCGGGCCCGGTCGTAGACAGAAAGCGCCAGCCGGGACAGGAGCGTCTTCGGGACTGACAGTTATCGGGACGCCACTCCGGTCGGGACTGTCTGCCCTCAGTTCCGCCGACCTCGCGAGAACGAGCGCGGGAGTGAATCAGGAACCGGGAGTCAGCTGACGCCAACTCCCGGCACCCGTCAGCACCTTTCAGCACCCTTCAGCACCTGTCAGCACCCCTGTCTTATTTCTGCAGGAGGAAGCGCTGGACGCGGCGACCGGTCGAGGCTTCGCCGACGATCAGGTTGCCCTTCGAGTCGATGCTCATGCCGTGCGGGCGGAGCATCTGTCCGAGTTGGCGACCGCCGCGGCCGAACTCGCCGACCACTTCCATCGTGCTGCGGCGCAGGATCCAGATCTTGTGGTTGGTGCCGTCGGCCAGGTAGAGCCACTGCTGCTGCGGGTCCTTCGACAGGACGATGACGAAGG
>JADZCY010000385.1 GCA_020851325.1 Acidobacteriota bacterium | reverse complement strand
TTACGAGGTGGATCGCACGGCCGGCGCCAATCCCATCCGCCAGCAGCTCGACAACCTCAACGAGGCCGGCAGCCTCTACGGCGCGATCATCTACCAGAAGGCGCCCATCGTGATGCGGCACCTCGAGGCGATCCTTGGCGAGGAGTCGTTCCGCGACGGGCTGCGCGAGTATCTCGAGGCGCACAAGTTCGCCAACGCGACGTGGAACGACCTGATCACGGTGCTCGATCGGCGCACGCCGCAGGACCTGCGGGCGTGGAGCCGCGTCTGGGTGGAAGAACCCGGCCGTCCGACGATCACCACGCGCGTGGAAACCTCCGATGGACGCATCACGCAGCTGGCCTTCGAGCAGAGCGATCCGTTGGGGCGCCAGCGCGTATGGCCGCAGGAGCTGCGCGTGTATGCGGAGCTGCCGGGCGACTCCGCCGCCACCAATGGCGGCTATCGCGAAGCCACGCAGTCCGTGTCGCTGAGCGGCGCCACCGCCACGTTGCCGGCGGCAGCCGGCGCCACGATACCCAACCGCGTGCAGACGCCCGGCGGCACGGCGCCGATTCTGGTGCTGCCATCCGCGGACGGCTGGGGCTACGGCGACTTCGTGCTCGACAGTTCGTCGCTCAGCCGGCTGCAGGAGCGTCTGCCCGAGCTCGGCACGCCGCTGCTGCGCGGCAGCGGCTGGGTGACGCTGTGGGACACCTTGCTCGATGGCCGCGTCGCCCCGGCGGCGTTCTTCGATCTGACGACGCGTGCGCTACCGCTGGAGACCGACGAGCAGCTGACCGCGCGCATCCTCAACTACGGCGGCACCACCTGGTGGCGCTTCTTGTCGGCCAGTGAGCGTCAGGAGCGCGCCAGCTCGTACGAGGCGCTGCTTCGGGCTGGTCTTGCTCGCGCGACCACGGCCAGTCAGAAGGCGGCGTGGTTCGGCACGCTGCGCACCGTGGCGACGACCCCGACCGCCGTGGACTATTTGCGCCGCGTGTGGGCGAAGGAGGAACCTGTGTCCGGCCTGCCGCTCGCCGAAGCGGACTACACCGCGCTCGCCCTCGAACTCGCCGTGCGCGAGGTTGACGGCTGGCAGAAGATCCTCACGGACCAACTCGCGCGCATCGAGAACCCGGATCGCAAGGGCCGGTTCAACTTCGTCATGCCGGCGCTCTCCGCCGATCCGGCCGAGCGCGATCGCTGGTTCCGCTCGCTCGCCGACGTCAACAATCGTCGTCGTGAGCCGTGGGTGCTCGAGGGGCTGAACTACCTGCATCATCCGCTGCGCGCCCGCGCCTCCACTGGCTACGTCGCGCCCAGCCTCGACATGCTGTGGGAAATCCAGAAGACGGGCGACATCTTCTTCCCCAAGCGCTGGCTCGACGCCATTCTCGGCGGCCACAACTCCGCCGAAGTCGCCGGCATCGTCCGGCAGTTCCTGTCGTCGTTGCCGCCGGGCTATCCCGAACGGTTGCGGATGATCACGCTGCAGTCGGCCGACGAGTTGTTCCGCGCCTCACGGCGGTAGCGGACGCGGCTCGGCCGCCGATACAATCAGCGGATGCGTACTTCGGCGGACGTCGTCATCGTCGGTGGCGGGTGCATGGGCGCGAGCGTCGCCTGGCATCTGGCCCAGCTCGGACTCACCAACATCGTTCTCGTGGAGCGCGAGGCGCAGCTCGCCACCGGTTCGACGGGCAAGAACGCCGGCGGCGTCCGGCACCAGTTCTCGCATCCCGGCAACATCGCGCTGTCGATCGAGTCCATCGCGATGATGGCCGACTTCGAAGCGCGCGTCGGCATGCCGATCGACTTCCATCGCGACGGCTACCTGTTCCTCGTCTCGAAGACCAGCAACGTCGCCGCCTTCGAGCGCAACATCGCGCTGCAGCGGCAGATGGGCATCGACGTGCAGTGGCTGTCGCCGGAAGATGCGACGCGCATTGCGCCCGGCATCGACGTCACCGGCGTGCGCGGCGCCGCCTGGTGCGCGGCGGATGGCGTCACCGATCCCAACGGCGTGACGATGGGGTTTGCCAAGGGCGCGCAGGCAAAGGGCGTGGAAGTGGTGCGCGAAACGGAGGTCATCGGCGTCAAGCTGAACGGCCACCGTATGGCGGAAGTGCAGACGACGCGCGGCAGCATCAGCACGCCGATCCTGGTGAACGCGGCGGGCCCGTGGGCGAAGGCGATCGGCCGCTACTGCGGCGTCGACGTGCCGGTGGAGCCTGAACGGCGGCACATCTTCATCGCCACGCCGGAGCGCGGCGGCTCGTGGGATGCCGCTGAATGGGACGGCCGCATGCCGCGCTCGAAGGTGCTGGTCATCGACTTCGAGTCGTCGTTCTACTTCCACCGCGAGGGACCGGGCCTGCTCTTCGGCATGGGCGACCCGGACGAGACGCCCGGCTTCGACATGACGGTGCGGTGGGACTTTCTGCCGAAGGTGACGGAAGTAGCCGTGAAGCGTCTGCCGGCGATGGCCGAAGCCGCCGTCTCGCACGCGTGGGCCGGCCTCTATGAGATGACGCCGGACCACAACGCGATCATCGGCCCGAGCCCGGACGTCGAGGGTTTCTACACGATCGCGGGATTCAGCGGCCACGGCTTCCAGCACGCCCCCGCCGCCGGCCGCATCCTCGCCGACCTGATCACCGGCCGCGACCCCAACTTCGACTTGACGCCGTTCGCGTTCGATCGCTTCGCCAGGGCGGTCAAGAGCGGCGAGTTGAACGTGGTGTGAAAGAAACCACGAAGGCGCGAAGGGCCGCTTGTTGATCACGACCCTTCGGCAGGCTCAGGGTCGCCCCGAGCAGCGTCGAGGGGCGAAGGGCGCGAAGAACTCGAAGGGTGGGCGGTCCGCCTTGTTTCTCAGGAAGCAGTCCGTCTTTGCTTTCCTTTGAGGTCTTCGCGTCCTTCGCGCTCAGCGAAGGCTCCCTTCGTGCCTTCGTGATTTCCTTAGTGCTGCTTGTAGATCTTCCCGCCCTTCATTACGAACCGCACCTTGCGTAGCGCCGCAATGTCCGTCGTCGGATCGCCGTCGACGGCGATGAGGTCCGCGAGGAGGCCGTCCTTGACGCGGCCGATGCGGGTGTCCTGACGGAAGTAGGTGGCGTTGCCTGAGGTCGCCGCCGTGGTGGCGGCCAGCGGCGTCATCCCCCACTGGACGAGCAATTCCAGTTCGCGCACGTTGTCGCCGTGCGCGTAGACGCCGACGTCGCCGCCGAAGCAGATCTTCACGCCCGCCGCCAGCGCCGCCTTGAACGTCTGCCGCTTGTTGGCGATGCGCGCCGGCTCCGGGTCGACGCCCTTCTTCCAGCCCGCATACTGCGCCGTCGCATCCGGCGCGGCGAGCGTCGGGCAGTAGGCGACGTTCTTTTCCACCATCAGCTTCCAGATCTCCGGCGTGCCCTCGTCGCCGTGCTCGACGGTCTCGACGCCGCCGAGGATGGCGCGCCGCATACCTTCCGCGGTACTCGCATGCGCGACCACGGGACGGCCGCTGCTCGCCGCCACTTCCACGATGCGGGTAATCTCGTCGAGGGTGAAGGTGGGACGCGCCTCGCCATTCGGGCCCCAGCGATAGTCCGCGTAGATCTTGATGAGGTCGGCGCCGTGACCGATCTGATCGCGGGCCACGCGCGCCACGCCTTCGAGGCCGTCGGCTTCTTCCGCGCCCTGCGGCACGCGCCACTCGGTGGCAAAGCCTTTCGGTCCATAGCTGCCGGTGGCCACCATCGCCGGCCCGGCGACGAGCATGCGCGGCCCGGGAATCACCCCGTCCTCAATCGCGCGCTTGAGTCCGACATCGGCGTAGCCGGCGCCTTCCGCGCCGAGATCGCGCACGGTGGTGACGCCAGCCATCAGCGTTCGCTCCGCGTGCGTCACGCCACGCGCGACGCGATACGCCACCGACTCCCGCAGCACCTGATCGTTCCACGTCGTCTCGTTGTAGGGATGCAGCAGCAGGTGCGAGTGCCCTTCGATCAGTCCGGGCATGAGCGTCAATCCCGCCAGCGTCACCGTACGTGCACCGGCCGGTGCGGGCGCGCTGCCGGCGGGACCGGCAGAGACGATGCGATCGCCGCGGACAACGACCGACCAGTTGCGCTGAAGACGCTCGCCATCGAATACTGCGGCGGGAACGAGTACCAGCGTTTCCGGGGCCGCCGGCGTTTGTGCGCGCGGCGAGATCGGCGACACGAGGATCGCGAACAGGATGGCGACGCGAATGAGGCGGACGAAGAGGTCCATGGCCGCGCAGTATACTGCCGGCACGTGATGCGTCATCGACTCTGTTGCTGTGTGCTGCTGATTGGCGTGCTGTCGTCGACCGCGTGTGGTTCGTCCTCGACCACGGTGGACAGCCCACCGCCGGACAGCGCCGCGGACACGGTGGCAAGTCCGGAAGAAGCCGCGCGCTGGCGCGAAGCGTTTCCGCTCACGCCATTACCGCCGCCGGTGCTGGCGGGAGCCACTCCGCTCGAGCGACAACTCAACGCCGCGTTCGAGCCCTATCGTCGCGGCGATTACGCCGCCGCCGCGTCAGCGCTCGACGGCGTCCGCCTCGATCATCCCGACGATCCGGTGGCCGCGCTTTATCTCGGCATCTCGCGTCTTTTCATGGACGAAGTGCCGAACGGTCTGGAGATTCTTCGCTCGATTCCCGGCAGCGCGTCCGCGGAGGTGATGGCGGAAGCGGAGTGGTATGGCCTGGTCGGCATTGCCCGCCTGCGCAACCCGAGCGCGGCGCTGCCCGAAGCGAAGTCCCTCTGCGCCCGCGGCG
>JADZCY010000384.1 GCA_020851325.1 Acidobacteriota bacterium | reverse complement strand
GTCATCGGCTTCACGTCGCTGCTGATCCTCGGCGGCGGCAGCGTCTGCAGCCTCGTCGCGGCGTGGCGGGCCAGCCGTCAGGACGTCATCGTCGCGCTGCGGCACGACACGCGCACCTCGACGGGCCGGCGGCATGCGGGACGCTGGCTGATTGCCGCGGAGGTCAGCATCTCGCTGATGCTGCTGGTGCACAGCGGCCTGCTGGTGCGCAGCCTGCAGTCCGTGCTCGCGGTGCCTTCGGGGATGGACGCCACCGATGTCGTGGTCGCGTATCCGCAGCCGCACGCGGGCGGCTATCGGGATGTCGACAACGACACGTACTTCCAGTCGCTGGTGAATCGGCTCGAGCAGATGCCTGGCGTGCAGCGCGCTGCCGTCGCCAACTTCAAGCCAGCCGGCGGCGGCATTGGTTTCGGTGAGCGCGTGGCCGCGTTGAACGCCCCCGAGACGGACGGCGCACTGGCGACGTTCATGTCGGTCTCACCACAACTGTTCGATGTGCTGCGCATGCCGATCATCGACGGCCGCGACTTTACGTGGAACGATGTTTCGCAGTCCCGACGCGTCGCTGTGGTCAGCGAGACACTGGCGCGCCAGGTGTTCAGCGATCGATCGGCGATCGGCCAGCGCGTGCGCATCGGCATGCTCCCACACCGGCAGGACGTCGAGATCGTCGGCGTCGTCGCCGACGCGCACATCTACGACCTGAAGGATCCCAACCTCGCCGGCATCTATGTGGCGTCACTGCAGGAACCGAACCTTGTCGACGGCAAGTGCGTGGTGGTTCGCGGAACGGGCGTGTCGCTCGCGTCGATCGACGCCGCCCTGGCACCGCTTGGTTATGAAACCGTCGCGCGTATGGAGACGCTCGAACACATCGTCGATCGCGTGCTGCTGCAGGATCGCCTGTCCGCAATGTTCGCGTCATTCTTCGGCGTCATCGCGCTGCTGCTCGCCGCCATCGGCGTCTATGGCTTGATGTCGTTCGAAGTGCAGCAGCGCGGGCGTGAGACCGCGATTCGCGTGGCCTTGGGCGCCAGCCGCCGCGACGTGCTGACGACAACCGCTGGGAGGGCCGCCGGCGTCACCATGGCCGGACTCGCGATCGGCGCGTTGCTGGCGGCGGGCAGCGTCGAAGCGCTGCGGGCGCTGATCTTCGGCATCAGCCCGTATGACGCCGTTACTCTGCTCATCGCCGTCGCCGTCCTGTCCACCGTCGCCGGCATCGCGAGCCTGCTCCCGGCCTGGCGCGCCGCCAAAACCGACCCGGCAAGTGTTCTTCGTACCACCTGAGACGAGGCGTGCTGCGAGACCTGCGTCGGCACGTTTTCATCCGCGAGCAACCGTGCGGCCACGGGCAACCTTACCGTGTGGGCAGGGGGTACACCTTCTCGGATTGCATGACCGCGCTGGCATACTTCAAGCACGCCTGAATGTCTTCAGCCGTCAATCTCGGATAGTTCGCAAGAAGGTCCGCCTGGGACCACCCCTGCCCGAGGAGGTCGACAATCAACTCGACGCGCGGCGGCCGTTCGCGCCTCGATCAGCGTTCGTGCAAGATCGAACTCCTCTGCAAGAGCATCGTACGCCGCGTTGTAGTCCGCGGCCCTGTTCCACCGGCGATGGAGTTCGCTGATCTTTGTCATGGCTTCACTCCCGACTGCACACGGTGCCCGCAAGCCCATTCTGCAGGCTCGCTCAACGGTCGGCAATTCTTCTTTGGCCAACAAATAGCGTCGCATAAGCTTGGGCGCGAGCCGTAGATCCTCGAAGGAGCACAGATGCGTTGTCTTCCTGCATTCGGACTGGCGCTCGCCTCCATTCCGACCGCGCTCCTGGCCCAGAATGCTGCGGCTCCGCCACCATCAGCCGTCGTCAAGATGCACTGCGCCTCGTGTCACAGCGGTCCGGTCCCCAAAGGCGGCGTGTTGCTGGACTCAGCCGATGCCGACCAGCCGTTCAAAGATCCTGACGCTTGGGAACGCGTCGTCCGACAGCTACGAGCTCGAACGATGCCAACCGCCGGTGCGCCGAGGCCTGACCACCAGACCTACGAGTCGACGATCGCCGCGCTGACGGCTTCGTTGGATCGCACGAGGCTGGCGAGGGACGTCTCGCTGACCGACACGGAGTTGGCGAAGCGCCTGTCAGGCATGCTCTGGAACGGCGAACCCGATCAGCCGCTGCGTGACGCCGCAGCCCAAGGCACGCTGCGCGACATCGAGGCGCGACGGACACTGGTCAGGCGCATGCTGGCCGATAGCCGGTCGGCCGCGTTGGTCACCGAGTTCTTCAACACCTGGCTGGCGCTCGACGAGCTCACGACCTTGAAGGTCGATCGCGATCGATTTCCCGAGTTCGACGACGACTTGCGCGGCGCCATGCGGCGCGAGACGGAACTCTTCGTGGAAAGTCAGCTTCGAGACAATCGCAGTCCGCTCGATCTATGGACGGCGGACTACACATTCCTCAACGAACGGTTGGCGCGGCACTACGGCATTGCTGGCGTCTCGGGAGCCGACTATCGCCGTGTCACGTGGCCGGGCACCGAGCGTGCGGGATTACTGGGCCAGGGCAGCATTCTCGCGCTGACCTCGTATCCCTTCGACGCCTACCCGGTCGATATGCCGACCACGTCGCCTGCCCAGCGCGGACGCTGGATTCTGACCCGATTGATGGGAGTAAATCCGCCAACGCCGATACCGGGCATGCCGAGTGCGGACTATCCCTTCAGGAAGCACATCCCTTCGGTGACGTTGAGCAAGGCTTTGCCGGCCGCGCCGTGTGGTGCGTGCCATCAAGCGTTCTTCCCGCTCTCGTACGGTCTGGAACACTTCGACGTCCTCGGGCGCTGGCGCGCCAACTACGGCACCGATGCGATCGATGCGTCAGGAACCCTGGTCGATGGCACCACGTTCAACGGTCCAGTGGAACTCCGTCAGCGTCTTCTGGAACGTCCCGATGCCTTCCTGACCGCGTTGACCGAGAAGCTGGTGGCGTATGCGATCGGAGGCAAGCTCGCAATGGCTGAGCCTACCCCGGCTTCGCGGATGCCAGCCATTCGCGCCGTCCTGCGCGAAGCGGAGAACGGGAATCTTTCCTGGTCCTCTCTCATCGCGGCGATCGCCAGCATGCCGGCCGACCTGCAATAGCTCTCACGACCGGCGCGCGACTGGCCGCGGTGTTCGAGAAATGCGCGGCCGACGTCCGTCTCACGGGTAACGTTGCTCGGCGCTCGACACCGGGGCCGACGCGCGGATGACACGCGTGACGACGTGCGGCGTTGGGCGGCCTTGAACCGGACGCGGCAGATCGGCTACGCTCCGTCCGCTTCGGTGGCCCTCGCGCGGGTGCACGCCGTCGTCGTGCACCACCTCGCAGCGCCTGTTCGCTCGATCCGTTCGGCACGAGACACGCGGCAACCGGACCTCCCGTCCGGCCCTTCAGCGGAGGGTTCCCCATGCGCCCCGAGATTCGTCGCCTCACCGCGGAGCAGGTGCTGTCGCTCCTCGCCGCCGTCCGCCCAACGTTGACGCGGAAGATTACCGCGGTCCATCTGCACCACACCTGGCGGCCGACGCGCGCGCAGTTTCGCGGGCTGGCAACCATCGAGGCGATGCGCAAGTACCACCTCGGCCTCGGGTGGGACGACATCGCGCAGCACCTGACCATCGACCCAGTCGGCATCGCGTGGACGGGACGCAACTGGAACCTGCCGCCGGCGAGTCAGAAAGGCAGTAACGGCACCGCGGCGGCCGGACCGTTCATGATCGAGATGGTGGGCGACTTCGACGCCGGCCGCGACG
>JADZCY010000383.1 GCA_020851325.1 Acidobacteriota bacterium | reverse complement strand
TGACCTTCCAGTTCTTCCATGACACCCTCCAGTCCGTCCAATCGCTCCAAAGAAGAGGTCGTCGCCGAATTCCGCCGCCAGTCACTCCTCGACGCCGCCTGTAAAGTGTTCGGTGAAAAGGGGTTCGACGCCGCGACGATGGATGCCATTGCCGAGGCGGCGGGGGTCGCCAAGGGGACGATTTACCTGTATTACCCGTCCAAGCAGGTCGTCTACGAGGCGGTGTTTGCCGCCGGCATGACCACCATCGAGGACCAGCTCACCGATCAGATCGCAAAAGCTGCCACCGCCCGCGAGGCCATCGGCGCCTTCGTCCGGGTCCGCGGCGAGTACTTCGAACAGCATCCCGAGTTCTTCCGTGTCTATGTCGGCGAAGTCGCGCGCCAGTTGATTGGCCTGTCGACGACGCGCGACGCCAGTCGCGTGGCCACCGATCGGCAGATCAAGGTGCTGCAACACGTCATCGAGAAGGCGGTCGGCACCGGCGAGGTTCGCGCGGTGGATCCCGCGGCGGCGGCGCTGGTCGTCTTCGATCTCAGCAAGGGGCAAATCGGCCGGCGCCTGCTGCATGGCAGCACGACGACCGTGGAATCCGACATCGCCTTTCTCACCGATCTGATCTGGTCGGGCCTGCAGCCCGCGCGAGGAATCACACCATGACGGTTCGACATTGGGCAGCCGCGCTGCTGTTGTCAGCGGCGGCGTCCTCCGCGTTCGCGCAAACGGTGCCGGGGCCGTTCCTCGGCAGCGTGCCGCAGGGAACGGCCAGCGCCGAACCCGTGGCGTTGTCGCTTCGCGATGCGCTGGATCGCGGCCTTCAGTTCAATCTCGGACTGCTGCTGCAGGAGGAATCCAGCCGCACCGCGCACGGCGCGCGCTGGCGCACGTTGTCGGAACTGCTGCCGCGCGTGAGCGGATCGGTCTCCGAGCGCCGCCAGGTGATCAACCTCGAAGCGTTCGGCTTTCCGGCGCCCGAACCAATCGTCGGACCGTTCAACGTCTTCGACGCCCGCATCGGCCTGTCGCAGCGCATCGTCGATCTGGCGAGGTTGAACGCGGATCGCGCTTCGGTGCATCGCGCCCGCGCCGAGGACCTCGGCATCCGATCGGCGCGCGAGCTCGTGGTGCTCGTCGCCGTGAATCTCTATCTCGAGGCGGTCACGGCGTCGAGCCGCATCGACGCCGTTCGCGCCCAACTGGAAACCGCCGAGGCGCTGCAGCGTCAAGCCACGAACCTGAAGGACTCGGGCCTCGTTGCCGGTATCGACGTGCTGCGCGCGCAGGTGCAGGTGCAGCAGCAGCGGCAACGGCTGATCGTGGCCGAGAACGATCGCGATCGCGCCCACCTGCAACTGGCGCGGGCGATCGGCCTGCCGCCGGGGCAGGCGGTCACGCTGACCGACGCCATTCCCTTCGCGCCGCTCGAGAACGTCACGCTCGAGACGGCGCTGACCGACGCCCTCGACAAGCGCGCCGATCTGCAGGCGGCGCGCGATCTCGTGGCCGCGGCCGAAGCCGAGGCGCGGGCCGCATCGCTCGATCGGCTGCCGACGCTGAGCGTCGATGCGGACTACGGCACGATCGGCCAGACCGTCTCGGCCGCACACACCACCTACGCGGTCGCCGCCGTCGTGCGCGTGCCGCTCTTCGAAGGCGGACGCAACATCGGCGCGCGTCAGGAGGCACAGGCGCGCCTGCGCCAGCGACGTGCCGAGCTGGACGATCTGCGCGGCCGCGTCGATCTCGACGTGCGCACGGCGTTTCTCGACGTTCGTGCCGCGGCGCAGCAGGTGGAAGCGGCGGACGTGGCCGTCACGCTCGCCAACCAGGAACTGGTGCAGGCGCGCGATCGCTTTGCCGCCGGTGTCGCCAGCAACATCGAAGTCACGCAGGCGCAGCAGTCGGTGGCCACCGCTTCCGACGCGCGCATCGAAGCGCTGTATCACCACAACGTCGCCAAGGCGACGCTGGCGCGCGCCGTCGGCAGCGCCGAAGCGGCCGTGACGTCCTTCCTCGCAGGAGTGCAGTAGATGGCATCGGGATCACCGTTCACCGAAGGTCCGGCCCGCTGGATCGTCATCGGCGTCGCCGCCGTCGCGGCGATCACCGGCGGCATCATGTGGATGAACGCCGGACACGAGTCCACAGACGATGCGCAGGTCGAAGGACGCATTACGCAGATTGCGGCGCGCGTCGGCGGACCGATTCTCGATCTGAAGGTCACCGACAACCAGTACGTCGAGAAGGGCACCGTGCTCGCCGTCATCGATCCGCGCGAATATCAGGTGGCGGTCGACCGCGCCGAAGCCGAACTTGCGGATGCACAGGCCAACGCGCTCGCCGCGGGGACAAACGTGCCGATCGCGACCGTGGCGACGTCAAGCGACTTGCGCACGGCCGGTGGCAGCGTCGAGGAAGCCCGCGCCGGCGTCACCGTTGCCGATCGCCAGGTGGATGCGGCACGCGCACAGCTCACCGCCGCCGAAGCGCGCGTGCGCGAACAGCAGGCGGCGATCACGCGGACGACGCGTGACGTCGAGCGGTTGAAGCCGCTTGTCGCCAAGGAGGAAGTGGCGCAGCAGCAGTTCGACAGTGCCGTCGCCGCCGCCGATGCAGCGAAGGCTGCGGGCGAGGCCGCACAGTCCGACGTCGAATCCGCTCGCGCCGCCGTCGCCGTCGCCGAGCAGCGAGCGCTGCAGGCGCGCGCCAGCTCGACGCGTGCCGACGCCGCACTCGCCTCCGCGCGCACCGCGCCGGAGCAGTTGCGCGTGAGCCGGGCGCGGGCTGCGGCCGCGGACGCGCGCGTGAAGCAGGCGGCTGCCGTCCTCGCGCAGGCGCAGCTCAATCTCGAACGCACGACGATCATCGCGCCGAGCGCCGGCATCATCGGCAAGCGCTCCATCGAACTCGGCCAGCAGATTCAGCCGGGGCAGCCGCTCTTCGCACTCGTCACGCGAGATGACGTGTGGGTAGTGGCGAACTTCAAGGAGACGCAACTCGCCGACATGCGGCCGGGGCAGATTGCGGACATCGAAGTCGATGCCCTCGGCGGCCGCAGCTTCACCGGGAAGATCGACAGCATTGGCGCGGCGACCGGCGCGCGCTTCAGCCTGCTGCCGCCCGAGAACGCCACCGGCAACTACGTCAAGGTGGTGCAGCGCGTGCCGGTGAAGATCGTGCTCGACCCCGGCCAGGATCCGGAGCATCAGCTTCGTCCGGGTCTGTCGGTCGTCCCCACCGTCCACACGAAGTAGCGATCGATGAGCGAGCCACGCGCCGTCAATCCATGGATCGTCGCCGTCGCGGTGATGTTCGCGACGTTCATGGAGGTGCTCGACACGACGGTCGTCAACGTGTCGCTGCCGCACATCGCCGGCAATCTCTCGGCGACGATCGACGAGTCGACATGGGTGTTGACGTCGTATCTCGTCGCCAACGCGATCATTCTGCCGCTCACCGGCTGGCTGGCGTCCACGTTCGGGCGCAAGCGTCTGCTGATGGCATCGGTGACCGGCTTCACCTTGTCGTCGCTGCTGTGCGGTCTGGCGCCGAACCTGCCGTTGCTCGTGCTCTTCCGCCTGTTGCAGGGCGCCACCGGCGGTGCGATGCAGCCGCTGTCGCAGGCCGTGCTGCTCGAAGCGTTTCCGCCGCATCAGCGTGGCAAGGCGATGGGCTTCTGGGGGCTCGGCATTGTCGTCGCGCCGATTCTCGGGCCGGTGCTCGGCGGCTGGCTGACGGACAGCTACAGCTGGCGCTGGGTCTTCTACATCAACCTGCCGGTCGGCATCGCGTCGCTGGTGATGACGCGCCTCTATGTGTTCGATCCGCCGTATCTCCGGCGTGAAACGACAACGGTGGACTACTGGGGCATCGGCCTGCTGGCACTGTGGGTGGGTTCGCTGCAACTGGCGCTGGACCTGGGTCAGCAGCGCGACTGGTTCTCGTCGCCGTTCATCACCGTCCTCGTCGTGCTCTCCGCCGGCGGCATCGTCGCATTCCTGATGCGCGAGTTGATGGCGGCGGAGCCGGTGATCGATCTGCGCGTGTTCAAGCTGCGCAGCTACAGCACCGGCGTCTTCCTGATGACGAGTCTTGGCTTCGTGCTCTACGGCAGTCTCGTGCTGCTGCCGATCATGCTGCAGACGCTGCTCGGCTATTCGTCACTCGAAGCCGGCATCGCGATGGCGCCGCGCGGTCTGGGATCGCTCATCGGCATGCCGGCGGTGGGCCTGCTGATCGGCCGCATCGATCCGCGCAAGATGGTGGCAACCGGACTCGTCGTTGGCGCCGGCACGCTGCTGTGGCTCGGCCACCTGAATCTCGGCGCCGGCTACTGGGACATCTTCTGGCCGCAGTTCCTCCAGGGCGTCGGGCTGTCGATGGTCTTCGTCCCGCTGACGACGATCAGCATGGACCCGGTGCCGCAGGAGCGGATGGGCAACGCCACCAGTCTGTTCAACCTGATGCGCAACCTCGGCGGCAGCATCGGCATCGCGGTGACCGGCACCATGCTGGCGCGCAAGCAGCAGGTCTACATCAACGTGCTCGGCGAACACGTCGAGCCGTACTCGCCGCCGGCGCGGCAACTGCTGGACAGCCTGTATGCGGCGTTCCTCGCCGCGGGATCGGATCCGGTGACGGCGATGCAGCGCGCCTACGCGGCGGCGTTCGGCATGGTGGCGCGGCAGGCGGCGATGCTGTCGTTCGTCGACCTCTTCCGCGGCCTCGGGATCATGTTCCTGTGTCTGGTGCCGCTGGTCCTGCTGATGAAGCGCCCGCGAACCTCAGCCGGCGCGGTCGCGGCGCACTGA
>JADZCY010000382.1 GCA_020851325.1 Acidobacteriota bacterium | reverse complement strand
AGCCGTTGAGACGAACGAGCGCCGAGACCCACTCGAGCCCGGTCATGCGATCGTAGAAGGCGTCCTGTTCGGGGCAGAAGCCAATCTGGCGGTAGATGGCGGGATTGCCCCACATCGGTTCGCCAAGGACCCGCACGGTGCCCTGACTCGGCTTCAACTGCCCCGTCATGAGCTTCATGAACGTGGACTTCCCCGCTCCGTTTGGTCCGAGCAGGCCGGTGATGCCGGGCGGGATCGATACGGAGACGTCGTTCAGACCGTTGACCTGCCCGTACCACTTGGACAGGTGCTCGGCGTGAACCAGTGCCGCCCCCGGTTCCAGGCGCGCGCCTCCCGTCTCACGCCTCCCGTTTCCCGTATCCTGCCGCCCGCCCCCCGTCGTGATCTCACTCACGTGACGATCTCCACGCCCTTGACGCGGCGCATGAGGATGAACGCCGAGGCGGCAATCAGCACGATCACGGTGAGCGCGGCTGCCGCGGGCGGCAGGTCGAAGCGCGGCTGGAGACGGAAGATGACGTCGCCCAACTGCTCGAGCGCGTCATTGGGCGAGATCCACGCGAAGCTCGATGAGCGCGTGATGCCGCGCAGAGCCTGGAAGAGCGCGCCGGTGAAGAACATCAGTCCCGCGTACATGATCCCGACGAAGCGGCTGCTCCGCGACATCGACGACAGCGCCAGCATCGTCGTCGACGAGAGCAGGATCTGCGCGAGCGAGAACAGCGTGATGGCCGGCAGGAGATAGAGGTTGTTGCGAATGAAGGTGAAGCTGCCGGCGAAGATCGTCTGTACGATCAACAGGCCCATCGCCGGCGCCCAGGTGACGAACGCGAGAAAAAGGAACAGGATCGCCATCTTGCCGGCGATGTACTCGACGGCGGTGAGCGGCTTCGACAGATACAACTGCAAGGCGTTGGCGCGGCGATCGTTGGCGATGAGACCGGCGCCGACCCAGATGGTGACGAAGAAGACGAAGATGTTCTGCGTCTCGAGGAACTCGCGGAAGGTTTCGCCCTTCGGCGCCAGGAACGACGCCTGCTGGAAGTTGGCCGAGACGTAGATCTGCACGGCGCGCACGAGGAACGGCGCCCACGCCATCAGCATCAGCCCGATGAAGGCGCGCTTGGCGATGATGGCGCGCACACCGGCTCTGGTGATCACCAGCCAGCCGCTGCCGACCGCGGCGCGTGTGCCGCCGTAGCGGCGATAGCCCTGGTCGTGAATCGGCACCGGTCAGGCCTCTCCCACCGCGTGGGCGAACACGTCTTCGAGCGTCGGTACGCTCGGCCGGAGGTGACGCACCTGCAGGCCCTCACGCGCGGCCAGCCTGAACAGGGCACGTGCGCCGGCGTCATGCGTCGGCGAACCCTCACCAGTCGACGTCTCGCCGTGCCCCTCGGGAACGAACACGCGGATGACGTCCTCGTCGGTGTCGTGGCAGTCGAGCCCTTCGGCGCGCAGCACCTGGACGAAGCGATCCTGATCGCTCTTGACGCGCAACTCGTAGACGCGGCCGCGATGGCCCTTCAGCGCCTTGATCGGCCCGGCCGTCGCCACGGTGCCCTTGTCGACCACGACGACGTGATCGCAGGTGTATTCGACGTCGGGCAGCAGATGCGAGGAGAGGATCAGGTTGACGTTCTTGTTGTGCGCGAGGTCGCGAATGAGCTCGAGCATCTCGTCGCGGCCCTTCGGATCCATGCCGTTGGTCGGTTCGTCGAGAAACAGCAGGTCGGGATCGTGCACGAGCGCCTGCGCCAGCTTGATGCGCTGCTTCATGCCGGTCGAGTACGTCTCGACGTTGCGGTAGCGCGCCTCGCCCAGGCCCACGTAGTACAGGACTTCGTGGGCCCGCTGCATGGCGTCGGCCGGCGGCAGGCCCGACAACTGCCCGCAGTAAGCGACGAACGACACGGCGTTCATGCCGGGAATGTGCGCGTCGTTCTCCGGCATGTAGCCGACGCGGGCGCGAATCTCGAGCGGTGAGGTGGCGACATCCAGCCCCAGCACCTGCATGCGGCCCTTGTCGGGAACGATGAAGCCGAGGAGCGTCTTGATGAGGGTGCTCTTGCCGGCGCCGTTCGGGCCGAGCAGGCCGATGGCCCCCGGCAGGAACGACGCGGTGACGTCACGCAGCGCCCAGTTCTTTCCGAAGCGCACGCTGAGCGCGTCGCACTGGACCACCGGCGCAGGCGTCCCGTCGGGGGAAGCCGGGACCGATGACGGTGGGGCGTGCATGCAGTGGAGTATACGGAGGGTTGGTTCAGAGCGTTCCGCGCAACCCGAGGGCCTCGGCCTCGAGGCGCATGAACTGGATCACGTTGCCGATATGCTCTTCGAGCGGCAGCCCGATCAGCTCGGCCCCCTTCACCAGATGCTCGCGCGGCACGGCACGGGCGAACGCCTTGTCCTTCATCCGCTTCTTCACGGACGAGGCTTCGAGGTCGAGCACGCTGCGGCTCGGCCGGACCAGCGCCGCGGCGGTGACGAAGCCGGCCATTTCATCGCAGGCGACGAGCGCGCGTTCGAGCGGCGATTCGGGCATCACCTGCGTGAACTCCCAGGCATGCGCCTGGATGGCGCGCATCACCCACTCCGGATACCCGAGCGACCGCAGATGTTCGCAACCCTTGTTCGGGTGATCGCCGAGCGTCGGATAGCGCTCGTAGTCGAAGTCGTGCAGCAGCGCCACCACGCCCCATTCCTCTTCGTTGGCGCCCTGCGCGCGGGCATAGCCGCGGACGGCGGCCTCCACGGCCAGCGCGTGCTTGCGCAGGCTGTCGCTGGCGGTCCATTCGGTCAACAGTTCCCAGGCAGCGTCTCGCGTAACGGTCATGAACCGAAATCATACCGGGAGTGCAGCGTTACCGGGACGATGAGACTCTCGGGACAGCAAGGCTTCCGGGAGCGCTTGTTATCGGAAATCAGGAGTCTCCGCGCTGTCGCTGGGCGTCGTCGCGCCTTCGTGTTGCGTTCTCTTCGACAGCGAGGGCCAGAGCCTTGCGGATGACGCTCGCCGCGTGCGGGTTGACGCCGTACGCATCGAGTTCCTCGCTCGTCGCCCACGCCACCGCTTCCGCATCGCTGCCGGCGACCGGCTCTCCATCGTCCGCGTAACAGAGGAAGTCGATGATGACGAAGTGGAAGCGGACGCGACCGGTCGGGTCCCGGTGGATGCGATCGAAGGTCTCGACGATGGGGCCGACGGTGACGGTGAGCGCGGTTTCCTCGAGCAGTTCGCGCCGGACCGCGTCCGTCAGCGTTTCGCCCAGCTCGACGAGGCCTCCGGGGAGCGACCACTCCCCTTTTCGCGGCTCGTGACCGCGACGCACGATCAGCGCGCGGTCGCCGCGCACCACCACGCCGCCGACGCCCACCGTGGGACTTGCGGGATACTCTCTCGCCATATGCGCTCTCACACCGAATACCTGACCTTCAACCTGCCGGCCCGCGTCGCCTTCGAGAACATCACGCCGCAGGTCGAAGCCGCGGTCCGCGCCAGCGGCGTGCGCGAAGGCCTCGTCCTCGTCAACGCGATGCACATCACCGCTTCGGTCTTCATCAACGACGACGAGTCGGGCCTGCACCGCGACTACACCGCCTGGCTCGAACACCTGGCGCCGTTCGACGCCTCACCGGCGCGCTACGCCCACAACCGGACCGGCGAGGACAACGCCGACGCGCACATGAAGCGTCAGATCATGGGCCGCGAAGTGGTGGTCGCCATCACCAACGGCGCTCTCGACTTCGGCCCCTGGGAACAGATCTTCTACGGCGAGTTCGACGGCCGTCGCGCCAAGCGCGTCCTGATCAAAGTGATTGGCGACTGACGCTCCTTTACCTACAGCGCCAGTGACGCGGCGGCATTGAGGTCCGGCGGCGCCAGCCGTCCGCGCTCGAACTCCCGCATGCCGGCGGCGGCAATCATCGCCGCGTTGTCGGTGGACAACGACAGCCGCGGAATGAACACCGGCATCTCGAGGCGGGCGCCACGCGCCGCGGCCTCCCGGCGCAGTGCGGTATTCGCCGACACACCACCGGCAATGCCCACCGACTTCGCACCGTACCAGCGCGCGGCGGCAAATGTACGCTCGACGAGCGTGTCGACGACGCGGTGCTGGAAGCTGGCGGCGATATCGCGCACGTCGTCCGCCGGCAGCTGCTCGACGCCGAGTTCCGCCTGCTTCGCGCGGACATGGCGGAGCACGGCGGTCTTCAAGCCCGAGAAGCTGAAGTCGAATCGCCCGT
>JADZCY010000381.1 GCA_020851325.1 Acidobacteriota bacterium | reverse complement strand
TCTGCACGATCTCGCTGACACTGCGCGTGCCGGCGCGATAGGCGCCGAGCGTGCCGGGCGCGTCCTGCACGCCGGCAATGGTGCCGCCGGTGGCGATGATGCGGACCTTCGGCAGGGCCGGAGCGGGAACGGGAACGGGCTGAGCGGCGGCGGGGACCGCAAGCGCGAGACACAGGAGGACGAGCCAGCGCATCATGGGGAGGAATCGTATCGTACGGACAAGGTCTTAGGTCCTAGGTCTTAGGTCCTACGCCGGGGGTGCGGGGTGGGCACGTGGCCGCTGCGGGCTCGCACCTTCGTCCTAAGACTTAGGACTTAGGTCCTACGCCGAGGGTGCGGGGTGGGCACGTGGCCGCTGCGGACTCGCACCTTCGTCCTAAGACTTAGGACTTAGGTCCTACGCCGAGGGTGCGGGGTGGGCACGTGGCCGCTGCCGACTCGCACCTTCGTCCTAAGACCTAGGACTTAGGACCTAGGACTTAGGACGTAGTATTTCCCGTATGAGCGACACTGACGCCCGGGCGCCACAGACCGTCTTCTGGCACCGCGACCTGCCGCCGGTGGGCGCCGAGATGGTCAGCGAGCAGATGGTCGAAGCGGTCAGCCGGCGCGTGCCGGGCGCGCTGCTCCAGCGTGACGATCGCTGGCACCGCTGCTACGACAGCCTGATGATCGAGGCGACCGCGCGCATCGAGCAGGAGTTGACGCGGCTGCGCGGCGACTACGCGCACGTCACCGACGAATCGATCGACAGCCGGCACGATGATGCGGCCGGTGAGGCGTGGCTGCACGGCCGGTTCACGTTCGTGATGTATCGCGACCCGCAGACCGCGGCCTGACACGGGCCGTTCGCGTCAGCGGGTCACGCCCGCCATCATCCACTGCAGCATCGCGCCGGAACGAGCGGCCCACGCCGTCTCGCTGTGCGTGCCGCCTTCGTATTCCGCGTAGTGCAGATCGACACCGACGCGCCATCCGGCGCCGACCAGCGCCGCCTTCAACAGTCGCGCATCGTCCAGGGCGCGGTGGCCTTCGGCGGTGCCCATGTCCACCCACAGCCGCAGCGCGGGCCGTGGCCGCGTGCGGCGGACGGTGGTGAGGATGACGCGGCGGTCCCACCACACCGACGGCGACATCACGGCGGCCATGCCGAACACATCGGGCCGCGACAGCGCCAGGTGCAGCGACACCAGCCCGCCCAGTGACGAGCCGCCGATGCCGGTATCGACGGGACCGGGACGCGTGCGATATGTCGCGTCGATCAGCGGCTTCAGCTCGTCGATCAGCAGACGCCCGTACGCGTCGGCGCGGCCGCCGCCGAGGCGCGCATCGCTCGTCGGCGTGTATTCATGAATGCGCGACGTGCCGGTGTTGGCGACGCCGACCATGATCAGCGGCGCGAGCACGCCCTCGGCGATCAACGCGTCGGCGGTTTCACCGAGTCGCCAGTGCTGTCCGGCGACGTGCGCGGTATCCGGCTCGAACAGGTTCTGTCCGTCGTGCAGGTAGAGCACGGGATAGCGCACCGTGTCATCCGCGTCGTAGCCCGGCGGCAGATAGACGATGACGTCGCGTTCGGGTTCGAGGACGGTGGACGCGAATCGCGGATGGCGACGCAGCGCGGGGACGGGCGCGGTCATGGAGTCGGCGGACAGGCCTTCCAGTATAGGATCGCAGCACCTCATGCATCGCGAGTATCACCGCTGGTTTGCCCGGTCGCTCGACCGCGACATGGACCTGCTGATCTTCGGTCACGACGGTCCACCGGTCATCGTCTTTCCCTCGTCCATGGGCGCGTTCTTCGAGTACGAGGACCGCGGCATGGTGGGCGCGCTCGCCGACAAGCTGGAGCACGGCGGCCTGCGGCTCTTCTGCGTGTCGTCGGTGGACAGCGAGAGCTGGTATGCGAAACGCATCCATCCGCGCCACCGCGTGATGCGCCACCTGCACTACGAGGCCTACCTGCTGAACGACGTCGTGCCGCTGGTCAGGCATCTGTCCGGCGATCGCGGCATCGGCGTCACCGGCTGCAGCTTCGGTGCCTATCACGCCATGGCGCTGGCGCTGCGCCATCCCTACACGTTCACGTCGTGCATCACGATGGGCGGCGCGTTCGACATCACGCAGTTCCTCAACGGCTACTTCGACGAGGACTGCTACTTCCTCAACCCGCTGTCGTTCCTCCCCGGCATGGGCGATCCGTACTACCTGGATCAGTACCGCCGCAACAAGTGGGTGCTCGTCACCGGCGATGCCGACATCTGTCGCGAAGCCAACGAGCAGTTCTCGTGGCTGCTGCACAGCAAGGGCATCCCGCACAGCCTGCACGTGTGGAACCAGTCGAAGCACGACTGGCCCGACTGGCTGCCGATGGCGGCGGCGTACGTGCCATAGGACGGGAAGCGGGAGGCCCTTCGACTCGCCCCGAGCGCGGTCAAGGGGCTTCGCTCAGGGCAGGGGGGAGGCGGGGGTGCATGGGTGATTGGCGGATCGGGGGAATTCGCGATTGTTGTCAATCGGCAATCGACCATTGCCGAATCGGACAATCGCCAATCGCAATTCATCATCAATCCCCCGATCCCCCGATCTCGCAATCGGTCAATGCTGCGGCCCTGCAACCCTCCCATCATTGAGCATGGCGTCCCAACGGAACTGAGGGTGCTCACTCCCGAGAGCGACGCCGTCCCGAGAGCCGCGTTGTCCCGAACGCGTGACGGTCCCGGCATGTGCTGGCCTCCGCCTCCCGCCTCCCGCCTCCCGCCTCCCGCTTGCCCTGAGCGAAGCCCCTCGACCGCGCTCGGGGCGAGTCGAAGGGCCTCCCGCCTCCCGGTTCCCGATTTCCGCCCCGTGCGGTTAAGCTGATGGCCGCACGCTCCCGTGCCCCGGAGGCCACAGCCTGCCCATGCCCAAGAAGATCGGCATCCTGTTCGGAATGGAAAACACCTTCCCGGCGGCGGTCGTCGACCGCATCAACGGGATGGGCGTGCCCGAGGTGACGGCGGAATTCGTGCAGACCGGCGCCGCCCGCATGGCCGAGCCCTGCGGCTACGACGTCGTCGTCGACCGCATCTCGCACGACATTCCGTTCTACCGCGCCTGGCTGAAGAACGCGGCGCTGACCGGCACGCACGTCATCAACAACCCGTTCTGGTGGAGCGCCGACGACAAGTTCTTCAACTACGCGCTGGCCACCAAGCTCGGCGTCGCCATCCCGCCGACCGTGGTGCTGCCGCACAAGGAACACCCGGCCGGCACGACCGACCGGTCGATGCGCAACCTGCACTACCCGCTCGATTGGGACGCGATCTTCGAATACGTCGGCTTCCCCGCCTTCCTCAAGCCGTTCGACGGCGGCGGCTGGCGCGACGTCCACAAGGTGAACGACCGCGACGAGTTCTTCAAGGCCTACGATCAGTCGCGCGACCTGTGCATGACGCTGCAGCGCGGCGTCAACTTCCAGGAGTACTTCCGCTGCTACGTCATCGGGCAGGAAAAAGTGCACATCATGCCCTACGACCCGCGGCAGCCGTTCCACGAGCGCTACGTGAAGGAACCGCCGCCCTACGCGGCCGGTCTGCTCGAACGCGTCGAGAACGATGCGCTCACGCTGTGCCGCGCCCTCGGCTACGACCTCAACACCGTTGAGTTCGCGGTGGAGGACGGCGTGCCCTACGCCATCGACTTCATGAACCCGGCGCCGGATGCGGACCTGCACTCGGTGGGCGCCGCCAACTTCGAGTGGGTGGTGAATGCGGTGGCCGAACTCGCCATCAAGCGCGCGATGACACCGGCCGGCGCGCCGGAGTATCGCTGGGCCCGCTTCCTGAAAGGGTGAGCATGCCGCCACCGACCTTCACCATCGGGATCGAAGAGGAATACCAGACGATCGATCCCGTCAGCTTCGATCTGCGCTCGCACATCAACGCCGAGATCATCGCCAAGGGCAAGCGCCGGCTGGATGAACAGGTGAAGGCCGAGATGCACCAGTCGGTGGTCGAAGTCGGCACCGGCGTCTGCCGCAACATGCAGGAAGCGCGCGCCGACATCGTCAACCTGCGGCGGCAGATGGTGGACCTCGCCGAGAGCAACGGACTGCTGCTCGTCGCCGGCGCGACGCATCCGTTCGCCGACTGGCGCGTGCAGGACATCTATCCCGACGAGCGCTACCTGCAGGTCGTCGAGGACATGCAGCTCGTGGCGCGGTCCAATCTGATCTTCGGCCTGCACGTCCACGTCGGCATCGAGGATCGCGAGACGACGATCAAGCTGATGAACCAGGTGCGCTACTTCCTGCCGCACCTGCTGGCGCTCTCCACAAACTCGCCGTTCTGGCTCGGCATGAACACCGGCCTCAAGTCGTACCGCTGCAAGGTGTTCGACAAGTTTCCGCGCACCAACATCCCCGATACGTTCAACAGCTGGGCCGACTACGAGGGCTTCGTCAACCTGCTCATCCGCACCAACTGCATCGACAACGCCAAGAAGATCTGGTGGGACGTGCGCCCGCACCCGTTCTTCCCGACCATCGAGATCCGCATCTGCGACCTGCCGATGCGCGTCGACGAGACGCTCGGAATCGCGGCGCTCATCCAGGCGACGGTCTACACACTGTGGAAGCTGCACGAGAAGAACCAGGCCTGGCGTCCTTACAGCCGTGCCCTCATCATGGAGAACAAGTGGCGCGCCTCGCGCTACGGCATCGAGGGCTCGCTCATCGACTTCGGCCGCGAGACCGAAGTGCCCGCACGGCAGTTGCTCGAGGAATACCTGCAGATGGTCGACGAGGCCGTCGACGAACTCGGCAGCCGGCGCGAGATCGAGCACGTTCGCTGGATCATGGAGCACGGCACCGGCGCCGATCGCCAACTGCGAGTGTTCGAGCGCGCCGACGGCGATCTCAGCAAAGTCGTGCAGTTCATGGCCGAGGAGACCCGCGCGGGACTCTGATGCGCCGACGCCTGCTCG